>CAZIFW010000100.1:0-6784 GCA_964538275.1 uncultured Bacteriovoracaceae bacterium
TATCATGTAACAAACTCCAACGTATAAATGCTTGAACAGGACGCACTCTATCAACGGCCAATCTTTGAAGCTTAATGGGAGTTACAAAGTTAATCACGAAGTGACTTCCCCAAGGTAGATTTATTATGGGTTCTTTTAAATTTTTGGTAATGAACATTTGCTTAGGATTGAGACGATTCACATTTTCAAATTGTTGCCCATGCTCTACGTGAACGCCATCATCAATGTAGCTGAAATTAAAAAATTGTATGTCTGCACCAACCACTCGGCACAATAACTCTTGGCAACGTCCCCAAATCATCTCTACATCATGGTTTCCTACCACATAAGTAATTTTATGATTGGAAGCTGAAGCAAAACGTCTCAAAGCTTCTACAAAGACAGGATGGCCATCTAAAACACTCTGTAGTTTTTCAACTGATATTCCCTCAGTAAGAATAGGAGAAATATATCCCCTGTAATCTACTCTGATCAGATCAAAGATATCTCCGTTGAGAATAAGCTCAACTTCTGCGTCTCGAAACTCACCTTCACTGTAATATTTTAGAAACTCGTCCCACTGACGGTCGGCAAAAAAGTCTTCAAGTATGTTTACAGAACCATCACGCAAGAAAGCACCTTTTCCTAAGTGAAAATCTGAAACTACTAACTTAACCTTCCTAGTCATGTTAACCTCTAAGCTGCTTTATCTTTTTCGTCTTTAGTAACAACGTCCTCTTCAAGACCTGACAAAATACTTTGTGCCAATTTTAAGGACTGAAGGGCGCGTGCCACACGCTTTCTACGCTCTTCGCTTTTTTGAGCATCATCCAACAAACGTTCTTTAAGAGCATCTAGATCAAATTCTAGACGATCCATTTCACGCTTCTGATTTAATAATCGCTCATCTTTTGCGCTGAGCAAAGCTTCAGCATCTCTTTTTTGAATTTCTAAGCGACTCGCTAGCTCTCGCTCTCGGGATCTAATTTTTTGTAAATCATTTCTGACACGCTCTCTAAAGTCCGTAAGTTTTTTATCTAATTTTCCAGCTTGGAATTGAGAACTTTCAAGCTGTACCAATAGCTCTTTAATTTTTTCTTCATAGCGGCTTTCAATACTTCTTAATTGAGCTCTATTTTCGTCTTTCTTGTCCGCTGTGGTTCTAAGCTCGTTATGAGTCTCATCTAACTTAAGAAGTAATTTTCTACGCTCTTCTTCACTCTTCTTTAAGCGCTCATCGAAATAACGAATCTGTTTTCTTAAAGCTTCTGCGGCCGCTTGCGATTCACGAAGTTCTCTTTCTTTTAAACTAGAATAACGCTTGAGAACTTCCATATCTTCTCTAGATACGCTTTGGCTCATAGCAGATATGAGTTGACTGACTTCAACGGAAGGTGCGCCAACTGGAATTGCTTCTGCAAAATCTTGAGGAGCCTCAGTCTCTTCAAATTTAGGAAGCTCTACTGCGGGCTGAATAGACAACTCTTCAACTTGAGTTGCCTGAACGGGTTTAATGATTTTTGTAGCTTTAGCCTCAAAAGATTCTTCCAGAGCTTGTTCTTTTACAAATTCATCTTGAACCTTAAGAGACTCATTAAAAACGTCCCCCGCTAAATCAATATCGAGCTCTGATTCAAGATCCAGAGACACTTCATTTTCTAATGCAACTGTACTGTCAGCTACAATTTCCTCTGCAACTTTCAAGACACTCTCTGAGGGATCTTTAGCTTCAAAATTTTCTTTTGGAGCAACAAGATCTCTAATATCTGTGTTTGCATCAATCATACGCTCCATTTGAGCAGCATCAGCGGATAAAAGTTCTGAGTCAAAAAGTGAGCCTTCACTTTTTTCAATCGCTTTTGAAACTTCGCCCGCTAAGTTCATATCAAAGATAAAAGCATCTTCTAAGACTTGCGAAACTTCACCTAGACCAATTGTCCTAACAAACTCTTCTGCATCGACTCCCCAAGCAATGTGCCGAGGTGACGCATTGTCATTGATAATATCTGCAAAAACGTAGAGCAAAGAGCTTTTTGATTCTGGAACTTGAATGCTCGATGCAGCTAGAATTTTGTGTGGATCAAAAGCCTTGTGAAATATTAAACGCTCATAAGCAGATAACTTTTCACAAACGTTTTTTAAGTCATGCGCATCCCGCACGTGATCCATAAGAACCACGCCCATTGAGCGGCTTTTGAGGCTTTCGACTAATGCTGCAAACCAAGCATCGTTCCAAAGCTCTTCATTTCCCACGAAATAAAGAGTTTTCATAGAGTTTTTATCGGTTAGAAATTGAATTTCCCTAATGAAATAATGACTAAAATTGCTCGACGAAATTTTGACTTACTTCACCAAAGGCATCGAAAGCACGAAATGAACCCCTGCACCTACCTCGGTGTCAATAAGTCGTAGGTCGCCCCCCATCTCTTGAGCCAAAGCTCGGCTAAGAAAAAGCCCAAGGCCTGAATTTTTGGGGTTTGGGGCTTCGGCTTCATTTTGAGCAAGTTCTGGCGAATCATAAACCGCACTGATACTTCCCTTGGTAGAAAAGAAGGGCTGAAAAACGTAAGGACGATGGGCCTTGGGAATACCTGGACCATTATCCTTATAATGAATATTCACCATACCCTCTGATACTTCAGTTGAAATTGTCATTTGCGGTGATTGAATCTTAAGTTTTTCTAAAACTTCAAACGAATTTTTAATCAAATTAGAGAGTATTTCTACAAAAGCACTCGCGTCCAAATAAACTCTTGTTTGAGCTTCTTCGAATTCTAATTTTACTTGATTCTTATCTGCTCTATTTATCCATAGGCGTCTTATTTCCTCAAAAAGATCTTTGAGCTGAAAAATGGCCTTTCCTTCTTCACGAGGCTGAACAATACCCTGCAAGGATTTTGTAATTTGCGCACATCTTAAGCATGCAATTCGAATGACTTCGAGTGCATCTTTCATGTCTTCTGGTGACTGACTCTCAAGTGCCCAATCCGCATGTCCCAATGCAGCGCCTAAAATATTATTAAACTCGTGAGCTACACCTAAGGCCAGCAAATCCATTCTCACAGGATCGTTATTTGACTGCCAGTTTCGAACAATTTCAAAACGTAAACGTTCTGCGGCTAAAGCTTGTCTTTTCCAGTTGATGCGTTTTTTTGCTTCAGATGCCATATTGTAATTGTCGTATTAAATGCCTTTGAAAAAAAGTACCTATTAAGATTTGTGACTTAGAGTTATAACTAGCTTATGGACTCAGATCGTCTGATTGTTGTCGGTGCTGGATATGTTGGACTTGTAGCTGGAACTTGTTTTTCTAGTGCAGGGTACACAGTTGGCATTGTTGAAAAAAACACTGAAAAGCTTAAGTCACTTAAAGAAGGTGTTTGCCCTTTTTACGAGCCTTCTCTGTCTGAACTTATGAAAGAAGGAATTGCAGCAGACAGACTTAAGTTTTTCGGAAGTCAAAAAGAAGCGTTACAAGCACTCAATCCAAATTTCATATTTTGTGCTGTAGGTACGCCTGAAAGTCCTGATGGAAGTGCCAACCTCCAATATGTAGAAGAAGCTCTGCAAGAAAGTATCGAAGCTTGCACTGCCGAAACTTATTTTGTTTTAAAATCTACAGTTCCCGTTGGAACAGGGAAACGATTACAAGATGTGGCAAATAAAAAACTTAATGGCAAATTTTGGGTGGTAAACAATCCAGAATTTTTACGCGAAGGTACAGCTGTAGGCGACTTTTTACGGCCTGAGCGAGTCGTTCTAGGGGGTACTCCCGCTGCTGTTGAAGCGGTTGCAAAACTTTACTCCAGTTTCTTACTCAACAATCGTCCTCTCATCAAAACGGATGCAACAAGTGCAGAACTAGGAAAGCTTGCAGCCAATTTACTGCTAGCTTCAAGAATAGGACTTGTTAATCAGGTCGCACGTCTTTCTGCCGCCACAGGCGCGAACATTCGCGAGATTGAAAAAATTCTACAAACAGACTCAAGAATTGGTTCTAAATATTTATATTCTGGTCTTGGATTTGGGGGCAGTTGTTTTCCAAAAGACATTAAAAACTTTATTCATCTCTGTAAAAACCTCGGTGTAGACAGTTCTATTCCAGAGGCTATTGATAAATTTAATGACGAACAAAAACTTTTCTTCATGAATGATATTCAAAAAGAATTTCCTCATCCTGAAAAAACAACCATTGCACTTTTAGGAGTCGCATTTAAACCTGAAACAGATGATATTCGTGAAAGCCCTGCACTTTCTATTGCAGAAGCACTCACGCAAAAAGGTTTTAAAGTTCAAGCTTATGATCCCAAAGCTATGAATAACTTTAAAAGCTGGGCTAAGGATCTTAAAAATATCCAATTCTGTAGCAGTCTCAACGAATGCTTAAAAAACTCACAGGCGTTAATCCTAGTGACCGAATGGCAAGAGTTTCAGAGACTAAATCCAGAAAGACTTAAGACCTTATTCAAAGGCTCACATGTTTACGACGGTAAAAATGTATTAGCTGCCAAAGAATTTAAATCCTCCGGCTACCGATATTTAGGCGTTGGCCAATAAAGGTACCAATTACCTTTCGACACACCCCCTGCCTTCTGACATAGGCACGTAATTTGCTGGGCAAGCAAGTATGCCCAGAAAGCCGTTGGAAAAAAGCTCATTTTACCCCTATCACGTTTACAATCGCAGCCTAGACAAGCGTTTTTATGCGGTCGATCTAAGTCACATGTGGGAAATCTGCTGCAAATTATTAGCTGAGCTTGAGTATAGAAATGGAGCAAAGATTCATTCTTTTGTTTTAATGAGCAATCACTATCATTTATTGATTTCTACGCCTGAAGAAAATCTCTATGAATGCATTCGCTACTTTCAAACAGAAATAAGTAGGTGGCTCAAAAAATCTACCCTCAAACAGGTGTTTGGATTTGGCGGTCGCTACAAATATTCGATTATAAAATACCCCGAACATTACTTGAGTGTTTATCGCTACGTATATCAAAACCCATTAAGAGCTGGAATTGTTGATCGCGTGGAAAATTACAAATGGAGCACCGTTCAAGCTTTGCTAGGATTATCATCACTGCAATTTCCCTTAGCTAAACATGATTATTCATACCTAATACCCGCAAGCATCTCTGAAGAACTAAGATGGCTAAACTTAACTCAATCACAATCTGAGCTTGAAAAATTAAGACGCGGATTACGAAAAAGCATATTCCAGCCTCCCAAACGACTACATCCGAATGTAGAAAGGGAGGGGGTATGTCGAAAGGTAATTGGTACCTTTTAGAGACCAGTGATTTTTACGAAGGATCCTGTGGCAAGAGC
The DNA here is from genome assembly GCA_964538275.1 of uncultured Bacteriovoracaceae bacterium. Lineage (GTDB taxonomy): Bacteria > Bdellovibrionota > UBA2428 > UBA2428 > UBA2428 > CANIGN01. Next base: position 5,305 of record CAZIFW010000100.1, read on the forward strand.
TTTAGGCATTTGGCTTTCGTTGTTCTCAGAAACTGCCAAAGCGATATGGGCAAGCTTTTCTACACACTCCATGCCCACTGCCGCTTGTGCTTCACGCGTAGAAGCTGCAATGTGAGGAGTTGCGATAACTCTTGGGTGTTCAAGTAAAGCTTTGCTTGTAGCATTCTCAAAACTAAAGGGTTCTTTTTCAAAAACATCCAGTGCTGCTCCAGCTAAGTGTCCTTCTTGTAGAACCTTCAATAAATCAGCTTCAACAATAATTCCGCCGCGAGCTGCGTTTACCAAATAAGAATCCTTTTTCATTTTCATCATTCGCTCAAGATTAAAGAAACCTTTAGTTTCCGAAGTCATGGGAGTGTGAATTGTGATGATATCTGAATTAGCTAAAAGCTGATCGATACTTATGAGTTCCGCGCCTGAAGGAGCCAATTTAAGGTACGGATCGTAAATGCCAACTTTCATACCCGCAGCAACTGCAATGTTAACAACTCGGGAGCCAATGTTTCCACAGCCAAATAACCCTAAGTATGACCCCTGAATTTGACGACCCATGCTTGAAGCTTCTTTTTTAGCCCAAACTCCTGTGCGACTTGCAGTATGAGAAAATGGAATTCCACGCAATAGCGAAAAAGTAAGTGCGATAGCATGCTCAGCGGTTGCAAGAAAATTCCCAGTAGGCGCATTCCAAACATAGACACCTGCTTTTTTTGCAGCTTCCAAATCTACGTTATCAATTCCAACTCCTGCGCGAATAACTCCCTTTAATTTAGGAAGAGACTCAAAATCCTTGGCGCCCAACTTAGTCGCAGATCTGATGATAATAAAATCTACGTCCTTAGCTATTGCATGCAATTCAGCAGCTGGAGTTTCTTTGCGAACTTCTATTTGAAAGCTTGTATTTTTTTTAAGCTCTTCACTCGCAGCTTTATCCATTCCATCAGTGGCCAATACTTTGAATTGAGTCATCTCTATGTAATTCCTTTAAACTTTCATATTGGAGGGAGTTTGATCAGCCGTATCTTCAATCACTTTCCAAAATGCTTCGATACCTTTTGCAAGATCTACTTTTGTACCTTTAGTTTCAGCAGCTTTTGCTAACGCTAAGAGCTGACTTAATACATCCCATCCGTCTATGTAACCAATGTGTCCTAAACGAACAATCTTACCCTTTAATTCATCTTGGCCACCACTGACGGTGAGACCTAACTTTTTAAAAGTTTTATTATCTACAACGTTTTCTGTAAGAACAGATGTACACGCAGGCGAAGCGTCTTCATCTCTCTTCGCCAAAAGTTCAAGCCCCATAGCTTTTACCGCTTCACGCGTAGCCTTTAAAAGTCTCCATGCTTTTTCATACAAATTCTCATAGCCTGTTTTTTCAAAGTTCTTAAGAACAGCATGTAAACCGCCAATCAAAGTTACTGGAGAAGTGAACGGCCCAGTATTTTCTTGAGCAGTTTTTTTTGTTTTTCTCCAATCG
>CAZIFW010000101.1:0-6729 GCA_964538275.1 uncultured Bacteriovoracaceae bacterium
TTCGATAATTTGTTCTTGGGTCATGCTCATAAGTTCCTCTCTTCTATAATTTGATCTAAATCAAATTTTTTAAGCCTTTTCTTTTTGGTCTTTAACTGCCACGAGTACATTAACGTAATTGCGGGGCACTGCGCTTATTACGCCCATAAAGTTGCGAAGAGGTGCGGCAAATGTACCAGCAACCACTCCGAGTAATGTCTGACGATCAGGCAACTTAGAAAGCGCCTTCACTTCAGCTGTTGTCATAGACTTTCCATTCAAACTTCCGAATTTGATTTGGAAAGGACTATCTTCTTTGACCTGCTCTAAAACTGCTTTTGCAATTCCAACAGGATCCTTATACGAAAACGCGATAGCCAAAGGACCTTTGAATTTATCAGAGATTCCTTCAAAACTTGTACCTTTAGCAGCAAGTTTTGCTATGCGGTTTTGAATAACTTTGAGTTCGCCTTCAGACTCATAGATTTTGCGACGGAGTTCCGTCATCTTTTCTACAGTCATTCCGCGGTACTCAGTAACAAAGGCAGCGTTTGCTTTTTCAAACTTGCCTTTGAGCTGTTCGAGTAATTCTGTTTTTTGAAGCTTATTCACGTCATGTCTCCTTAAACGCCCACTGTGAACTGGCTCGTTTCAATACGAATTCCAGGTCCCATAGTTGGGGCAATGGTGATGGATCTTAAATAAGCACCTTTGGATGTAGCAGGTTTTGCTTTAACAATAGACTCAGCCAAAGCCACAAGGTTTTGCTTAAGTTTATCGCCACCAAAACTTTTCTTTCCAATAGGAGCGTGAACGATACCTGCTTTTTCAGCGCGGAATTCAACTTTACCTTTACGTTCTTCGCTAATTGCTTGAACGATGTTGGCAGTTACAGTTCCAGTTTTAGGGTTAGGCATCAAACCACGAGGACCTAAAACTTTTGCCACTTTAGAAACAACAGGCATCATGTCGGGTGTTGCGATAACTTTATCGAAATCCATCCAACCGCCGTTGATTTTTGTTACAAGATCGTCAGCGCCTACAACATCTGCTCCAGCTTTTTCCGCTTCAGCGGCTTTATCGCCCTTAGCAAAAACTGCAATGCGAACTTTTTTACCAGTTCCATTGGGAAGCAAAGTTGCTCCGCGAACTTGTTGATCAGATTGTTTAGTATCTACACCCAAACGAAATGCGACGTTGATTGTTTCATCAAACTTCGCGCCTTTGAATTTTTCCAAAATAGCGAACGCTTCTTCTAGTGTGTATTTTTTTGTGCCGTCGAATGAAGAGAAATTCTCTTTATATCTTTTTGCCATTTTTAGATTACCTCAATTCCCATTGAGCGGGCTGTACCCTTAACTTGAGAAATCGCAGATTCAACTGAGAAACAGTTCATATCTTTGATTTTCAACTCAGCAATTTTTTTCACATCATCCATTTTGACTTTTCCAACTTTGTTTTTATTGGGAACGCCTGAACCACTCTGAAGTTTTGCAGCTTTCAAAAGAAGAACTGCAACGGGAGGGGTTTTTGTAATGAAGGTAAAACTCTTGTCAGAGTAAACTGTAATTACAATTGGTATGATGAGGCCTTCAGCAGCTTGCGGCTGTGTGCGCGCATTAAACTGTTTGCAAAACTCCATGATGTTCACGCCGTGCTGACCAAGTGCTGGTCCTACGGGTGGTGCAGGGTTTGCCTTTCCGGCGGGTATTTGTAGCTTAATAAATCCTGTGACTTTTTTTGCCATTCATATCTCCTAGTACTAACGACCGAGGAACCATTCCTCAGTCTCCCAGTTATTGTTTAAAGACTCTTTCGAATCTCAGTTAAAAGACCTCTTCAGATCTAAGTTTTCTCAACCTGAATGAAATCTAGCTCAATAGGTGTAGCACGACCGAAGATCGAAACAAGTACCCTAAGCTTAGATTTTTCTGGTTTAACTTCTTCTACAGTTCCGTTGAAGTTTGCAAACGGCCCATCGATAACGCGAACGTTATCGCCCTCTTTAAAGGTATATTTGGGTTTAGCTTGCTGGCGACCTTCAACCATTTGCCCCATAATGCGCTCAACCTCTCTAGGAGGAATAGCAGGTGGCTTACGAGCATTTCCAACAAATCCCGTAATACGAGGAGTTGTTTTAACGATATGCCAGTTTTCGTCAGTCAAAATCATCTGAACTAGCATGTAGCCTGGAAAGAATTTACGCTCAGTAGCCTTCTTTTGCCCTTTTACAAGCTCTACTACTGACTCAACAGGAATAAGGACGTCACCAAACTCATCTTCTTTTTTTGCTCTAACGATTGCTTCTTCGAGTGAATTCTTAGCTCTCGCTTCAAAGCTTGTTTGCGCATTGATGATGTACCATTTGAGATCGGGGCGTGTGCTGATTTTGCGTTTAGTGGCTTCTTCTTCAGAGGGAGCTTCGTCTTCCGCCTTAGGTGCGGCGTCAACTTTTGCTACTGATTTAGCTTCTTCTACTGCAGGAGTCTCATCAGCTACAGTTTCTTCTGCAACGACTTCTGCTTCTTTATCTTCTTGATTCCATTCCATTATGGGTCACCTTTCCTAAGACTTCAGGCCAATAAGGCGTTTGATGACTTGGGTAATACCCCAATCCAGAGCACCAAATGCTAATCCAGCCAGTATTACTAGTGTAATAACCCAAACTGTTCCAACTTTAACTTCTTTAGATCCGGGGAAAACAACACGAAAAAGTTCATCGACACAATCGCTTACGAAATGCGTAGCCTTGGTCCATGATCTTAAAATTGCAAATAAACCGACTCCTAAGACAATCGGCATACCATGACGAACAAGATCGGCAGCCTCAGAGCCTAGAGTACGAGAGAGTTGGAAATACCCAACCCACTGAGTGATGTAATGCAAGGAAACCAACCAAAGGAGAGCCCCTGCTGAGAGAAAAACTATGTTTACTACTTTTGCGTTCTTCATTTTATTTAAATCGTAAGGGCCAGACTGATCTGACACCTCTTCCTTTTCTTAAGTGGCGGGTCAAGTAGGGCTCGAACCTACAACCTTAGGATTTGGAATCCCACGCTCTACCAATTAGAGCTATTGACCCACTCTTGTGGGCAAGGTTTCCCTCGCCCACAACATTTAGATCGAATTACTCAACGATAGCTGCAACAACACCAGCGCCTACGGTACGACCACCTTCGCGAATAGCGAAACGGAGTTCTTTTTCCATAGCGATTGGAGTGATGAGTTCAACGTCGATTGTTACACGGTCACCAGGCATAACCATTTCAGTTCCTGCAGGGAGTGTAACGTTTCCAGTTACGTCAGTTGTACGGAAGTAGAACTGAGGACGGTAACCGTTCAAGATCGCAGTGTGACGTCCACCTTCTTCTTTTTTAAGAACGTAAACTTCGCCTTTGAACTTTTTGTGAGGCAATACAGATCCTGGCTTAGCCAATACCTGACCGCGCTCAACTTCTTCCTTCTTAGTACCACGAAGAAGCGCACCGATGTTATCGCCAGCTTCACCTTGGTCTAGAAGTTTACGGAACATTTCAACACCTGTAACAGTTGTTTTAGTAGTTGGACGAAGACCGATAATTTCGATCTCTTCACCTACTTTGATGATTCCACGCTCTACACGACCTGTAACTACAGTACCGCGACCAGAGATTGAGAATACGTCCTCAACAGGCATCAAGAAAGGTTTGTCCTTAGGACGCTCAGGAAGTGGAATGAATGCATCCACTGAATCCATAAGTTTTTCGATAGCAGGAACTCCAAGAGGTCCTGTATCACCTTCAAGTGCTTTAAGAGCAGATCCACGCGTAATAGGGATAGTGTCTCCAGGGAATTCATACTTGCTAAGAAGTTCGCGAATTTCCATTTCAACAAGATCCAAAAGTTCTGCGTCGTCTACCATGTCACACTTGTTCATGAACACAACAAGAGCAGGAACACCTACTTGGCGAGCCAAGAGAATGTGTTCACGTGTTTGAGGCATAGGACCGTCAGAAGCAGATACTACGAGAATACCACCGTCCATTTGAGCAGCACCGGTGATCATGTTTTTCACATAGTCAGCGTGTCCTGGACAATCTACGTGTGCGTAGTGACGAGTAGCAGTTGCGTACTCAACGTGCGAAGTATTGATTGTAATACCACGCTCTTTTTCTTCTGGAGCTTTATCGATTTGATCGTAAGCTCTAAATTCTGCCTGACCCTTTGCTGCAAGTACTTTTGTAATTGCGGCTGTAAGACTTGTCTTACCATGGTCGACGTGGCCGATTGTTCCAATGTTCACATGTGGTTTATCGCGGTTAAATTTTTCCTTAGACATTTAGTTCCTTTTGCCTCCTTCAGTGGCTTTTTCTTATTTCACTAAAGACTCAAAACTTATTAACCCAGAAGCTAGAGCTTTAATTTCCTATTTGTTACCGAACTACTTAGTTGATGTTTTATAAAGTGAAATAGAAACGAACCTCAAAAAGAGGTGCAAAAATTCACAATACAATGCACTTGGCCAAGCCGTACCGGACGCAGTCAACTTACAACGCCTGTACTGGAGTGACAAGTACCTGAAATGAGATAGCTCGGGCTAGAGCTGCACCGTGTGATATTGAGGGTTTTGGGAAACTAAATATTTTGTTTTTTTGCCCTCTACACATACGATAAACCTGTGTTACCAAAGTAAAAAGACAGTGTGACATGCACGCGAAAGCGGAATTGACGCCTGACCTACCTGCGGGAGTAGCTCATTTGGTAGAGCATCAGCCTTCCAAGCTGAGGGTAGCGAGTTCGAGCCTCGTCTCCCGCTCCATTTATAATCCTTATCTATATAAAGTAATGAGCATAAATTAATGAGCTTTGTTAAGTGCGGTTAGCTAGCAGGTAACAAGCTATGTCAGAGTGCTTTCGCCCATGGATTCCGTAGTTTTCCTTTTGTCCACTACGAGCGTTGCATAGAGCACAAATACAGACATGATCATACAGGCCACAAAAGTCAGCAAATGCCTCATTAAACGATCTTCAAAGTAATAGGGAGTTTTATGTAAGCCGCTTTCTTTAACTCGATCATAGATGCGTTCTTCTACTGTAGTTGGCACTACCCAATTGATGGGCTGAACCTGACTTGGGATGCCGTTGTAACCAAAGCCCAATTCAATATCTCGTATCTGAATGGCGCGAGCTTCTTTGGCGGCTTGAAAACTGCTGTTAATGCCCCAAATACCCATAAATATCCAAAAAAGGCTTCCTGCAATTGTAACCTTGCGAGCAAAGTTACCTTTATTCAGAGACTCTTTATTCTTGAAACTCATAGCTTAACCCTCGCACATCATTCTTACATAGCTTGCTAATTTTCCGAATAAAAAACCAACAAAGATTGTTTAATTTTGTGTCAAAATTCAGTCCTAATAGCGCTGAATACGCCTTAGAACATTCAAGCAAAATTTTAAGATTTTTAGAAATTTGAAGAGGTCTGGACTCCGATAATTTAAGCTTTAGTCTCAGATGGTGTCGAAAAGTGCCCTTAAAGAAAATTCAACCTTACGCATAGTGCTTGGAAATCAACTATTCCCATTCTCTCAAAGTCTGTTTCCAGAAAAACGCCTTTGCTTCATGGCTGAATCAGTAGATCTTTGCACTCACTACAAATATCACAAACACAAAATCATTCTCTTTCTTGCAAATATGCGCAATTATGCCGAAGATTTGCGGCAAAATAAATGCGAGGTACACTATGAAAAACTTGAAGAGGACAACACGTCTTCTTTTATTGAAAAACTGACTCGATTTCTTAAAAACAACCCTCAAATCACATGTCTAGAAAGCTACGAAATAGAAGATAAGTTTTTTGAAAAGGATTTTAATAATTTTCTAAAGAACTCAAAACTTGAACACAAAGTTATCCCCTCGCCCTTCTTTCTTTCTAGCCGTGAAAATTTTAGAGCTTATTTAAAATCTTCAAAACGTCCTTTTATGAAAAGTTTCTATGAACGGGAACGCAAGAGACTAAAGGTGCTAGTTGAAAAAGGGGAACCTGTTGGAGGAAAGTGGAGCTTTGACGAAGACAACAGGCAATCTCTAGACACAAATATCCCCCTTCCCCTTATACCGCAGATAAAGATTCAAAAAATCACACAAGAAGTTATAAAAATTGCTGAAAAGAATTTTCCAACTCACCCTGGCAATAGCTCCGAATACTGGATGCCAAGCACTCGACAAGAGTGGCTGAAGTGGCTTGAACATTTTATACATGAACGCTTAGAAAATTTTGGTCCTTACCAAGATGCTTTAAGTAAACGCGATCCGTTTTTGTTTCATTCTGTCCTATCGCCTGCAATCAACATGGGACTCCTAACCCCAGCAGAAGTACTGAAGGCTGTAGTGACTGCTTTTGAAAAAAGAAAGCTTCCCCTGAATTCCATTGAAGGGTTTGTTCGACAACTTATGGGTTGGCGCGAATTTGTAAGAGGCGTGTATCAAAACTTTTCTGAAAAAGAAGAATCCCTTAATTTTTGGAAGCACGAAAACAAACTCAGCACCCACTGGTATACCGCTCAATTTGGTATTCCCCCTTTAGACGAAGCCATAGAGAAAGTGAATAAGTGGGGATACCTACACCACATCGAGCGACTTATGGTGGTTGGAAACATGATGACACTCTTAGAAATTCATCCGCATGAAGCCCACCGATGGTTTATGGAAATGTTCGTAGACTCTTCAGATTGGGTGATGGGTCCTAATGTATATGGAATGGCACTATTTTCG
>CAZIFW010000102.1:0-6622 GCA_964538275.1 uncultured Bacteriovoracaceae bacterium
GTGCGGAACATTTAGACGATGACTACCCGCTTCCCACCATTAACGTTTAAGAACCAAATTCCTCACTCAATCGGTCACGTACCAAGTGGTACGCTCCCTTAATCGCTTCAAAATTTTCCGCGGCGATATCGACGAAATCCACTTCGCAAATATCAGTATCTTCGACATTTTCTCTACTCTTTGCGGCACCACGAGCTGACGAAATTTGAAATGCGGCGCTAATATCCATTGATAGTGGTTTAAGTGTATCCTTGGTGTCGGTACTAAGGCTGGTAACTTTTCCAGAAATTCAACAACCGCGACTTCGGCTTAAGAAAATTTCCCTAATTACACTAATAAACGCGCACACTGCTGGAGAATAGCCTTCTTTTTGTTACAATTTACTCTATGAGAAGCATGCTTTTGATTGTCTTTTTTCTTTTATTCAAATTCACGGGCAATGCTAAAAACCTGCTTGATCAATATGAGAACTTCGATGGACGAGAACACATATTTGCTCCCCCTGATAACAAAAGCGTGCCTAAAAAAAACTTTCGACTAATTAAAGAAAACGATAAATTACTTTACATAAAGGATGTAATCCTTAAAAAAGAATTTATCCCCGTCCCCCCTGTAACCGAAGAACTCTTGAAAAATATTCAAAGTCCCGTGTCAGCAAAGATCACCAAATATCAAGTTATAGAAGGGATTGAACCTTCAAAAAAGTATAAGTCCATAAAGTGTGACTACTTATCTTGTATGGTCATTAATGCCGATGGAACAATACTTCCGAACGGCTATGTCACATTTAAACAGAAAGATAATCTTGCATGCATTAAAGAAGTCACGAGGAGTCCAAACTCATCTAAATACAAATGCTACAACAAAGTTTCCAAGTAGCTACTTTCGGCCATAGCTCTAATCACTCCTGACTCAGGATAAACCTAAGCAAGTTGCGCCAACGTTGGTGGAAGATCTAAATCGTTTCACGATACAAATCGAGCCCTCGCGTTTAAAAATGCTTTTACACACCTGGATGGCTATAGAGTTAACAATCTTCTTATCCCTACTCAAAACATGAGTCCTGCGCTACGCAGCTATGTTAAAACTCAAATCCCCTTAGAAATGGAAGCTGAAAAAAACCTAAATATATTTAAAAATGCATTAGAAACAACTACAGAAAGAATTGTTATATCTGAGGAAAAATTAAAAAAACAAGCTGAACTTGAAGAAGCTAGGAAAAAGAGTCGAAAAGCTGGAGTACCAACACCCCTCAATGAACTTTCATTTAGCATAAAAATGAATTTTGACGATGAGTACTATGAATACAAAATTCGAGACAAAGAACGGTTTGAAAGTGGATTGGCGCTTAAGGATTTAGTTAAAGCCAACCCTTTAACTTTAAAAGACGACCTGCAACTTCAATATGAATACATAAATACCTACAACAATTTTATAAGTGCTCAAAAAACATATCTAGACTCTAAGGCTACAGAGTCAGGACAATTGCCTCTTGGCGTTTCTCCCTACATTAGCGAATACTCGGTTAGCTTATACAACGACGATCAAGCAGACCCCAGCAAAAGATTAGAGACTCACTTGATATACGAATTAAGTTACAAACAAGAAAATGGAAATATTGACCTGTATCCTGCAGAACAACAAATTGATAAAAGTAAATCACCTCAGGCTCGCAAGCTTACATCAAAGCCAATATTCAGTATCGACAGCAGAAACATCAACCCAAAATTCTACAGCAAGAACATAACTCAGATTCACAATGTGAGCTCTTTTCTAGTTTCAAATCTAAAATGTCCCTAGATTTTTATTTTTTCCTTCATTATTTTGTAACAACAACGAATGCTCAATTTGCAACAGCTACAAACGGAGTGGGTGGCTGGGACTACCTAGACCGCGAAAATACCCCTATTACAATACCTAACGAAACCTGCCAAGATTGGCTGGACTACGTTGCTACACTCAATGGTGGAGAAGCCACCCTAGAGTGTGGAGTATATAGAATTTCCGGACCAATTGATCCACTTACATTTAACGCAAACGTTGCTTTTACAAACGTAACTTGCAAATAGTTTCATCAGTATTCATATAATTCTTGTACTATTGCATCGAGCTCTGCTTTTAGTTGCATCGAAAGCTTATCGGTATTTTTTTCAGCAAGTCTATTGTAGTATGCCGATAAGCTTTCAAAGTCATGTCGGGTCTTATGAAAGCGTTTTAGCATTCTAGACTCCCACTCCCTAACCTTAATAGATGACTGAAACTTATCTTCTATGCTTTTTTGTTTTTTTCTAGAAAAATAAATTACCAGCAAAATCAACAAACTCATCGAAACTGCAAAAGTTACAAGAATTAGCATTAAGTGATCTTGAATTTTTATCCATCGCTTTTGCAAAATTACCACCCAGCGTGTGATCGACATCAGCCAAGGATTGCTTGTGTCTTCCCTGTATTCATTTGGAAAAAGTTGCGCCGTGGGATCTACCAAAAACCATGTTTTATTATTAGGATTCCAAACCTCTACCCATGCATGTGCATCTAAGTCGCGCATAATAAGAGTTTCACCGTCTGGATCTACCTCACCCCCGTAGTAACCTGCTACTACGCGCGTAGGTATATTTGCTGCTCTCAGTATGTAAGCTAGAGTTCCAGCAAAATGCTGGCAGAGTCCTGCTTTTTTTCGAAACAAAAACTCATCTACATCCGCAATGCGTCCCGGACGCAAAGTGTAACGCAAGTTTTGACTTCGCATCCATTCAATAACTTTTGTAGAAGCTTCTACAGGTTTTTGCGGATCCATCTTTAGACCTTTTGCAATTTCCAAAACCCGCAGCGACCTCAACGATGTCGTTATTTTTCCTGGCACATCATATGCCGTCACAGTAGGCGCACTCACATTCGTGGGAGGTTGCCTGAGTAACTGCAAGGGCTTTTTACCTGGTAAAAATAAATTCACATTAAGCGGCAAGCCGGCATCTGCAACGTTCACCTTACCTGACCAATTCAGTCCCGCTCGACTTTCGTAAAATGTACTCTCGCGCCAATAAGGAAGTTTTTGAAGGTATCTTGTTTGATCTTCTCTGGTAAAATCCACCCAAAAAACACCTTGGCCACGAGCCAAAAATCTTTCAGCGGTTCGGATAGATGTAGAAGCCAGCGAGGGTCCCCAGTTGATTCCGTTTCCTCCAGCATGCCCTAAAAAAGCATAGTGCCTAGATTGAAAACGCTCTTCAATGAGAGCTTGGCTATAAGACAACGTGAGAGAAGTAAACATAGCCACTGCAAGTATGCCCACAATGCGACGAAACATATTATCTGTGCTTGCTAATTTTAAATGTAATGCAAAAGGAATAAACAACACAGACACTACAGCGGTTGATATCATCCATGGCTCCAAAAACTCTTTTGCAGCCACTAACACCAAAACAAGTGCTATCCAGGAAAGAAAAAAGTTAAGCTTGCCCCAATAACGAAACTTCTCTCGAAAAAAAACACCAAAGCTAATTAAAAAAACCCATACAAAGAAAATGATTCCGGCCCAAAGCGGAGCCACGCGTAAACTCAAAACTCCCAAAACAAAAAACACAAAGAAACTTAAAAGCAAAGCCCACAACGCAGCATCACTGCCTAAGACTTTTTGCCTATTGAATGAAACTTGTTGCGGCTCTGAAGCCGCTTCTGCGATTGGACGTAATCTAAAATTAGGATTTAAAACGTTTGCTGTAAAGCGCCCACGCCTAAACCAAAGCTTCCAATCAATACGAGCCAGTGAATTCCCGCGTCTCCACACCACACTTTCACCCAGATCACTACTTGCTGATTTTTTGCTTGGCTGAAAAGTCCAAGAATAAAAAAATCCTGTGGGAGAAAAAGTTGATATTCTAAAACGTCGTTGTTGTGGGTTGAGTTTAACCTTCACACTTCCGTATGCAGGAATATCGGCAAGCTCTACTCCATCTATACGTATACCCGTTTTAATTTCTCCACTTTTATTTGTAATTCGTCCGTCGCTTGAAATATCCAGTTGAGAAATTATTCTATGAGTAAGAAAGAGCGAAACCAAAAACCACGCAAATCCCATGATTGCCACAGACATTAGCCATGGATTGCGATCCATAAATGAAAGCAGATACGTAGAAATTATAAGAACAGTTAAAAACGCACCTGCAAAACTAGGAACTATATAGATGCTGCGACTTAAACGGCTATATGACTTTAACCGTTTGTATAAGTTTTCTAGCCTCTGTAACACAGAAGTCCACCGTTTCTTCTGGGGCAGCTGTATCATAAGCGCCCTCTTGTTGGAGTATGCGATGATTGATCACCAAAGGACCTACATGCTGTATATCCTCTGGTAAAACATGGTCGCGGTTTTGCATATAAGCACGTGCTTTAGCAGCTGCAATCCAATCTAAACCTGCACGCGGTGAGAGCCCAAGATATCGTAATTCAGATTTTTTTTGTTTGCGCTGTTCTCGGGACTTAGTCAAAAGTCTTACCATATACTCTGCAATTGCCTGAGAAACATGAACCCTTTGAACAGCGATTAACTGTTCTTGAATACCTTCTATAACAGAGAGTTCTGGCATTTCGCTCTCGCCATTTATTTTACGCATAAGCTGCTGTTCAGCTTCTTGAGCAGGATAACCTAATTTCATGCGCATCATGAAACGGTCCAATTGCGAAAGCGGTAGCGCATGAGTACCTGCCACTTCGCGAGGATTTTGAGTGGCCACAAAAAAGAAAGGACTTGGAAGTGCAAATGTTTGTCCTTCTAAAGTTACCTTTGATTCTTCCATAGCTTGCAAACAAGCACTTTGCGTTTTGGGAGAGGCTCTATTGAGTTCATCGCCCAAAACAAATTGAGCAAAAATGGGTCCGGAGTGAAATTTAAATTCAGCAGTTGGTTTTTCAAAATCAGGTGCCCAATAACCCAAAATATCTGCAGGCAATAAATCAGAAGTAAATTGAATACGCCCCCAATGAAGACCAAGTATCTGACCTAAGGCGCGAACAAGAGATGTTTTACCTACCCCTGGCACATCTTCAATGAGCAAATGTCCACCCGCGAGTAGACAACAGAGTATGGAGTCCAGCTCAGCGGGCTTTCCCAATACAACTTTTTCAGCCTCATCCAATACCTTGCGAGCCCAAGCGTTCATGCATTAAGTATCCAGTCGCAAGACTCCAAGAGCAAGGTCCCAAAATAAAATTATCTAAATCTACACCGTTATAACTTGTTTAAACCGGAATAAAGAAAGTCCAAGTCCTTAGGTGTTAGTTTTTTTGCAAGCTCAAGAGCACCTACTGTTCTATGTAATTGTTCGGCATTTATAGGCCCCACCGCGAGAAAGTCGCAACGTGGGTGTGCTAGCGCGTAGGCATTTATGAATTGATCTAACGTATAATCCGTACCGTTGTTCTTATTAAACTCATTTTTAAATGTAACAACACGAGCGTAGCGTGCTTGGTTCTCTTCAGTAAAAATTGCAGGATAAACATTTTGCCAGTAAGGATCACCTAGATCATATTTTTCTTTTGCAGCTTGTTTTGCGTTTTCCCAAACAGGCTCGGCTTTATCAAAAATACTAAATCCTCCTAGTGGGGAATAAGGCATAATTTTTATGCCTTTCTGAAAATTTGGATCCATCATCTCTTCATGAGTAACTTGCACTCCTCCCGCGTGAATACTTCGCGCACTCATCTCAAAGAGTGAGAAATAGGGACTATTGATGAGTGGTTTATTGTAGTGTTCATTTTCATTGGCAAGTTTTACGGATTCATTCACTCTAGGGCTCAGCCAATTAGACCAACCCAGCCCCCAGAATTTGCTCGCAATACTTGTCGCGCTCAAAGCACCCAGTATTGTTTCAACAGGTGTTTGACTGCGCTTAATTTCGTCAAAGCGAATGTAGTCATTATCATCTCTATGCATGAGATAAATTGTAATATCGGCATTTAAATTACTTGTACTGTGACCCAATTCCTCACCTATACGCGATTGAATCAAAGCATCATCTCCGTAGAGTCTACTCGCATAAGTTCCAGCAGGTATATTTTGAAGTTGTATAGAACCGTCTTGTTGAACTGTGCCCAGTAACGATTGTCGATCTAATTCAGCTTTGAGTTCAGCGGAATGCTGACCTACTTCTAATTTTTTCGAATAATAGAGATCAAAAGGAAAACCCCCTTTTGAGAGTGCATAGAGTTTTCGATCCGGATTTGATTGTTCTGAATAGTAAAAGCTATTCAAAGCAACTCTTTCTTTACGAGACTGCATCCAGCGTCCTAATTTGTTTTCTACTCCGCCCACATAAATAGGAGCAGTATCAAAGAAATTAATTCCTAACTTTGCGGCCTCATCCAAAACAGCAAAAGCTTCTTCTTCTGTCTTTTCAGGCTCACCTCTACCCGTCCAATCGGCCTGAACCAGATGATCAGTCCCCATGACTAAACGAGAAAAGCGTTTGCAATCTGCAGGTTTTCTACAAAGCTCTACATACTGCATTTCTGCAAATGCGGTATTTGATAAAAGGAGTAGGGTTCCAATGAAAATGCACCTTTTCATTAAAGTTGGTCTAATGTCCTACATCTTCAGCTTCAAGAAAAATCTACTTTTAAACTC
>CAZIFW010000103.1:0-6571 GCA_964538275.1 uncultured Bacteriovoracaceae bacterium
AAGCCCCCGTGAGCCCTGCCTAAAATCTTTTTGAGTGTTGTTAAGCCCTCAAGCACTGCGCTAAAGATGCTGCGCGTTATTTATGACATTCCCTGTCTGTGGTTGTCTCAATGTGTGAGGGGTTCTAAATCACTACTATGTCATCAATACTCCCTGATAGAAAATACACAAAAGACCACGAGTGGGCACAGCTCAGCGGAAAAAGCGTTGTGATGGGCATCACAGATTTTGCACAAAGTTCGCTGGGCGATGTTACCTTTGTTCAACTTCCAGAAAACGGAAAAACTTTTAACAAAGGTGAAATCATTGGAACTGTTGAAAGTGTCAAAGCAGTCTCTGATATCTACGCTCCTGTAACTGGAAAAGTTCTTCGCACCAATGCGGATGTTGTGAATGATCCCAGTTTATTAAATCAAGACCCTTACGGAAAAGCTTGGCTCCTAGAAATGGAAGCCAGCAACGAAAATGAATTTCAAGAATTACTTGCCCCTGAAGCCTACGGGCAACATGCCCAATAATTAACGAGGAGTATTTGTGCGCTATCTTCCCTTAACGCCCGATGAAGAGAAAAAAATCTTACAAATTTGTGGCGAGACTTCATTTGAAAGTCTCACACGTGAAATTCCCGAGAATTTGAGACTCAAAAAACCTCTCAACATTCCCGCGCCTCTTCACGAAGCAGAAATGCTTGAACACATTCAAAGCTTGGGAGAAAAAAACACTGCCCCTAAAATGTGTTCTTTACTCGGGCAAGGAGCCTACGATCACACTTGGCCTGCTGTGATTGACTATCTCGTAACACGCGGAGAATTTTTAACGGCCTATACTCCTTACCAACCCGAAGTTTCTCAGGGAACTCTTCAAGCCATTTTTGAATATCAATCTATGATTGCCGAAATGTTTGGAATGGATGTTTCCAATGCCTCACTTTACGATGGATCAACGGCACTTGTTGAGGCCATTCTTATGGCGGCACGGTTGCAAAATAAAAGCGGCGGACAAGTTTTAATCTCTGAAGGTGTTTTTGATCGCACTCAAGAAATTCTAAAAACATATCTCACCCCTCTTGGCTTTGAACTCGTAACATGGAACTCAGATCATGAAGGCCTATGCACCGAAAGCACACCCTCACTATCAAACCCAGTTGCAGTTGTGATGCAATCTCCAAACAAATGGGGACTCGTAGAGGACTGGAAACTTTTAAAAAGCAGTGCCGATAAACTCAATGTAAAAAGCGTCGCTCACGTTGCACATGCTCATTCTCTGGCTCTCTTTGAAGCACCCGGTGTTGCAGGTGTAGACATTGCTAGTGGCGAAGGTCAAAGCATGGGCATTCCCGTTGGCTTTGGAGGACCGTACTTAGGTCTCTTTGCATGTTCTAAAAAAGATGTGCGCCAAATGCCAGGACGACTCGTAGGAAAAACTGTGGATGCGCGCAATCGCGATGCTTTTTGTGTAACTCTTTCTACACGTGAACAACATATTCGACGCGAAAAAGCGACTTCCAATATTTGTTCCAATCAAAGTCTTATGGCACTTAGAGCATGTATCTACATGGCCCTTAACGGCCCTGTAGGGATGAAAAAAGTTGCAGACTCTTCACGCAGAGCTGCCTATGCAGCTCGCGAGATCGTAGGAAAACACATAAAAAATGCCAAGGGACTTAAGCTCCTCAACGGCACGTTGTTTAACGAATTCAGTATTTTGTATTCAGAAGAAAACGAAAGACAAATTGAAAAGCTCCAAGCATTGGCGCTAACTCAAAATGTAATTCTAGGAATAAAAAATACAGCTCCTGCAAAAAGCGGATTCAAAGGGGCTCTTACATTAGCCTTTACCGAACGCTTTAAAAAAGCAAACGCTGATAAATTAGAAAAAATCTTTGGAGAGTTAATTATATGAGTTCTCAAACTGGATGGCCACAACCCACTCCCCTTCTCAAAGAACAAAGTAAAAAAGGCCACGAAGGATTTAGCCTGGCAGACAGTGAATTCTCAGAGGCAGAAAAGGTTCCAGCATCTCTTGCTCGCAAAAGCATTCCCACTCTTCCCGAACTCAGTGAATTAGATGTGGTGAGACACTTCACTCGTCTTTCTCAGCTGAACTATTCCATTGATGGGGGCATGTATCCTTTAGGTTCATGCACCATGAAATACAATCCACGCATCAATGAAGTGACAGGCTCTCATCCGTTATTTGCACGCCTTCATCCACTAAGCCCCGAGAGCACAGTTCAAGGTGCCATGGAACTTATGTGGAACCTAGAGGGAATGCTAAAAGAAATTTCTGGCTTTGAACGCGTTACGCTTATTCCCGCTGCCGGCGCTCAAGGAGAATACACAGGCCTTCAAATCATTCGCGCTTATTTAAAAGATAAAGGGATAAAGAAAAATAAAATTCTTATTCCAGATTCTGCACATGGAACAAATCCCGCAACTGCTGCGATGTGTGGCTTTGAAGTTGTAAGTTTAAAGTCGAATGCCGAAGGATTGCTCGATAAAGAAGTTGTTTTAAAATTCTGTCAGGAAGGCGACGTTGCGGGAATTATGCTAACGAACCCCAACACACTTGGACTTTTTGAGAGAGAAATTCAAAAGATTTGTGAAATCGTTCACGATCACGACGCTCTTGTTTACTGCGATGGCGCCAACATGAACGCCATGATTGGCCTCACACGTCCCGGAGATGCGGGAGTTGATGTGATGCACTTCAACCAGCACAAAACATTCACAACACCTCACGGCGGTGGGGGTCCAGGTTGTGGCGCAGTGGGTGTATGTGCAAAACTTGTCCCTTACTTACCCACACCTCTTTTGAAAAAAACAGACAGTGCTTTTGAATGGGAAACAACAAATTCAAAAAGCATGGGTCCCATCAAAGACTTCCACGGCCACTTTATGATGATGCTTCGTTCTTACACTTACATACGTGAGTTAGGTTCAACGGGTATTCAAAAGATTGGTCGCCATGCCGTACTCCTAGCAAACTACGTGAGATCTCGCTTAGGTAAAACTTACGACGTTGCATATCCTCGTCCCTGTATGCATGAAGTTGTTTTGAATGACAAAATTCAGCAAAAAAATGGAATTAAAACTCTAGATATCGCCAAGAGACTTTTAGATTTTGGATATCACCCACCTACCGTTTACTTCCCTCTTATTGTCCCTGGCGCACTTATGATTGAACCTACAGAAACAGAAACACTCGCTACAGTGGAGCATTTTTGTGGAGTGATGGAGCAAATTGCTAAAGAAGCATCTGAAGAAGGCGCTCTTGAGAAGTATTTTAAAAACTCTCCCAAGAATTTACCATTTGCAAAAATTGATGAAACAAAAGCTGCTCGAGATTTAAAACTCACATGGAAAGATGCTCAATGATTAAAAAAACTCTAAACTCTTTAATACTTATTTTAAGTGCTTTAACTCTAAATTCATGTAGCAGTACTAAAACCTTAGATCTTAAAGAGTTTCAAAACGCATTTTCCGAGGGGCCCTGCAAATTTGGAAAGATGCCTTTAGAAAAAGATCCTGAACTTCCTCATGCTGGATATGTTCCTTCTGTTTTTTGTGATGAAAATTCGGAACAATATTTTGTACTCGGTCGTGAATGGATAGATTACGATTGGTCTGAAGTTTTTTACGACGGCAAAGGACGCTTTGTTGCCATACTAGATTGGGCAATTGAAGGCGGATTTGCGATTGTTCCTGTCCTAGAATCCAGAGATAAAGGCAAAACCTGGCAACTGATCTCTAAAATTGAAAAGCCACATTTTAGCGCTCGCGTGATAAAGCTCGTCTTTGACGAAGATGGCAATGGAGAAGTTCATCTTGAATGGGAACCTAAAGGAATTGTGGTTGCTAAACTTTATTCAAAAGACAACGGCAAAACCTGGGTTACAGGAAGCCGCTAGTTTATTCGTTTCAGGCTCCGTTACGCTTGCAATACAGAAACATTTTAGGTCACGTAGGAAAGGCAAAGCCTCTCCTCTTTCGCGCTCTGCGCGAAATTCACCTCACAGTGACCTAAAACATTTCTGTATTACAAGCTAAGCGCAACCGACTTAACTCCAAAAATTAATTCTTGCTCCTCATTAAAAGATCAACTGTTCGAGTTCACCCATCCCTAATAATTATTCCGACTAAGCGAGATGTTATATGAAGAAATGAGTCACATCGCTTGCTGTAGGGCGGAATGTGGATGATTGGCTTTTGATCGATAGGGAGTGAATTTCGCACAAAGTGCGAAAGAGAGGGTGCAAGCACCCTTTAACGATCAATAAGCTAATCATTCGCATCCCGCCCGCATGGAAAGCTACAACGAATCGCCTCACTTTAACTTGAAAGCGGGGGCGGAGGGCTTTAGCCTTAGATCGTGGCATTTCTACTCTGCTCGTCGCTGCTTATTTATGTTTTAAGGCTTTGGTTATCTCTTTACGGAGGTGTTCATCCCGACGAAGCCTACTATTGGGTGTGGGCACAAAATCTCCAGCTTGGTTATTACGATCATCCACCCATGGTGGCTTATATAATTCGTCTTAGCCAAAGTGTTTTTGAATTTATATTCGGTGCAAATTTTGAAGGTTCAAAGTCGAGTCTTTTCTTAAGTTTTCGCTGGTTACCGAGCCTCTTAGGTTACGTTGCACTCCCTGTACTTATTGGTGCCACGATTCAAAATGTTCAACGCAAATCACTGAGCATGTCGCAGGTTTTTGCCATACTCTCTGCACCATTAGTTTTATTCGGTGCTCAAATAGTTACCCCTGATCTTCCGCTTATTGTTGTTTGGGCAGGTGCCTTTTTACTTTCCGTTCGTATGCAGCGCAAACTTAGGCACGGCCTAAGAGCAGGCATGCTCACCCCATTTTCTTGGTACTTCAGCATTTGGATGGGTGTCCTTTGGGCACTGGGAGCATATTCTAAATATACAGCTGTCTTTTTGCCCTTACTCTTTGTTCTCTCAGGAGCTGGATTTTGGAATACTTTTGTTGCAGGCATTATTTGTGCTGGTCTTTGCTCTCCCTATTTTTACTGGACACTTACAGAGGGTCTCACAAACAGAATGGGAATCTTTTATCAACTTGATAGGGGAACAAGCATAGTAGGGACAGAAGCTAAACTTAAATACGTTGGCGACATGTGGGCAGCTCAATTACTCTTTTGGAGTCCAGCATTTGTTATTGATTACCTCTACCGATTAAAGAGCCGTAGAATTAAATCGTGGTCCATGGGTGCATGGATTTTTCTGCCTCTCATATTTTTCACTATTACAGGGCTTCGCAATCGTCCCGAAGCAAACTGGCCCACCATGGGTGGAATTGCACTTATGGTTTTTGTGCTTTCTCAACATGCAAAACATCCCATTCGTTTGTTTTGGTTTACAGGTATTAACTACGCGTGTGTGATCATTGCCTTTTGGGCTATGCTTAATCAATCAACAGTAGGCAAACTCATTACGCCCTTTAACAAGACTCTCGGTGAGAAACTACAAACAAAAGTATCTCGTGTGGAAGAATTTAGAGGTTGGGAAAATCTTCGTAACTTACTTTTTGAATCTACGCTGACTGACGCAGAACCTATTCACGTTGAAAAATATCACGTGATATCTCCTCTTATCTTTTTTGATCGAATTGCAAAAAAAGATGAAAAGCTCGGAGACAGACTTAAGATTGACTACATTCCAAAAAAATCAGTTTCACAGTATCACTTTGATAAAAACTATTTACCTCCACAAACAGAGTCTTTTTGGTTTTTACGCAAAGGCGAGGCCGCACCTGATGGCAAAAAATGTGAACGACGACAAACATTCATAAAAGCTGATCCCAAAGGCGAAGCCTTTTCTCTCTTTAAATGTCGGGCCTGACTTGATTTTAGCTGTGCAAAAGTCATAAGCTAATAAAATGAAAACCTTAGTTACTGGTGGAGCTGGATTTATTGGTAGCCACCTTGTAGATGCTCTTTTAACTGATGGTCACGATGTTTTTGTAATTGATAACTACTTCTCTGGGCGAGATAAAAATCTAGACAATGCACGCAAGATTGCCGCAGAGAAAAATCTTAAGCTAGAAACATTCGATGCTGATATTTCAAACGCACTTATATGGAGCAAAGTTCCGCCAGTGGATGCCGTTTTTCATACAGCCGCTCAAACATCGGTTACTGTAAGCGTAAAAGAAAGCCACCGAGACTTTTCCTGGAACGTCTTAGCCTCCAAATTTATAATCGATTATATGCGCGTAAATTCTGTGAAGCATTTCCTCTACACAAATACCGCCGGAGCATTATATGGTGTTCCTAAAGAAGTTCCCACTCCCGAAGATCATCCTGTTTATCCCACCTCTCCCTATGGAGCGACGAAATCTTTTTTTGAAACATACATTCGTGCACTCATAATAAGTTTAAAGTCAGAAGGTGCTTATTCGAACAAAGTTGAAGATCCAACTTATTTCTCCTGGGCCTCTCTTCGCCTAGGAAATGTTTATGGACCAAGGCAAATCACAAAAGGCGAAGCAGGCGTGGTTCCAATTTTTATTGAAAAACTTCTCTCAAATACTGCGCCTATCATTTTTGGAAGT
>CAZIFW010000104.1:0-6492 GCA_964538275.1 uncultured Bacteriovoracaceae bacterium
TTATCCTTTTAATAATTCAGGGTGCGAATACACTAGCCCCTAGTTATTCGACCCGTAAATCGAATCCTGCCGCGAAATAATTCGCTACAGAATCTCCAAGTTAGAAATTTCCAGAATTTCATAGGTAATTTTGCCTTTGGGTGATTGAATTTCGATGGAATCGCCCACTTTTTTTCCGAGTATTGCGCGGCCGAGGGGAGAGGTGAAAGTCATTCTACGGCCACTTGTGTCGGTTTCATCTGGCCCAACAATCTGAAAGCTCTTAATCACGCCGCTGTCATTCTCAACTTTTATCCAACTTCCAAAGCGTGCCTCAGTGCTTGAGGCTTGTTCAGAAGAAATGACCTCAACGTCGCTCAGACGCCCTTGAAGAAAACGCACGCGGCGATCAATTTCGCGCAATCTACGCTTTCCGTAAATATATTCTGCGTTCTCTGAACGATCTCCCAAGGCCGCAGCCGCACTGACTTGTTCAACAATGCGCGGGCGCTCGTCGTCTAGCAGCGCTTTGAGTTCGCTTTTCATAGATTCGAAGGCCTCAGGGCTTAAATAATTTTTAGGCACAATTGTATACTACCTATTTTTAGGTGGCGCGTTAAGCCCCGTCTTGGCTAAGTGAGCAGACAGGCATAATCTAGGTGGAGAATGAAAAGATTTCTAATCGCAGCACCACTTGTCGCAACTTCGCTCTTTAACAATCAATTAAATGCAGAAAGCCCGAAAACTGAGGCGAAACCTCAAGAAGTGACTCAATTAAATCCGAAAACACCCGTGGATCCGACTAAAAAAGATATTACTGAAATACAAAAAGGCACAGGAGCCGTAACTTTTGTTGAATCTTCTTATACTCCTGGGGGATGTGGTCATCGTAAAGCTCTTGGAGGCTTGGTGAAAGTTTACGAAATTTGTTTCTTTGGAAAGAATATGAAAGCCACGGAGTGGTCGACCGCTTTTGATGGGCCTGCAGGAATGAAATCCTTCAAATTGAAATTGAATTTTTTAAGAGCGGTTGGCGGTAAAAATGTTTCAGCCGCATTTAGTGAAGGACTTTCTAAAACTCCTGCTTCGCAAAAGCTCGAAGAAATGGAACGCCAAAAGTTTCTAGCATGGGCAGCTAAGCTAAAAATCGCAAAAGAGTCTGTGATGGAATTTACTTTCATAGATGAAAAAGCGCTCAAAGTTGCTTTCTTTGAGACGCCAAATTCAGGCACACAAGCGCTCGTTTATGAGAGCGGCCAAGCTGGACTTTCTAAGGCAGTGGCAGCTATATGGTTTGGCGACAAACCTTTGAATGACGATCTCAAAAAAGATCTTTTGAAGTAGCTCTAAACATCGCTTCGAAGTTAAGAATTAACTTAAAATTTACATTCCAAAAAAAAGCAATTTTGACGTTCATAGAAAAATAACCCGTAAGGGTCTTAATAGCTTCGATAATATAGCTATGGGTTCCCGCCTATTTTTTGCAATTAGTTTTTTAAAACTAAGTCTGCTTTTGCTTTCTCTGAACGCTTGCAAAGGCTCTTTTGAATGGACCTCTGAATTGGGGATTACCTCTCGATGTGCAACAGAGGGTGCTTGCAAGATGCTCGATATTGATGATTTACCGGAGTCAGAATTTGTTTATGCCTACTGGGGATTTAATGAAATTATTGTTTCTGAAGGGTCTCATTCGACTTCAAGTTACTTTGTAGATGAAGCAAACTTAGACAGACGCGGAAGCTTTGTTTTGGAGGGATTGTTCGATGAGGCATCTGATTATTTATCTCAACAGGATGTTGTTTCGGGCGAGGGTGCTGCGAATTTTAATTTTTCTTCGGCTTCTTCGAGTCCAGCATTCATAACATCCGAAGAAGAAATGAGTATGTTCGCACTCAGTGTGTCGATGTGGATAAAACCTAGTGAATTCCCTATAGGATCAGGTGCATCCATAATTTCTACCTATAGCGATGCTAACGAAAGTGGTTGGCAACTATCCTATCTAAATAGTAACAACTTTATTTGCTTAATTAAACTCGAAAGCGGTACGCCAACTTTAGGCTGTAGCAAGCTAAATCCATTGAGGACAGGTGTTTGGCAGCACCTAGCGTTTACATACGAATCTGATAACAGTGGAGCTACGAAGGATTTTCATGTCTATGTGAATGGAGTTGACTACACAGATTATGAATACGAATTAAGTTCTGAGCCAAACCCCGTAACTCCTGTGCCCTTAAACTTAGGTGGCACTATAACAATTGCTAATAATTTGGGTAACAATTATCCCTTTCGAGTGCTTTTAGATGATTTGATATTATGGAATAAAAAATTAACTCATTTTGATATATGCAATATTCTTTCTTTGCAAACAGATCTTGAAACGAGTTACCTCTGCCCTGGAGTCATTGAAGATTAGCTTTCCAAGTGATGCAAAATCTCTGCGCTGGGTGCTTTTAGCTCAGAGCCTTTAACTTCGCTTATGAGTTTTCCATTCTGTAAAATAATTACGCGTTCACATCGTGTAAGAGTGCGCAAACGGTGGGCAATAAAAATACAGGTGCGCCCCTGACTGATGTGTTCAATGGCAGCCTGCACTTTGTCTTCTAAGTCCGAATCTAAATTAGCGGTGGCCTCGTCCAGAACAATAATGGCGGGATCTTGAATGAGTGCACGGGTAAGAGCAAAGAGTTGGCTTTCGCCCTGGCTAAAGTTAGATCCTTGAGCTTGGACTTGGCTTTCAAGTGTGCGAGAGCTGTGTTCGAGTAAATCCCAAAGACCAGTTTCTTTTGTCGCAGCAATAATCTTTTCGTCAGCAATGTCACGTCCAAGACTTAAGTTATCGCGAATAGTGCCGGGCATAAGATAAGTGCTCTGTGAGACAAACGCAATTTGAGAGCGAAGCTCGGCAATGTCAAACGAGTCAATGGCTCTGTCGTCGACCCAAAGTTGACCCTCTTGAAACGGATAGAGGCGAGTCATAAGAGATATGAGCGTACTCTTGCCGCTTCCTGTTCGCCCCATGATTCCGATCTTTTCTCCGCTCTTAATGTTCAAATTAAAATTTTGGAGCACCCACGGAAGCTCGGGCGCGTATTTCATGGACAAGTTTTCAAAGCGCAAGTGGCCATTGAGGCGAAAACGCTCCGCGCTTTCTAGGAATGTTTCAACGCTCTCAGTGAGAAAAGTCGTCAATCGTTCCGTGCTGGCAGTTGCACTTTGAATCTGGTGTATTTCCATCATCAAGGTACCTGCAGGACGAGCTAAGCGATCGGTGAGGCGCAAATAGGTAACCAGTATGCCTAGTCCAAGTGAACCACGGGCAACGAGTATACTCCCCATAATAAAAATAAAGATTGTAGGTAAACGAGTTAAGAAAAGCGTGGAAGAACGCATCCACGAGTTAAACCAATTAATATTATCGCAGGACTTCATGAAGTCCTGCGTACGTTCTTCAAAACGTTTCTGAGTCCAGTCTTCTAAACCAAAACTTCTAATGACAGACATTCCATTTAAGAACTCCGCTAAGCGTGCCGTGATCGCACTACTGGTGCGTGAGTACATGCGATAGAGCTCATGTGAATGATCTTTATAAAACCAAACTATGAAAATACTTGGTAGGGTGAGCAGCGCCGAAATAACCCCTAGCCACCAGGTGTTTTGAAACATGACGATGATCACAGTCAGTGCACTCATGAAAACACTCAGCAAGCGCGCAAGAGTACCGCTGTAGAAAGCTTCTAATACGTCTACGTCGTGCGTAAGGCGAGTGACAATACGTCCCGCAGGCTCACGATCATAATACGACATGGGAAGCTTCTTCATGTGTATAAAGAGATGATCTCGTAGACTTACAATTGAATGCAGTGCTGTTACTGAAAGTCCGCGACGGCCGATAAACACTAGCGCCACCGAGAACATTTCGTAGCCTGCTAATATATAAAGCTCGCTATTAGTAATCTTGATATTCTGCGTAAGGCTCTCAATCAAATTACCAAAGCGCGATGCTGCAAGTGCGCCTAAAATTCCACCTAAGAAAACTAAAAATGTAAAAGCACAAAACTGTATTCTTTGACCACCTGTAAAGCGCCAGAGGAAACGAAAAGTCTCAACAAAGCTTAGGTCTTTGCGAATGCTGTCTTTTTGTATGTATTCCGGAGACATTATGCATTCCCTACTTTGAAGTGACTTAAATCAATCTGCCGATGACATAAGTCTAAAGAAGATTCTCGGTGAGAAATGAGAACTACGCTTAAGTCTTTGAGTGATGCTTCAAGACGGGAAATGATTTTTTCTTCGGTCACTACGTCTATGGCACTTAGAGCATCATCTAAGATAAGAAGTTGCGGCTTTCTACATAGAGCACGCGCCAAGGTTAGGCGTTGGCGCTGCCCCCCTGATAAGTTGATACCCCATTCGCCGAGGTGACTTTCTATTCCGTTGGGGAGCTTCTTAAAGTCTTGAATAAGATCTACCACTTCTAGCCAATGCCAGATTTCCTCATCCGTGAGGGTACGATCGAGAGAAAGATTTTCTCGAATAGTCGTGCCGAAGAGAAAGGGGCTTTGATCTACCAGCGAAATTCTTTCTCGCAGCAATGAGTTTTGCAGATTTTTAACATCCGTTCCGTAAACCAAGACTTGGCCTTCATAATTGGCTTCTATGCCTGCAATGATTTTAGCGAGAGTTGATTTACCAGAGGCGACATCCCCTTTAACTCCCAAGCGTTCTCCCCGTTTGAGCAAGAGCAAAGGAATAGAAAGTAGAGGGTGGTTGGAATCATAAGAAAACTTAAGATTCTGAATATGTAGGGGCTCATCTTCCTTCCCAATTTTTTCTGTGGCCGCAAAAATTGGATCTTTCTTTTCGCCAAAGACATTTAGGAGTCGTTGAAAACTTGTAAACGCTTTTTGCCAATCACTTACTAGCCAACCAAGTTCAGAGAGAGGATCGGCGATCATAAACAGGTACGTGTGGAATGCAACGAGTTCTCCAAGGCTTATGTGGCCCGCTTGAAATTCGCTTAAACCATAAATGAGAAAGAATACGAGCGAAATAGCAGGCGGTAGGGCGGTGGCTGGAAAGAACTGTGCCTCTGTATTGAGCAAAGCTTTGCGTTTGCTTTGGTAAGCACGCGAGGCCGAGCTTAGACGTTGATTCCAAAGGGGAGCGTCAGGCTGCAGCTTCATGAGCTTTGAAGCTCCTACGATGGAATCCACCGTATCGTTCAATTTAGAGAGGGTATTCTGGGCTTCATCGTAAAGGCGCGCCTCTTTCTCGCAAAGGTAGAAGACTAAAATAGGAATAAGTGGAAAGAGCGCTAGTGAAATCAGTGTAAGTTTAACGCTGATTGAAAACATTAAGGCGATCGAGAGACAAAATAGAAAGATAAAGTCTGAGCTGGCAACAAAGTGAAAGCCAAAAGCGTTTTGGGAGTTAGTGACATCACTCGTGGCTAGGTTAATGAGTTCGCCGCGGGTGAGTCGTTTGTGAAAAATAGAAAGTGGAAAGAAGCGCGCACTGTTCCAGACTTCTCTTTTAAGACGTGTCGCAGCTTTAAAACTTTGCAGGGCTAACGCACGCCTCCAAAGGACGCGGCAAACAAACTGAAAGACATAAGTGATCATCAATGCCCAAATTAAGGTACTGCTAAAAGTCTTAGTATTGGCGAGGGTATCGATATTCCACTGAATTAATTTTGGAATAAAAACGTCAACTACGTTAGTTCCTGCAACTGCAAGAATTCCCACAATATAAGGCCACGGCTTTGAAAGTAGACTCTTTAACCAGTGTGAAAGAGTTTCTTTCATAGTGACTTTTAGGTTTTCGATCATATAATTTTAATTCTTTTACGTTTCCCCTCTTATTTTTTAGCGCGCTAAAAATGAAGGAGCAAAGCTTAGCTAATGAAAGTTGAGAGGAAAGGTACAGCGAGTCGAGGTAAGGTGTTTTTTTAAGGCCATGAATTTGCTTGGTAATTCATACTTTGTTTTATCCATTGTAGGGGAAATGAGGAGTTGGCCTGGTGAAGGCATCCGAAGACGCATGGGGGTGTGTCTTAAGTGATTGCTTCACTTCAGAGATCGCAACAGCGATCCTGAAAACGTCGGGCGACGTATCTCAGGAGGGGTAACAAAATCTCGCCTGCGTTACGCGCGACCTGCGGCCATCTCCAAAATAGGGAGGGGGATTTTGTGAAAAAATCATCCAAAAAGGTTGCAGAAAAAAATGACAACAGCCGTTGGCGTCCAGGCGCTGAAAAGTCTTTGAAGAGAGACGAGGCAATCAGTGGTGCGAGTGGTCTTAATTTGGCTCAACTCAAAATGCTTAAAATGAAACTCGGGGAACTCCGCGACGAAATTTTGAGATCTATTGAGACCAAAACACAGCACGTACTTAGACACGCAATTGACTTAGAAAACACTTTGCAAGGTGATGATGCAGAAGTTGCTGAAAAGCAAAGACTTAGCAACGCGAACTTGCAAGAGCTTGAGTTCTTGAAGTCTCGCTTGTCTTTAG
>CAZIFW010000105.1:0-6355 GCA_964538275.1 uncultured Bacteriovoracaceae bacterium
AGACTCTTCAGATTGGGTGATGGGTCCTAATGTATATGGAATGGCACTATTTTCGGACGGCGGAATTTTTGCCACAAAACCCTACATATGCGGATCAAATTATTACCGTAAGATGGGCAAGTATCCAAACGGAGCATGGTGCGATGTCGTAGATGGGCTCTATTGGAGTTTCATTGAGAAACACAAAGATTTTTTTAAGCGCAATCCAAGGCTAAGTATGATGGTGCGAACTTTGGAAAAAATGGACAGCAAAAGAAAAAAAGATATTTTTTTAGCTGCTAACGCCTATAAAAAGAAGCTTCAAATTGGAAGTAATTCAGGCGATGTAAAGATAATTTAAGTTTTGACAAAACAAGCACTTAGCAATAATACTGCTACGCGTTATGGTGCAGCATTTGAAGAAATCAGTTTCAACTAGTACTCACTTCAGACGGGCTCACCTAAACACTCATTTGTTTAAGTCTTAGGAAGCTGAGTGATTTTAAAGTGGCGGTGCAGTTGAATAAATTTTTCTACTATTTAGTCTTTCTTTGGTCTGCTGCGTTTTGCATCAACTATTCTTACGCAAAATTTGACCCTCTTTCATGCAAAACAGCCTTGGTCGAAAATGGCCACTACGCATCTCTCGAAGAACTTGAAGCAGATCCCTTTACCGCAAGAGCGCTTAGCGAAATAGAACGCTTTGAAGCCGGCAAGACAGACGCTCCCGGCATGACTGCGGAACTCGTTGCTCGATTTAACACCTACAGAATTGTTCCTCGAAACCAAATCCCCATTCATCAAGCGAAAGTTGTCTTTGTTGCAATTCACGGAAACGGCGGAGGCAACAGCGGCCCCCATTCCCTCTCCGCTTTACTCGCTGAGTTTGTAAAAATGGGAATCATCACTGAAGGGGAAGCCTCAAAATTTTATGCAGAAGCCCCAGCACTTCCTGGCGCAGAGGCTGGCCCCAACCGAAATAATTACCAAACACCTGAAGAAGTGGTTCAATGGACCATTCAATACTTGCGTGAATTGCGCAAGCAGATGGGCCCCGATGCAAAACTTGTAGTTTTCACACGCAGTAGCGGTGCAGACTTTGGAATTAAAGCCGCACTAGAAACCGCTGACGAAGGACTTATTAACGAAGTTATATCCATGAGCCCCACCACTACGGGCATTCGCCCCGAAGACAAAGCACGACTTGAAGCTGCTGAAGCGGGAGCCATACAAGATCTACAAAACAACGGTAGTGGCATTAATTCCAGTGCCTTTGCTTGGATTATGAAAATGCTAAACCTCTCTAAGGCATGGGAAGCATTTGACTTCAAACGCCTGATTGGAATTACAAAATTTAAATTTTTAGACGGCAGTGAAGATAAGCAGGTTCCCATCATTGAGAGAGAGTACACAAGTGACCTCACCCGAGAATCGGATGGAAACTTAGTGATGTTTGATTATTTCAGAGCACTTCATGATACTTTTGCTATCGCTGACAACTATGACCCTCAAGCGCAAGCTCTTCCCATGCTGCGCAATTATATACGCCAAGAGTATTTGGGCATTCCAGCACCAGATGCTCACATCAATGCAGAAACATTTAAAAATGCACCCGTAAAAACTTTGGGCGGCAAACAAAGTCTTGGATCCTCAATTCCCGCGACTCCTAAAACTCTCGTAGCTGCATTTGAAGCAGGTCTTCGTTTTGAAACTAACGACATTCACATAGTTAAAATTCCCAAAAATTCAGACTCCGACTTTAAATCTGCAGTAGATCACAACAAGCGAGTACACCACGGAAAACCAGCGGTTTATCTGTTAGCAAATCCCGACAGTGTGAACTCTTTTGTACGCGCAAGCGGTGTACCTGGATTTACCCAGTTCCGCAAAGGCGCAAAAATTCACGACCTTGAAACACAAGCCAAACAAAATCAACTTTTTATTAAAAGACCAGATGGCTCATTAGAAGCTGTAAACAAAAGCGATTTCACCTATAACGAAGTTTATAACAGCGGAGAAATTGAAAGACTTATACAATCTGAGCGCCTTGTTGAGAGACAATTTCAAAATGGAGTTGCTTATTACCTTCCTGTCTACCGCAGCAATTTTGAAGTTTTTCAACAAAGCAGCCGCCTTTCAGGCGAAGCCAGAAAGGTATTCAACAGCGAACACAGCAAACAAGAAAATAAATTTGATGCAGAAGGCAAACCCTACCCTCCTCAAGCCAAAGAAGGAAACCTAGTTAACTTTGATTCTTCAGCTCAGCGCGGAGATATACTTGTACTCCCTGAGGGCATGAGACACAGTTCTGCTGATCCTGAATCTATAAAAATCAACGCGCAACCACTTCCTCCTCAGCGATTTAATCCAATCTACTTTGCTCGCTTTCATGAACTTGTTGAAGCTGCGGAAAAAGGAAAACTCTTAATCGTCAACCCCAGGGGTAACATCACAGCCATCAATGCAGATTCCGTTCGCGAGTATATTGCGAAACGAGTGGTTGATAGAATGCGTGCAGAAAACATGGTTAAGAGCACCCTTAAGCACGCAGAAACTGCCGAACAAAACGGCAAGGGACCCACCGAAAACATACTTCTTGTTGAAGGCGACAATGTTCAGCCTTTAACTTACTCACAAACTCAAGGCTTCTTAAACGACCCCGACTTATCCACCCTCACCTTTCAGAGTGACGCAGACAGTCCCGCTTCGTTACGCTTTCACGCATGGGTTAAACCTCTCAAACAAGCTATTCTGAGCGCTCAAGGGCGCATAAGTGAAACTTACAAAAGGATTCTCTCTGATAATTCTTTTTCTGTTCAAGAAAACAAAAACTTTTGGGCACTCATGCACACTGCTAAAAACGAAGTTAACGAAGAAGGCGTTCCCATGTACGACGTACATTCGTGGCTACTTCCTCAAGCTCTCTTCCATGAGAAAAACGCACACACGATTGAAATTACAGACGGCAAAGGCAAAGTTATCGCAGGTGCTATCATTCTCAATAAAGGCGACAGATGGAGCATTGATGCACTCGTAGATTTAAGCAGAAGTGGCCCTGCACGCCGAGAGTATACGAACGCAAAAGACAATCCTGCGCTTCAAAAAGCCTTTGTTGAGGCCATGGAACTTGCATTTAGGCTGGGAGCTAAGCGCGTTGAAGTAGATCGTATCAAAGCGCAAATTGATGATGTTTTTAGAACTGAAATCGAAGAAGTTTCTAATGTTGAATAGTTAAATATTATTCAAAAACAATTGTTCTACGACCACTCACCAACACACGATCTTCCAGCACAAGATTGAGTGCGCGCGCCAAAACAAGCTTCTCAACCTCACGCCCCGCTTTTGCCATTTGCGCAGGAGAATCACTATTTTTCACAGGAATAACGGACTGAGTGATAATAGGGCCCTCATCTAAATCTTGAGTTACAAAATGTGCAGTGGCTCCGATAATTTTAACTCCCCGCTCGTAGGCCTGTCGGTACGGATTAGCTCCAATAAATGCTGGAAGAAACGAATGGTGAATGTTGATAATACGCTCGGGATACTGCTTGGTAAAATCCGCACTGAGAATGCGCATATATTTAGCTAAAACCAAATAATCTGCCTCGATGGAACGACAGCATTCCATCAACCTCTTTTCGTGATCCTCTCGCCCCTTTGAGGGATTCACTGGCACATGAAAAAACGGCAAAGAAAATCTCTCCGTAAGCTGCTTCAAAGAATCGTACTGGCTTACCACCCCCACAATGTGAGCATTGAGTTCTTTGGAATCATGTCGAAGGAGCAAATCTCCAAGGCAATGTGACTCACGAGTGGCCAAAAGTAAAAGTTTTTTAGGGTTTTGAGGACGCAAACTAATTTCTGCATCTGAAGGGAGTAACTTTTTTAACTCGTCAAAAAGTTCGTCACTCGTGAGAGTGCCCAAAAATTCTGTGCGCATGAAAAAGCGATTGGTCACAGTGTCTACAGTTTCGGCATTCTCTGTAACGTTTAGTTTTCGTTTAAATAATGCTCCCATAACCTTGTGAACAAGACCCATTTCGTCGGAGCACTGAATGAGAAGAACATGCCTTTGCATAGCCTTCAGCATATCGCATTGTGACGTGTCAGGCTTGTAAGATATTTTAAGCAGGAAATTTAAGCATTTGGATTGACTCGACTTCTTAAAACTTGATATGTTGCGTCGCATAATGGTGCAACATTTACTCTGTAAAAGTTCTAAGGTTTTAGTTGAAATCAAGAAGTCTTTTTACGTGCGCCGCCGTATTTATTCTTAGTTGAGGTGGACGACATAGAAATGTTCACACAAAAAAAACAGACTAGTTCTGCCTATTCGCTTAAACCAGCATGTTTCGCGCTAGCGTTTGTTCTTGCGTTTTCTTTTAGCGGCAATGCTTTTGCAAATGGCTCATGTCGCGATGCACTTACAGGTGAGTTTAGTTATCGCGACTACGCAGCTCCTCGCTTAGCTGTTGCCAAAGAAAACAGTAAGGCTTTCAAAAGCAGCAATGAAACAAGCAAACTCGTAATCAGCAAATTTGCTCGACTCAAAGCTCTTCACATTCACAACCCCTCTAAACGTTTTCCCGATGGAGCTCGTCTTCACGCAGTTATCTTTGATTCTTTTGGATCCAGCACAAACGACTATCTTCCCGCTCAAAGAAAAATTCAAAATCTTTCTCAAACACCGAGAACCGGTGAAAACATCAAGATGGGCGCAGAAGCTTTTGCTCCTCACACCCCACTCAAAAGCGCGGCTGAAGTTGCTGCATGGATGAGAGATATACTCCTAGAAGTCCAAAGCGAGCGCCCCGATAACAGGCCAGTTGTAATTTATGTGCGCGGAGCCCTAGCCGAAGGCGCTGCTCTTTTAAGCAAACAGAACCCCGAGCTTGCCTCTGCACTTGTTATAGAAAATCCCCGCAGTGGTCTGAATCCAAGCGAAATTCCCGAGTGGAATCAAGATTCTTTTGGCATTCCTACTTTTATCGCAACAGGAACTCATAATGCGAATTACTCCAGCGCTCTCAAGCAAAAAATCTATGATCTTTCTAAAAGCTTAAACGAAATATCACGCAATGACCCAAGTGCAACTCCCGTGCATTTTCTCGACATGCCTTTTGCTGATGCGGATGTTTTTGATTCTACGCCACACAATATTGCACACACAGAGATTCATCGTTTCTTACGAAAACACGTACTTCCCGATAACACACATGCAACTGAAACCATTAGCCCAGAACGTTTTGTTGAACTTGCGCAATCAACTGGAATTGGAAGCCGAAGATTCTTTGGCCACAATCCAAAGCCTACTCCTGAAAACGAAATCAATGCCATTAAGTCAGGCGTTTTGATGTGGGAGATTGGGCTCAAAGCCGTTCGCACTCTCGAAGAGGCTAGAGCTCACATTGAAAAACTACGAAGCTTGAACGAAACAAAACCTTCGAACCATGTCATAAACAACCCATTGTTCTTTATTTCCGATTCACCACTCGTTGGAAGCTTAAACAATAGCAACAATTTAGAATCTGCAGTTTCTCACTTCTCAGGCTCATCTCCTCAGCGTCTCATTGACGATGCTATTGCAAATGGAAACAAGTTCTTCTGGTTGGACGAAGCTGGAAACGTTCAGGAATTTAACCCTTCCCGTATTCAAGGAGTCCCTACAGAAGCGGTGTTTGCGGGCGACAACAAAAATGGATTCATGTTTAATCTCAGCGGTTGGACGCTCCCCGTAATTCGAGGAGTTATAAATCTTGAAAGAGCCGTACAAACATCTGCCTATAAAAACGGCAACATTTTCTTTAACGGAGCAGTGGATCGCAAAGGAAATTTAAAAACAAAAGGACTCGTTCACGAAGGCTACAAATTTGAGCGAAACAAAAACTTAGCCGCTGTATTAGAAAAATTACGCCACACGCATCGAAAGGGACAATCTGATAACGCTACGCGCTTCTTAGACCCATACAACATTGTACTCATGCAACGCTTGTACGAGGCCAACATGCTAGACACGCTCGAGCTCTACAACGAAAAGGGCGAACTTGTAGCGGGCGGATTGATTGTTAAAATTGACAATGTGTGGAGCCCTGAAACAATTTTCTATCCACAAATTACAACCCCCCTATCCTCCGATCCCAAAGCACCAATGTCTGCAACTTTAGAAGGTATAGACTTTGGAAAAGCAGTTATTTCAGAAATGATCAACGAAGGAATTCGCCTTGGTCACACAGAATTTGATTCTCAAATTGCAAGTTCACTTACCATTATGTTTGGCGCAGTCTACACAAGCACCGACAATCATTTCTTGCCTACGCTCAAAGAAACTAATGAAACTTGGGCTGATCGTCAGCTAGCTCGCCAACAACGTGAAGCT
>CAZIFW010000106.1:0-6156 GCA_964538275.1 uncultured Bacteriovoracaceae bacterium
CAAAACTTCTTTCATATAATAATTCACCCACCCGCGGTGGTTAATTCGAATGCGAATTTTATCTCCACAACCAAAGGCATCAAAAATTCCGGCAGCAAATTCCAAGATTTCAATGTCTGCTAACTGGGTGTCGCCCCCTAGAATATCTACGTTCAATTGCCAGTGTTCACGCAAGCGCCCCTTTTGCGGACGCTCATATCTATATAAATTTGGAATACTAAACCACTTAAGAGGAGCTTGGAGTTCTCCTAATTTAGCAGCCACCATACGCGCCAAAGTAGGGGTCATCTCGGGCCGGATCGCAACTTTACGGTCCCCGCGGTCTAAAAAACTATAAAGTTGCTGACTTACCAGCTCTTCGCCGGACTTGGCCGCATACAAATCGTAAGATTCCAAAAGGGGTCCATCGTACTCTTGAAAGGCAAATTTTCGAGCGATTTCGCGAAAACGATCGAATACTTGGCGTCTAACCGACATTTCTTCAGGGTAAAAGTCACGTGTTCCTTTGTAAGGTTGAGAAGTGAGTGCCATGGATTAACGTTACTATACTAAAGAAGACAAGTTCCTGATAGGATAACTGCCTTATGTATCGATCTCATTCATGTG
Organism: uncultured Bacteriovoracaceae bacterium; assembly: GCA_964538275.1. GTDB lineage: Bacteria > Bdellovibrionota > UBA2428 > UBA2428 > UBA2428 > CANIGN01. Next base: position 607 of record CAZIFW010000106.1, read on the forward strand.
GCGAACTGCGTGATACACACGCGGGCAAAAGCGTAACTCTTTCTGGCTGGGTACAAACCCTACGAAATCACGGCGGACTTGCATTTATTGATTTGCGCGATCGTTCCGGTGTTTGCCAAGTGTTTATTTCTGAAGAATTAATTACTGATCAAAAAATTCGCACTGAAAGCGTTATCCGCATTGAAGGCGAAGTTCTAAAACGCCCTGACGGCATGCAAAATAAAAAAATTGCTACCGGAGATATAGAAATTAAAGCTACAAAACTAGAAGTTTTGTCCTTGGCCGAACCCCTTCCCTTTGCTTTAGAAGAAAAATCCGAAGGCGTGAACGAAAACACTCGTCTAAAATATAGATACCTTGACCTCAGACGTATTGAATTGCGCCGAATCTTAGAAGTGCGCCATAAAGTGATGCAATGTACCCGTCGTTTTTTCACAGAAAAAGCATTTTGGGAAATTGAAACTCCTTACTTATACAAAAGCACTCCAGAAGGTGCTCGCGATTACTTAGTTCCGTCGCGCGTTCACCCCGGTAGTTTCTATGCCCTGCCTCAGTCTCCGCAAACCCTCAAACAATTATTGATGGTTGCAGGAATGGAACGTTATTTTCAAATTGTTCGCTGTTTTAGGGACGAAGATTTAAGAGCAGACCGACAACCAGAATTTACTCAAATCGACTTAGAAGTAAGTTTTTTAAAAGCTGAAGAGTTTCAGGCCATCATTGAAGAATTTATCTGCATTTTGTGGAAAGAAATCCTCAATATCGATGTTCCGCGACCCTTTAAAAGAATTTCTTACAAAGAAGCTGTTGAGGGCTATGGCTCAGACAAACCCGACCTTCGCTATGAGCTTAAACTTCAAGACTTAAGCCAAGAATTAGCAAACTCTAGCTTTAAAGTTTTCAATTCAGTCATCGCCAACGGTGGAAAAGTTATTGCCCTCCCCGTTAAAGCAGCCGAAGTAGGTGCTTTACCGCAGTGGTCGCGCAAAGATATGGAAAACTTTAACTCTGCAGTAACACCTTTTGGATTAAAAGGTGTGGCGTGGGTAAAAGTTGAAACAGAAGGCTGGAATTCTCAAATATCTAAGTTCTTCAATCCCGAAGAACAAAGTGCTGTAAATAAAAAACTTGGACTTCAGTCCGGCGATTATGTGTTTTTTGCAGCTGAAGCTGCGCCTAGAGTTTTTGATGCCATGGGCGCTTTGCGCGCAATGCTTGCACGTGAACTAAAACTTGTTGAAGATGGAGTTTTAAGTAAAACATGGCCCTTCGTTTGGGTTACAGAATTTCCTCTTTTTGAATTTGATGCTCAAAACAATCGCCTTGCAGCTGCCCACCACCCGTTCACTCTTCCTGTAGAAGGCGACATTGAAAAACTTAAGTCTACTGACATCGAAGTTTTAAGAAAAATTCGCGCGAATGCTTATGACTTAGCTCTAAATGGATATGAAATAGCAGGTGGTAGCTTTAGGATTTTCAACTCAGACGTGCAACGCTCAATGTTTAGAGCGCTTGGCTTAAATGACGAAGAGATTAAAGAAAAATTTGGATTCTTTGTTGAAGCATTGCAATACGGTACGCCTCCCCATGGAGGTATGGCCTTTGGATTAGATCGTTTGGTGATGTTGCTAGCGGGTACAAACAACATTCGCGATGTAATGGCTTTCCCTAAGACGGCCTCTGCATCAGATTTAATGAGTGAATGCCCTTCAAAAGTAAGTCCCGACCAGATTGCAGAACTCAGCCTACAAATTTTAAATAGAAAATAGCCTGTAAGCGCATTACTCAAGATCACTGTCTTTATAGACGGTGATGCGTTTTACTAAAAACTGATTTTCGTGAGAAAGCATTTGATTGGCTGTCCATGTTGTTGGCTCAAGGGGAAGTTGAGAGAATAAAGTAAGTTTAAACTGTCCAGCGTTGCGTGGTTCGTCATTAGGATCCTGAGCACCAAGACATGCCAAATCTTTAATTAAAACCTCGTTATCTAAAAGTACGCTCATTTGAGTTGAATTACGCAAAATTCGAATCTCATAGTCTTTAGAAAGATCAAACACTTTAGCAACTGAGGCTGTTGGTAAAGCATCATTAAGATTTAAGTGCCCACATTTTGCAGTGATTCCTGCATCTGTAATTCGAACTTCAGAGGGTAGGCCTATTCCAGTTAAAAAACTCATTTCCACTTTGATACCACTGGGAGATTTTTTAGGAATTTGAAACTGAATGCGAAGTGTTCCCGTTTCAAGTCCAGCCAACGCAGGGAAAACTTTGGTCATGCTTGAGTTGTTGAGTACAATTTCTTGCTGAGAAAGGCCATCACTTTGCGAACTTGGCGTAGCCGTAAGATTCAAACCGTCAAAACGCGCAGTGCTTTGTCCCTCAAGAGTCCACCCTTCAGAGCGCACAGGTTTTTGATCAAAGAGTGCAGTAGAATCAAGCGCTTCTTCTTTAGAATTTATTGGCTCGCACGCAATAATTGCGAACAAAAGCATTGGTAAAAGTAGTTTAGAAAAATTCATAACGTTTTGGCATTGCAAATGCAGGTCCAAAAGAGTCTTAAAAGTTCAGCTATAGATAAAACACAAATAGAGATTCAAACCCTTAATAGCCTTAAGAATTTTCATATGTTTTGAGCTCAAAATTGCTGACAGTGTGTCTAAGCCTTAGACGCTTTTTATGTATGATTTTTTTAAAAAAATTCCTTGAGTTGAGAGATAATAGATCCCCTTATGAGAACCTTATTTGCTTTGTCACTAGCTTTTGTCTCAATACTCTCTGCAAACACTCCAACGTTTGTGAAAGACGTAGCTTTTTTTAAGTTACCCGATCAAGTACCTAACTCAACTCACTCATTTATATCCGCCAATACAAGCACTCGATGCACACCCAATCAGAACTTAAGAATTAACTCACTTCATGAACAAATGGTTGCTATGTTTTTTAGTGGTAAAGAGGAAGCTTTAAAAAAACGTCAACCCTTAGTTTCAGATGAGGTTGATCTGCTTACTCAGATTGCAGAACAACGTCTAGCTACAAGTTTAAATGGTACAACCCGTAATCCTAAAGATGAATGTGAAAACACGATTGCTCAACTTGAGGCACATTCAGACTTTGTTTTAAGTATCTATAAAAAAGGTTACGTGGTGACACGCAATGAAGGCATATACAGTTTACTTAAAAACAAACTCCTCGGCCTTGCCCCTACTTTTGAGCTTGTTGAGTTTATGGCCAAAAACTTATTGAGCTATCACTACATGCATAAACTTGATCCTCAAATTAAAAATGACTCTGGATTTGCAGTATTTTTGCTCTTTAGAACACTTGAAAACAACAACCCCCTCTACCCCCTTAACGTTGCACTCACAAAAACAAATAAAGATCAGGCAGCGAAAATCTATTTAAAAATGTCTAATTCTTTTAAGCGTTATCAAGACGTTTTGAATGTTGCCCTAGGATCCCCTAATGGCGGAGTACAAGCCAATATTCATACAAACGATTATCTTGCTACCTATGTGGAGTTAAACTTGATTGAGAAAAGCCCTGAACACCTTAAAATATTTGCTAATGATCGGTATTTTAATACAAGAGCCTACTTAAGCACTCTTTTAAAGTTGGCTGATTTATTTCCAAATCTTGTGACAAACTCAAATGAATATCGCAATTCTTTTAACAAAATCTTTTCTGCAGAAGCCATTGCTAACAAAGTTTTTCAAGAAAAAGTAGGAACTCGCGAATGGCTTATGGCCTTTATTCCTTCTACGACAAGCAATCCTCGCTACACAGAACAGTTTAATCTTGTGGCCAATGATTTAAGAACTCACCTCCTGAATTCGAATAAGAATGATTCATTAACAGTAAGCGAAAAGTTATCTTACGCAGCTCACGTACTTCGCCTTAGCAACAACATCATGACTCTTAAACCCACAAGCGTTGCCAAGGTAGTAGAAATGAGACAGGGGATTCAAGCGCAACTTAAAGAGGGTAAATCTATTGCTCAAACAACAGTGCCTGTAGCTAAAGTTCAAGGAATATAAAAATTCTTAAAGCGCGGCGCTCTCAAAGAAGAGTTGCTGCGCAGAAACGTTCACAGATTCCACTCCCTCGGGCTCGTAAGGATAAGCTTGTTCGCGATCAATACGAGTTCCAGCAAGCGAGTAAAGCAACTCACCGCTCTCTCCGCCCTCTGCGCCACCGCGTAGGTCATAAGCTAACTCCAATTCAAAATGTGCATTTGCGGGAAACTGAATAGATCCACCATGAGTTTCATCTTGTCCAAGCAAATAAGTTTCAAGCTTACCCATAAGACGCATAGGTTTTTCTTCTTGGTTAAGAGTGTTCAAAAATAAAACACTGCCCGAAGCTTTTGCTCTTTCAGCGCTTGTTGGTCTTTGAAAACTTTTTATAACAAAATTTTCAAAAGTTATTTCTGGGCAATCTACTGTGAGATCCCATCCTCCGATGAATAAGCTTGTGGACAAAAGAAGAGGTAGCTCACTTACAATTTTAAGTGAGCTATTTAGAGTATAAACCCCCTCTTTTTTAACAATATGCCCCTGAGATAGGTTCGCCAAATCCTCTAAATTTAGCTTTTCACGCTTTAGCTGATCCTTTTTTAACGTTAAAACGAAGTGGGATTCACTTGCGCAAGATATTGAAATTACACTTAAAAAAGTAATTCCTGAGAGGATGCTTTTGCGAGAAAGAACATTTTTGAAAGTTTTCAAAAGAATCACGCTGGGTTGGTATACAGATTTAGACGCTCCGTGTCAATAACATTCGCCATTGCAATCCTTCGTTTTTTCAACACTTTATCTATGACCGCAGCGGCTGCTCGGGCATCTGCCTGGCTGTGCGAAGCCATTACCTGCAATCGATATCGAGTCGCACCTAAAGGCACCACAGGATATTCCAAAATCATTGCAGCCATTTGATTCTCTGAAGTTTCTTTGTGAGCTAAACGTGCTTTAGCTTCATTGCCAATCAATACCGGAACTATAGCACAAGGATTTCCTAAAACTTTGTGCCCACGTTCCTGAAGTTCACTTCGCAAAGTATTGACTGCGCTAAAAAGTTTTTCTCTTAACGTATCTCCAAGTTTACTTTGAACAATCTTTGCGGCCTCAAGAGCAACAGATGTGCTCAAGGGAGAAAGTGCGTTCGAAAACATAAAGGGAGTGCTGTACATTTTCATGTACGTCACAAGATCCTCACTGTCGGATGCGACAAATCCACCGTTAGTGGCAAAGGTTTTAGAAAAACTTCCCATAACAACATCTGCTTTGCCGTAAAAGTTTTGTGCGCCCAGAGCTCCTTGTCCCATGGGTCCCATGGCTCCTAAATCATGAGCAACATCTACTAAAAGTGTAGCTTCAAACTCGTGGGCAAGCTCTTGAAACCTTTTTAAATCAGGCGAGTCTGCATCCATGGAAAAAACTCCTTCAGTAATTAAAAGGATTCCGCCGCGTTTATCTTTTTTTCTAATCCCCTCTAAGGTGTAGCGAGCTGCATTGACATCCAAATGAGAAAAACGATGCACATTGCTTGTAGCTG
>CAZIFW010000107.1:0-6046 GCA_964538275.1 uncultured Bacteriovoracaceae bacterium
AAGCAAGTTCTTCACCTTGACCGCGAGCAATAAGTGCATCGATCAAATCAAAACCAGTAGATTTTAGTACAGATGAATAAATAGGACCGCCGCCCATTCTAATTCCAAATTCCAATAAGACTGCTTGGTTGTTGAGAGTCCTAAATTCTGTATGCAATACATGGCAGTTGGGACCCAAGAATGTATGGATCTGTTGCATTTGTTCGTGTACTTGCTCGAGAAGTTTTTTGGGAATTCGACTGGGCGTAGACCATACATACTCTTCAAAAAACGGATTGTTATTTCCCGGGATAGGTTTGTCGTGAATGGCTATAATTTTGGCTTCTTTGCCGAAATGAAAACTTTCAACTGAAATTTCACCAACGTTATATGGAAATTGAGATTCAAACTGGGTACTGCCTCCAATGTCTTCTTCGGCAATAAATCTAAAATTGCCATTTTTATTAAGTGCTTGTTCAAAAAGAGCATCCTTTTGATATTGTTTTTTAGCGAGATTATCAAAACTTTCTAGTGCATCTTTAAGTTCGTCTAGGTTATTAAAACGCTTTACAAGAGTGGAGCCACCGCCAATGGATGGTTTTACAATCCAAGGTGCTTTGAGTTTTTTTATATGACTAAAATTATCTGAGGAAATTTCTACATAGCGTGGGATATTGAGATTTAGCTTCTCGCACACTTTTCGCATGAGAACTTTGTCTCGCCCAAGAAATGCCTGTTCCATTGTTGGTCCAGGCAATTCATAAAGCTTAGAAAGTGCCGCATGCAAAGGTACACAAGCTTCTGAGAGGTTTAGGATTGCTTGAGGCTTTTCATGAAATCTATTTTTAAACTCCAACTGAAGTTTAGGGCTATGTGCAAGGTCTGCATTAGCAACGAAATTTTCGTCAATGGATTTATGTGTCCACTCAGGTGCAGGCGCTCCGTTGGAGATAAGTATGATTTTATACTGACTCTTAAGAGATTTTAGTTTTTCTAAGTGGGCAAGACGACTCGGATTGTGGGAATAAAGTACGAAGAGAGTTTTTCTATTAAGCATGTTGTATTTGCATCCTTTTGTTGTTTAAGAGTCCTAGGAAAGTGAATGCCGTAAGCAGTACCACTATCATGAGTAAGAGTGATGCGAGGGCAAAGTTACTTCGATCTGATATATAGGCAATGATTGCAGGGCCGAGTCCAAAGCCCGCGCTCCAACTCGCATTGAGCAGTCCAAAGTTTTTACCTCTATTCGATTCGTCTGAATGGTGGTTAATTTCTGCGTTGATAACACTTACGTGGAGCATTTCAGCTAGTGTAAACAAAACTACGGCGATGGCAGCCCACACTAAAGGCTGCCACTGATACATGCTAAAGAGTGCTGCTAAGTAACTTGCAAACAAAACACTAGATAGACTGATGATCTTGTTGAATGACCAAGTCTTAATTTTATTTGCAACTGGAATCTGAAAGAGAACAATCAGGCTTGCATTAAGAGCAAAAAGATAACCTACGTTCTTAAGCGAAATATGAGCGGCATCGAACATCACGCCAAGTATCTCGTTAAAGACGCCGTATGATAGCACTAGGCTTGTATTCAATAGAATCAGTATCAAAATGCTTTGAGAGACTTTTAAGTTCGTAAAAAAAGAAAAACTTCTTTTGGGCGCTGTTGTTTTAACTTTGATCTTATCAAAAGCGGAGTTTTTAAAAACCAAGATAGAAAAAACAAAGAGTGCTGCAAAGCAAACAAGATATATGCTTTTTCCCGAGATTCCCATGAGCCAAGCTCCTAGTAGGGCACCTAATCCCATAGCCAAGTTCTGGCTTGCGTGAAAAAAAGCATAAGCTAAACGAGTTTCTTCTTTACTCAGACTCTCCCCTATAAGGGTAGAAAATACAGTTCGGTAAATTGATTGAATGAGGTTTATTGCAAGATAAATTCCACCTGCAATCACAAGATTACTTTCTATTGCAAGAGCCAAAAAACAACAGCTATTGAGTAGCGCACCCACTACAATTAGATTTCTTTTGTTGTAGTTATCGGCTCCGTATCCGCCTGCAAGTGAGCCCAGTATTCGAGTAAAAATACTGATACTTACTATGAGGGATATGGCGCTAAGACTTGCGCCATAGCGATCTTTTAATTCCAAAAAAAGAAAAGGAATTACAATGCCGCGGGACAGCCCGAATAAAAAATTGAGATGAAGAATTGTTTTCTGCAGTTGCGAAAGTAGCTTCCAGCTTTTTACACTTTCAATAATCATACACTTAGGCTCCTCACACTTTTTTCTATAAGCTTAGATTCGCTCTCTAGAGACAATGTTGTGGGATAACTTAAAATCACATAAGCGTGTCTAGAAAATGAATCCCGAATGACAGGTGGTTTTGAGAGATCATCTTTTTTAATCAAAACACCAACTTCGTGTACGAGCGCCTCTTCTGATTCAATTTTTAGTCCAGTGAGATTTCTTACAAAGCCCGCGTAATCTGAGTGTGATGGCCAGTAGCAAGAAGGATGGGAAGCGTTAAGTGCGTTAAGTGTGTTATCAGCTGAAAAATACACTTGCTTAGTTTTCTTTTGTGCTTTTCCAATATTGAAGTCTTTTTTGCCCAAACAGATATCGGCATATAGCGCGTAGGGATTAAAGGCTCCTGAATAGTAGTAAAGATCCATGATGCGATCACCAGGGTTTCGAACACACCATTCCATAATTTTTACGCCCTCGGGAGATACTTTAAATTCAAGGTGAACAATAGCGTTTTGAACCTGGCTCTTAGTTATGATTGTTTTTAGAACTTCTTGAAGTTGAAGATTTATATTTTTTTCTAGTGAATCTTCAACAAATATTTCGTGAGAGTTTTCAACCGGGAACTCAACTTCATGGGATTGAATTGTGCCCTTTTGAGTAACGTGTTGAGTGACTACTTTTGATTGGCTAATCCACGCTTCAAGCGAGTATTCTGGTCCTTCAATAAGTTCCTCTATTAGAAAGAGAGAAGTGGGAGAAAAACTTTTTAGGGAATCTTTAACGGATTCGTGATGTTCTTGTTTTCTCCATAAGACCACACCCACGGATCCATGTTCGTTGATTGGCTTTAAAACTCCTTTTGAAGGTAGTTTTTCTAAGGCTTCTGACAGAGTAATGATCTTGGAATGGGGTACATATGAAGTGCCTTGAAAAAGAGCTCTTTGAAGATACTTGTTTCTAGAAACAGTGGCGGCTTTGGTGCCCACGCCTAATAGATCAAACACCTCGGCAGCTTTTGCACCTTCAATAACTAGCTTTTCTTTAATATTGAGGAGGCCACAGAGTTCATAGGAGTTTTTTATTTCTGCGAGTGCTGCAACGATAGAATCAAAAGTATTTTGATCATCCAGAACATAAAAAGAAACATTGAGGTTGCTAAAATGATTAGGGTTTTTAAGCCCATAATTCTTAAGTTGTTCGGCTTTTTTAGCATCTAAATCGAGTAGTGCTACGTGGTATCCCTGATTGCAAAGATACCGGACATAGAGTTCAGAAAATTCAGTGAAAGCCCCCAGTATTGCTACGCAGTTGTTGTTCATTGGTGCTTGGATATACAAAGAGCATGCCAAGTTTTAAGGAGCCCAAAGCTGTTTTATGAGACCTGAGAATTACGACTTTTTTGCATGAGTTCCGAAATCCGGACTCATGCAAAAAGTCCTAAAGGGCGGATGAGGTAGCTTTATTTCTTTACGCAGATCAGAGCTTTAAAGTGTGACCAGCGATCCCAGATTATTAAGCCTAAAAACAGGCTAAGTCCCAAGGCCATGGGGGCGCCAGAGCGATCCACAAAAAGATTGATGCCTAGGATGTTCACCATGATGGGTGTGATAAGAATAATGGCTAAATTTAAATAATAACCTGAGATAAATAATAGACCTGCTACAAGTTCTAGAACTTTCACCAAGGGCATTAAAAATTTCATGGTCATAAAGCCTGCGGTGATTGTCGTCATTTCGGGGCTAAGTTCGGGAACAGGAAAAAGTCCGTTGCCTGTAATCACACGTAGTAATCCATCCGTGCCAGCAATCACAAACATTAGGCCAAACAATATACGTGATACGAGTACGACTTTTTTAAACATGAACAATTCCTCACTCTCTGAATATTAAGATAACTTGATTTTGTTTACGGGTCATTAAGGGCCATGAAGAGGAAATTTGTCCTATTCAAATTTATCAATTTAGGCTCAACTCCCTCTTGAGGGGCTTCTAAGCGTGGCACGTAAAATGCTTCTCTTAAGTTATCTAAGGAGAACAACATTATGAATAAAAATACATATCAAGGAAAATGGACCGAAATTAAAGGCGAAGTACAAAAGCTTTGGGGAAACATCACAAACGATGATCTTGAAAAAGCTAAAGGCGATTCAAAAATTTTAGTAGGACTTATTCAACAAAAGCTTGGGAAAACTCAAGATAATGTTGAAGAAAAAGTGAATGGAATTTTTGAAAAACTTCATGTCCCCTTTGAACGTGCTGTTCAAGCAAGCAAAGGCCATGAAGAAAAAAACAAAAATAATTCTTCGCAAAGAAGATAGCTGCAAATTGTAACTCTAAGGTGCTTTAGTTTTCACTCAACAAAGCACCCGTTCACCCAAAGACGATACCCTCTTGCACTGGGGGTATCGTCTTTTTTATTTTAAGTTGTCAAAAAAGCCTAAAACTTGTCACAGGCTTTAGGCTCTGCGTACTGAGACTGGAGTATAAATTAAATCATGAAATGCAGATATTTATTGGCACTGGTTTTTTTGGGTACTTTTCTTTCTGCTAATTGTATTTCTCAGGGAGAGGAAGGATTTGCCGTTGCAGGGCGTGAAAGTGCCTCGCATACTTACGAATGCTCTAACTTTCAGTATCCCTATTTTCATCAATTGAATTACACCGTTGGCCAAGGCCTTAACTGCGCCAACGAAGCATGGCCTTCTAAAGTGGTTATGAGCTGCGAAAATCGCAGCCACCGTGAGCGCGAAGTTCGTAACCCTGTACTTCTTTGTTGTGCAAATCCTGCACAATAGTTTTAGACCGTGATATTCTTAAAGGGTGGGGTGTGCACACAAAAGATTACACTTGCTTGTTTTGCTATTAGCCTATTTGCCAAACTTAGAGACTAAGTCTCAGCCTGAGGCTAGCAAGCATTCTACTCATTTAAGCCTTATGTTTAATGCTTGGGCTGTGAATAAAAATGCAGTGAATGGTCCAGGTTATCTCAAAGCAGCAGACACACTTAAAAAAGACGAATACGAAGCGTTAAAAGAGTATTTTAAACCAATAGCTACTCGTCCAGTCACTGAACTTAAGGAAGTTCAATCGATTGCTCAGGATAATGCAAATATTCATGGATTATTTAATAAATTAGAAAGCAACGCACGTCTTAGTGCTCAAGATGTTGTGAGATGGAAAGAGAGTTTGAATAAATTACATCAAAGATTATTGGCCGCTCTTGAACGCAGAATTGGTGATGATTTTAATTATTCAGAATTTTTAAGAGAAGAGCGAGCTCGCACACTTGGCAATTATCAAGCTGCTTATGTCTCTAGAACCGCGCTCTCAAAACAAGTAAGCGTTATAAGTACGGGCAGTGAAAAAACTCAAGTAGAACTTTGGTCACAAGTTTTAAAAGATCCACATACAGAAATGCTCATTCGCATGAGACAAGGCGTAGAAATTCTTCACGCTACTTTTTTAGATTTTGAGAGTCAGAGATTTAATAGCCCCGAAGATAGCATTAAACGTTACCCTTCTAAAAAAACAGTTCTTGGGACTGAGGACTTACTGGACAGCTCACATTTAAGAACAGATGTACCTCCCTTTAAAGAGGGTCCCAATCCACTCTTACCTCCGCTTGTAGAAAATTAGATTTTAAACTTTATAAAAAAAATGACACCTAAGGGCTTTGGATTACCCTTTAGAATGTTCTAATGCCTCGATATCTTATAGCCATAGTTTGTTTGAGTTTATCTGCATCGCTTTATTCTGATGTTGGAATAAAGAGATTGGATCCTTCGGATGTTGTTTTAAAGTCAGACGTGGGAGATATCAAAG
>CAZIFW010000108.1:0-6002 GCA_964538275.1 uncultured Bacteriovoracaceae bacterium
ACAATTGTAGGCATGAGAACTCCTTCTAAGGTGACTGCTAACAAAGATCACGCAACTGAATTGGGTAAGAAAATTGCTGAAGGCGCTAAAGCTAAAGGCATTACTCAAGTTGTCTTCGATCGTGGTGGTTACATTTATCACGGAAAAATTGCAGCATTGGCAGCAGGCGCTCGTGAAGCCGGATTGAAATTTTGAGGAATAATAAAATGGCTAATCTAGAAAAAAATACAAAAAATTCTGATGACCAAGGCCTCGTTGACCGCGTAGTTCACATCGGACGCGTAGCAAAAGTTGTAAAAGGCGGACGTCGTTTTAGCTTTAACGCAATTGTTGTTGTAGGCGATCGCAAAGGACAAGTGGGAATCGGTCTCGGTAAAGCGGGCGAAGTTCCAGATGCAATTCGTAAAGCCGGAGAACAAGCGAAGAAAAACCTTCTTCAAGTTCCCGTAGTAAAAGATAGTATTCCTCACACTGTTACTGGAAAGTATGGTTGTGGAAAAGTAGTTATGCTTCCTGCTTCTGCAGGTACAGGCGTAATTGCGGGTGCAGCAGTTCGAGCAGTTATGGAATGTGCGGGCGTGAAAAACGTTCTTACAAAATGTATCGGATCAAACAACGCTCACAACGTTTTGAAAGCAACAATTGACGGTCTTCTTAAATTGAAGACCTACGATAAGTATCAAGGTCAATTAAAAGGATAATTTTATGGCTGAGCAAAAAATATTCGTAAGACAAGTTCGCAGTACTGCAAGAACTAGAGACCAACACGTTAAAACGTTGGTAGCTATGGGCTTAGGCAAACGTGGAAAATCCACAACTTTGCCTGACAATGCAGCTGTTCGCGGAATGATCCGCGCTGTAATTCAATGGCTCGAGGTAAAACATGTTTAAGCTTCATAATTTAAAAGCTCCTGTAGGTAGTAACCATGCTCCAAAACGTAAAGGTTTGGGTATGGGTTCTGGCTTAGGAAAAACGGCTGGTAAAGGACACAAAGGTCAATTGGCTCGCAGTGGTGGTTCTATTCACCCTGTGTTCGAAGGTGGTCAAGTTCCTCATGCACGTCGTATGCCTAAAGTTGGATTCAAAAGCCCACTCAAGCAAATCGATCACCGTGTAAACGTAGCAGAACTCGGCGCATATGCTGGGAAAACCCTTACAGCTAAAGATTTACTTCCTAAGACTTTGAGAACTAAATCTCGTTGTCGCGTAAGTGTTTATGGTTCAAGACTTCCTGCTAAGCTTCCAACATCTCTTGAAGCACATCACGTAAGTGAGACAGTTCAAAAGCTTTTGGAGAGCAAAGGCGTTAAAGTTAGCGTAGTTGCTTTAAAAGATGGTTCAAAACCTCGCGTAAGCACTCGCAAAAGAAACGCTAAAAAGGTTTAATATTTACAACTAGGAGAGGGCATAAGGTAAGTTTGGATGGATACAAATCTCAGGACGCGGATACTTTGGTTGGTAGGGCTTGTTTTAGTTTATAAACTTGGGGTGCACATACCGACTCCAGGAGTAAATAGTCAGGCGTTATCAGAGTTATTCAACACACGTAACTCAGCCAATATCTTGGGACTCTTGAATTTGTTCTCAGGCGGAGCGCTTGAGCAACTTTCAATCTTAGGCTTAGGCATCTCTCCTTATATTTCTGCAAGTATCATCATGCAGCTTTCTACCATTATGTTCCCTCCTATTGAGCAACTTCAAAAAGAAGGTGAACACGGCAGAAGACAAATCAATCAATACACTCGTTATTTAACGGTGATTATTGCGATTGTTCAGGGCTTTGTAATTTCAAGTCAGCTGCATGGTCAAGTAAGTCCTGCTAGTGGTCAGCCAATCTTTTCTGAGGCGGGACTCGCTTCAACAAGCTTAATGGTATTGCTCCTAACAACAGGTGCAATTTTCACAATGTGGTTAGGCGAGCAAATCACGGAGAGAGGTATTGGCAATGGTTCCAGTATCATTATCTTCGTAGGTATTGCATCTTCGTTCCTTAGAGGCGTAAACAGCCTATGGGTTTCTTTCAAAAACGACCAAATCAGCATTGGTGCTGTAATTGGTTTAGCGGTTGTTATGGTGGCTGTTGTGGCCTTCATCGTGTTTATGGAGCAGGGATATCGTAAGGTTCCCATTCAGTACACGCGCCGTGTGGTTGGAAAAAATGTCTATGGCGGACAAGAAAGTCACCTTCCGTTGAAAATTAACGGAGCAGGTGTAATTCCTGCCATCTTCGCAAGTACGATTCTATTCTTCCCTGCAACGGTTCTTTCTTTCATCCCTTATGAGTGGGCTCGTCAAGCGGCTCAGAACTTTACTCCGAGCGGGATGCTTTTCAATATTCTTAACGTAGCTGCGATTGTATTTTTCTGTTTCTTTTATACAGCGATCACTACAAATCCTAGCGACTTGTCCGACAATCTTAAAAAATCTGGTGGTTACATCCCAGGCATTCGCCCCGGTAAAGCTACCGCTGAATTCTTAGATGCTATCGTAACAAGACTTACTTTTTCTGGAGCTATCTATCTTGCGGCCGTATGTATTATGCCCACAATTATGATTCAAGCTTTCCAAGTAAACTTTTACTTTGGAGGCACAACGCTTTTGATCTTGGTAGGTGTTGCACTCGATACCATTAGCCAAGTACAAGCTCACTTGCTTTCACAGAACTATGATGGATTTTTAAAGCAAGCGCGTATGAGAGGTCGGAAGGCTTACACCTAGGATGAAAGAAGCCTTAGTTGTCGTTTTTTTAGGCCCTCCTGGTTCTGGCAAAGGAACTCAAGCAAAAGAACTCTCAGGTGAGATTGCTGGCCTACAACACGTATCAACTGGAGACTTGTTTAGAAGCGAAATGGCGCTGAAAAGCGAAATTGGACTTTTAGTGGATGAAACCATTAAAGCCGGCAAACTTGTAGATGATGAAATGACCTACAAGGTGCTGAAGAATCAGCTTTTGCGGATTATCGATGAAAAAGCGCCTAAGTGCTTTATCTTTGATGGCTACCCCCGCAATGGCAATCAGGTTTTAGACCTGAGCAAACTTTTAAAAGAGATACCGTCTCTAAAAGGACCGGTATTTTTTGAGTTAATGCTTCCGAAAGACGTAATCGTGGAACGAATTTCTGGACGCCTCGTGAACCCAAGACTCGGTATTGTGTACCACAAGACTGAGCGCCCCCCGCAGGTTCCGGGAGTATGTGACAAAGATGGGGGCGAACTCGTCCAACGGGCTGATGATAAGCCCGAGGTCGTTGGAGGTCGTTTTGATGTTTATCAAAAGGGCCTTTCGGAGATGTTAGTTGAGATCAAAAAGGGAGGGTATCCCCATTTTGAATTCAACGGAAACGCTTCGGTTGAGCAGATCTCTAAAAGCTTGAAATCCAAGCTCTTTGAGCTCTGTGAAGGGTTGACTGGACGATAATGAAAGATAACAATATAGCCTTCAAATTTTATAAAAGTTTAAAGGTTGGAAAATTTAGCTGTAATTTGAATTAGCTAGGGAGCTAGGAAAATGAAAGTAAGAGCATCAGTAAAAAAGATTTGTGACAAATGTCAGATTGTACGCCGAGCAGGTATCGTGCGCGTAATTTGCAGCAACAAAAAACACAAGCAGAAACAAGGATAAAATATGGCGCGTATTGCAGGAGTCGATTTACCAAGAAACAAAAGAATTGATATTGCCCTTACCTATGTACATGGTATTGGCAAAACCGCAGCAAAAGAAATGTTAGCGGAACTTAAGATTGCACCCGAAACAAAGTCTGATCAAATCACTGAAGAAGTGGTTGCTCAGATTCGTGAGTATCTTGAGAAAAATCTTCCCGTAGAAGGTGACCTTCGTCGCCGTGTGGGAATGAACATCAAGCGTCTTATTGACCTTCACACTTATCGTGGTCTTCGTCACCGCAAAGGTTTACCTGTGCACGGACAAAGAACTCGTTCAAACGCAAGAACTCGCAAAGGTCCTCGTAAGACAGTTGCTGGTAAAGTTTCAGTGAAAACTCTCAAGTAGGAAGTGACGTATGGAAAAAAAAAGCTGCAGCAACAACTGCTAAAAAGAAAGCTATTAAAGTTCCCCCCCGTTGGTGTGTGTCACATCAACGCGACTTTTAACAACACAATCGTTACGATTGCAGATCCTGCTGGAAATGCTCTTTTCTGGAGCACTTGCGGTAAAAAAGGATTTAAAGGTGCTCGTAAGAGTACACCTTTCGCGGCTCAAGTGGCAGCGGCTGAAGTTGCTCAACTTGCATTCGATGCAGGTATGAGAAGCATCGCTGTTGAAGTGAAAGGCCCAGGCGCTGGACGTGAATCTGCTCTTCGAGCACTCGCAGGCGCTGGTCTTCGCGTAACACAAATTAAAGATGTAACCCCTATTCCTCACAATGGTTGTCGTCCACCTAAACGACGTCGCGTATAAGGAGATTATAAGTAATGACGATGGTTCAAGAAAACTGGTCTAGCCTCATCAAGCCCAAAGCAATTGAAATTGAAAAGGGTTCTCTTACTCCTACTTACGGTCGTTTTATCGCGCGTCCTCTAGAGCGTGGTTATGGTCATACAATCGGAAACGGTCTTAGAAGAATTCTTCTTAGCTCGCTTCAAGGTTGTGCGATTACTTCGGTAAAGTTTGAGGGCGTGTTGCACGAATTTGCGACACTTAATGATGTCACTGAAGATATGGCTGATATCATTTTGAATCTGAAAGGTGTCAGATTAAAGCTCGTAGGACAAAAAACAAAAACAATCTTTTTGGACAAAAAAGGTCCAGGTGTTTTGACTGCAAAAGATCTCGCTATTGATAGCAGTATTCACGTGTTGAATCCTGATCATCACATTGCGACTCTTGGTAAAGATGCTCACATTCGCGGCGAAATCGTTGTGAAGTGGGGTCGTGGATATGTTCCTGCTGAGAGAAACAAAGAAGAAAATTCTCCTATCGGCACGATTGGTGTTGATAGCATTTTCTCTCCTGTAACTCGCGTAAACTACTCTGTTTCTAACTCTCGCGTAGGAAGTTGGACAGACTATGATCGTTTGACCATGGACATTTGGACAGATGGTTCACTTTCTCCAGAACTTGGTTTGGCCTATGCCGCTAAGATTTTGAAGGACCAAGTAAGTATTTTCATCAACTTTGATGAAGGTATCGAAGTCGTAGAAGTTAAAAAAGACTCTAACAAGGGCGATGTTAACGAAAACTTGTTCAAGAGCGTAGAAGAGCTCGAACTTAGCGTTCGTAGCGCGAACTGCCTCCAGAACGCAAACATTCGTTACATCTTTGAACTTGTTACTAAGACTGAAGCCGAAATGCTCCGCACGAAAAACTTCGGTCGTAAGTCTTTAAATGAAATTAAAGATATTCTCTCAGAAATGGGATTAAGCTTAGGTATGGCCCTTGATCTTCCACCGGAAGTCATCGCCGATAAGCTTCGTGAACGTAAAGGTGGTAACTAATCCATGAGACACGGTAAAGTAACTCGTAACCTAGGTGTAAAAACTGGTCACCGTACTGCAATGCTAAGAAACCTTGCTAAAGGTCTTGTGCGCGATGGTCGTATTCGCACTACAAGCGCTCGTGCAAAAGTTCTTCGCTCATTCGTTGAAAAGCTCGTAACACGTGTAAAAGATCCTACAGTAGCAAACATTCGCGTGATTGCTTCTGAGTTAAACGACAAGCCTACAGTACTGAGTATTGTAAGAGACATCGCTCCTGTATTTAAAGACAGAGCGGGTGGCTACACTCGTATCTTGAAACTTGCGGGTCGTCGTCCTGGTGACAATGCCGATATGGTGTTGATCGAATGGTGTGACGAAGGTCTTGTTGAAAAAGGTATGGCTGCGCGCTTCCCTGAAGCTAAAACTGCTCCTGCTAAAAAAGGTGCAAAAAAAGCTAAAAAGGCTTCTTCTAAAGAAGATGGCGAAGAAAAAGCAGAGAAGACAAAAAAAGCGCCTGCTAAAAAAACCTCTAAAAAAGCAAAATGATTCTTAAAAGCCAACTCTT
>CAZIFW010000109.1:0-5920 GCA_964538275.1 uncultured Bacteriovoracaceae bacterium
GTACAGATTGCCCCACAGTAAAGAGCTTAGATTGTGTGGGATATTTTTCTGCCAAAGCTTTTAACTTAGCTTCTATTTGCGTAAAAGTTGGATACGTCGCTGCCACTTCTTCGCGCTCTTTTGAATCTTGAAGTGCCTCTTGATATGGAATTCTATTTTCATTTAACCACTGCTTAAGCCCACGGGGACCATAAACTTCAAATCCACGTGCTTTGCGATGATCAATAACAAAGTCTTTTTGTAATTTGATTTTTGGAAAATACTTCAATTCTACATCAGATATCCAAACGGCTTCTTCCAAGGGAAGCGATGGCTTTGCTTCGAGCGAATGCGAGAAAAAAGTTGATAGCTGCACCGCTAAAGTTAAAAGCATTAAGAGGGATTTTTTGAACATCTGAAGAGTCTAGCAGAGCCCCTAGGAAGTGCATGACAAGGCGCCGTACAGCCTATGGAGCGCTCCCCCATAGCCAAAGCACTCTTTAAGCCTTCAATATAGCTGCCTCTTAGCTAGATACACGACCTTAGTTCGTATAGGCTTTTGAGCGTGGATATCATTGCATATATTGTTTCGTGTTTGGCCATACTTTGGGCTTTCGCCGGTGGCCAAGTAGATGTCTTTTGGACTCGTATTTTTATAGCCGCTCCACTTTGCCTTGCTGTTGCTTTGCTTATACTCAAAAAACGCAAAGAGCTTAATTCTCTCAAACCTAACTCCGGATCATGGATGATGGGCGTAGGTGCCTCTTTTGCTTTGTTACTTGTTGGCCTTCTACTCACTTGGATTCTTAAATCTCATTCCCGAGATTTTGTAGAACTTGCACAATTTAAAATCCCCGGTCTTCTTGCTTGGGTTTTAATCTTAAGCCCTGCGTGTGAAATTATTTATCGTAAATTTCTAGCTCCAAGCTGGGGTATTAAAAGTAGTGCTTTTGTAGAAGCCCTCAACTTTGGAGTGGGAGCTGTAAACTTTTATTTATTTTGCGTTGTATTCCTGTGGGGATTCATAAGCTCAAAGTATGTGATGCGCTTTGGTCTCGTGGCGGCTATCTTAGCTCGTAGCGTAGCAACCCTTTTACTTTTCATTTGTTTAAAGTACATGAGCTAAATCTCTTAGGTATTTACGTTGGAAGCTGTAACACAAAGATCTAATGCCTGTGGAAAATGTGTGCTCTTTGGTGAACACTCAATTCTTTATGGATCTTCAGCAATCGCATTGCCTCTTAAAAAACTACAACTCAACATTACATTTAAAGCAGGGCCAAAAAATCAACTTATACTCGAAGGCAATGAAAGCTTTCCCAATAGCCAAGAGATTTTTTGGAAACTCATTGAAAAAGACTTCTCTGACGTCTCTGCAAAAGGCGAGTACCATATTTGTAGCCAAATTCCTTTAGGAGCGGGCCTAGGCTCTTCTGCCGCGCTCTCTATAGCTCTGCATCGCTTGCACCGTCCTCAACTTAATTCTCACGAACTCATTGAACATGCGTGGAAAAGTGAAAACTTTTTTCATGGAAAAAGCTCTGGCATGGACCCTTGTACTATTGCCACTGAAAAAGCCCTTTGCTTTAGAGGCATCAATGACTTTGATATTTTAGATGATTCTTTTTTAAAGGATGATCGATACGTTTTTGCTTTAGCTGACTCTCACATAAGAAGAAGTGCGCAAAGTGGAATCTCTTTGGGTCAAAAACTTAAAGAAGACAACCCAAGCTTGTGGCAAAATATCCTTAAAGGCTTGCAAGATCTAGCACTTGAGGGGCGCGATTATTTTGAAAAATGCCAAGCCCTGCAACTGGGGCAAGCCATGAACGAAGCTCATAAACTTTTAAAAGAATGGGGCTTAAGTCATCCAGAACTTGAAAAGTTGCGCGATGTTCTTTTAGAGAACAAAGCGCTTGGAGCAAAACTTACCGGCGCAGGTCGCGGAGGTTTTTTAATTTCAATTTTCGAGCGAAGTGCTTGGCTTAGTCTTAAGGCCCGACAAAACTCGAGTGCTCTCCGATTTTTTGAGCTTGGGGTTTGATTTTATTGGCGTTGCTTTGTAATTTGCTAAGTTCTTAACAGCAAGGGCCGCATCTACGTGCCCATCACTTGCAACTTTAGATTTCAAATGCACACTCTTAGCAACAGAGCGCTCTATGATGTTTTTAATATCGCCAGCTTTAAGCTTAGGATTCATAGTCCAGAGCAATCCCGCAAGACCACTTACAAAAGCGGTTGCTTGGCTCGTACCATTCATAAAACCGTAAGTTTGGTTCTGCTGAAGCGAAAGAATTCCTCCGCCCGGAGCCGCTACATCTACAGTCTTACCCCAATTAGAAGCGGGGATGAGTTTTCCTTCGGGACCAATGCCCGCTACAGAAATAATATTAGATAAGTCGTAAGAAGCAGGGAAGTAAGGTCTTTTCACAACATCGCTGCGCTCATTGCCAGCTGCGGCGACAATCAAGATACCTTTATCATTTGCTTCTTTTAAAGCTGCGTACTCGTCTTGAGCAAAACTCGCTCCACCACCTGAGTAGTTAATAATGTGGGCGCCGTTTTGAGATGCGTAACGAATCGCTTTCACTGTGTTCTCAAGATTTTTGATTCCAGTTAAATCAGAAGCAAAGTAACGCAAAGACATGATTTTAAGACCTGGGCAAACTCCCTTGAAACCATTTGGCTCATCTGAGTTTCCAGAAATAATTCCCGCTAAGTGAGTTCCATGACCATGACCATCTAAAATGATAGGAGTGTTGGTTGTAAAATCCCAACCATTTACGTCATCAATGAAACCATTTTTATCATCGTCCACGCCTTTTTTCCCGCGTGCTTCTTTAGGGTTAGACCACGCAGTTTCTTTTAAATTTTGATGAGTAAAATCTACGCCCGTATCAACAATCGCAACAACAATAGGCGAAGTAGAGCACATGTAAGTCTTAGAAGCTTTCACCATTTTTTTCTTGGTAAGAGTTTCCCAAGCATTTTTAATGTTGAGGCCTGGGGTCTTTAACATTCCCCACTGAGACTCTAATAAAGAAGAAAGTTGTAATGTAATTTTTGATCCACTCGGGCGTGGATCCATTCCATTGAGTTTTATCTCGTTAGAAGTTTCTGTAGATGTTTGCGCTACGGGTGCAGGATTTTCTGTGGTTTGTGAACCACTTTTTCCGTACTGCCAAAGAAGGGATTCGCAATGCCCCACTCCAACAACTCCTGCCACCGCTAATGCTGTTACAATTCCACGACAAATTCTCATATAAATTCTCTAACTTTGTATATGTATGCAGAAGCTATGCCAGCCGCAGAAATGCCAAGAGCAGTTGCAAGTGTTTGATTTCAATAGGCGCTTTTAAGAAGCTGTTTTTAAATAGAAGTGCTTTTCCAAAGAGCGGGACAATCTTTGTTGCCTACCCTGTTTAAAAGCTAGTCAAAAAGCTTAAAGACCTATAGCTAAACCCATGTATTTCTTAGCTTCTCCCAGGACACTCTTTAATTGACCCCAAGCGTTAAATACCCTAAATTTCGATTGTGCCCGAACTCATTAAGCGGCCTCCCCCCATTCCCCAATCAAGGCTATGCCCCCATTGTGAATGGCCTATGACTCGTGAACGCGTGGGCGGTCCCCATATATGCAAAATCTGTAAAAGCGAATTTGCTTTTACCCCCCTGCCCACTCCGCAAGTGGCCCCCGAAATTCGCAAAGTTCAGGAGATGGTAGACGAAGACGAGCTCGGCACCGTAGCCCTTGTAGACGTGAGCGCCCTTCAACTACCTAGGTGGAAGCAACTTGTTACGTTGCTGGGTTGTCCGGTCGAGGAGTCTGACTTTCCAACAACTCAAACACCTTGGGGCGGATTAATTTTTGTAGGTCTTTGCGTAGCCTTATATTTCGCTAGCACCGAGACGCAGTTGAGCCTCAGCCTTTATCAAAATAACCCTTCCCGTTATTTTGGTTTCAATTTTCTTAGCCACTCCCTTGTCCACAATGGATTCATGCATCTGGCTTTCAACTTGCTTTTTGTAAGCCCTTTTATAGACAGTACCGAAGAAGATCTAGGAACCTTAAGCTTCATCAAGCTCATTTTTCTATCCGCTCTTTTTTCGGGTATTGCCCAACATCTCTTTGAACCCTTTGACTACGTTCTTATGGGAGCTAGCGGAGTTTTTCTTGGAATCTCTACTTACTACTGCCTACGCTTTCCTCAACGCAGATTTTTAGTCACCGTGCCCTTCCTTGGAATCATTGCATTCACAAAGCGAATTCGTATTAGAGCGTGGATACTCATACTTGGATATTTCATCATTGAAGTGCTGAATCTTAGGGGACAGCTCACAGGCCAAAGCAACACGAGTCACTTAGCCCATTTGGGGGGAGTCGCGGCAGGTGCACTCTTCTATTTTTTTACAAATAGGAGTGAGCAGCGAGGATGAGGAGCAGAACCCTCATTTTTATTTTCGTTATTGCTACAAGTTTCTATCTAGTTTTTAAAAACAGCAAAGAACTCACCGAATTTGCCTCCGATTTTAATACCGCACAAGCTTCTAAAGACTGCAGTACTTGGCTCCCCGTAGAACTTTGGATCTTTATGAATTCAGGTGAGATTCCGTTTACTCGAATCAAAGAAAAAAACTTCTATCTGTATACCGACTTTGA
Organism: uncultured Bacteriovoracaceae bacterium; assembly: GCA_964538275.1. Taxonomy (GTDB): domain Bacteria; phylum Bdellovibrionota; class UBA2428; order UBA2428; family UBA2428; genus CANIGN01. The sequence goes on from CAZIFW010000109.1 coordinate 4,640, forward strand.
ACAGAACCTAATGCTGAGCCAATCAGAAAATTCAAGCAGGGCAGCGTGGCTTAACAACGCCAACGTATATGTCGCCTCTCGTACTTCTTTCAGTTATGCAGTGATCGAAAAGAAGTATGACAATCCAGAAATTCCGCTTCAAAACAGAATACTGGGAACGCTGCCCTATGGGCACTGGGAATTCTTGAAAAGCTCTTCGGGAATGTGGGTAGCAGCTGCTAAAGTGAAGTACGAAAATCCTCTCTACAAGAAAAGCATTCAATGCATAGAAGATCAGGAATGTACTTGGCGATCAGACCAGACATATGAAAGATCTCTCCTCAAAGAAAGCCCAGAGCTTATTAAGAGCCTTCAATCCGAAGGGCTTTTATCAGTAAATGAATATGAACTCATGGAGACTTTTTGTAGTCACATAGACCAGAATTACATTCAGAAGAAAATGGACAAAGCTTACTCAGAATTTGAAACGCAATGCTCATTAAAAATGAAATCACTCAGCCTAAAAGATCTACAAGGCCTTTGTGAAAAGATACGAAGCAAATTCATCCCCACGCTAAAGACTCTAGAAGCAACTCATTCATTAGCTGAGCCAGTAGCTCCAGCAGAATCTAAGACCAACGCCGAGCAAGACTCGAAAGAATCTGAGCAGCAATAACAGATTTAGAATCCAGTTTAAGTTCTTCTAGGCTTCCATCGGGTGAGAGTATACAAACCGAATTCAAAGTTGCATCTGGCCCCTGATCAGCCAAACCTGCTCGATTAACGACTGCTAAATCTGATTTTTTTCTTAAGAGCTTAGTATGAGCTCTCTCTAAACACTCTTTCCAAGTAGATGCCGATTCCAATGAAAACGAGACAACTTTTTGTGTCGACTTCTTTTGAGAAACCGCCCACGCAACCATATCCTCAGTCGCATTTAATTTTAAAGAGAGTATTTCAGCTCCGCGTTCGATTTTACCTTGAGTTGGAAGCACTACAAAATCCAGCACAGCGGCTAGTGAAAAGAAAACATCCTGCGAGGCCCACACACTTTTAAGTTGTTTAACGTAGTCGTCGTAAGTCTCAAAGCGCAGTGATTCAAAATCTTTCAATTCCTGCTCTACTGAGGCACTTACACATCCTGCAAGAAGGGTTAAGTCAGCTCCCAGTTTTTTTAATACTCGAGCAATCTCTAAACCCATACGCCCCGATGATTTGTTTTGCACAAAACGCACATCATCGATATCGCTTTTCATAGAGCCCAGTGATATCAAAACTTTTTTGGATCTAAAGTAATTAGGC
>CAZIFW010000110.1:0-5851 GCA_964538275.1 uncultured Bacteriovoracaceae bacterium
TTGATGCTTGGTTTAAAAAGAGATTTGGAGGTGGAACTGCTGAAGAAATTACCAAAAAAGAAGATAAGGATTTTATCTACTACGAATTGAAAATTAACGGAATAGATCAAGAAAAGGTGACAGTTAATGTTGAGGGTGGACAAGTGAATATTCACGGAGAGACTGAAACAAAAAACGAATCGAATGGACTTAATAGTTTCTCTCGTTCTACCTTCAGCAGAAGTTTTCCTACGCCGACAAATGTTGATCCAGTCAAAGTACAGATAGAACAAGAAAAAAATAAGATAATCATTAAGTTTCCAAAAAATATATAAAACTAAATTAAGAAGCCAGTGATTTTCGTATGCAGCTCATGTTTTCTGGACAGCCCTTGGCTTTCGCTTATACTATCTGTAATTAGGTATGAAATTGGTTTTAAATATTCTCTGGCTATTTTTGGGAGGGTTTTACACTGCACTTACATGGTTCTTAGCGAGTCTCATTATGTGCATCACAATTATTGGCATTCCTTGGGCGAGGGCAACGTTTAATATAGGAGTTATGGTCTTGTGGCCTTTTGGAGCACAAGCTCGCGCACGAGAAAACGTGAGCGGTCTTGATATCGGTGCGAGTCCTTTGGGAATTATTGGAAATATTCTTTGGTTTATTTTTGCGGGTTGGTGGTTGTTTTTGTCACATTTGTTTTTAGCACTTGTTATGGCAGTCACTCTTATTGGCATTCCGTTTGCTCTGCAGTATTGGAAGCTCGCTAAACTCTCGTTGGCTCCTATTGGAAAAAGTATTAACTGGGAATCTTAAATATTAAAATGTACCCTAAACATCTTTTTTTACTTTTGCTTCTTTGGACATTAAGTTTTCCCTCTTTTGCTTTTTTGAGCCATTTTTCATCCTGCAAAACTTCTCTCATAACCGCTAAGCAGAGGGATGATCTCATTGTGGAGTATCAGAGCATGCAGGTAGAATTGCAAAAGCCAGGTGGGCGAACTCAAGCGCGTCGCTTGGAACTCTTACGTGAATTCATTCTGAACTCTACACTTATTGAAGCTGCGAAAAGAAATGAATGGCGAGCAGAAGATATTTTGCGTGCTCTGATAGATAATAAAGGAGATTTTGCTTTCTATCAGGAAGTTGAACCACTCTTAGCTTCGATTGATGCTGCTATGGCTAAGAGAGAAATGGCCAAGCTACGTAGGAGTCTTCCCACGGCGGAGTTAAGCAAAGCCTCAGCTTTTCCACCAGAAACATTTTTGCCAGACACCCAAAGTAATGCTGCTCTGTCGATGTTAAGGAAGTTTGTAGGAGATGCTGCCTATTTGGACTCCAGAAATATAACTCGTAAAATTTTTGCTTTTATGGGAGCTAATCCTCAATTGTCACAAGTAGAAAAAATAAATTTTTGCAAAAACCTTATGAGGGTAGTTCATGAGATACAGCAAAACTTTGATCCCTTTGCGAATCTTATAGTTTTTGAATCTTTTCAAAGTAAAAAAGGGGATGGAGCTCATATCTTTTGCGGTCATCGATGTACTTTCTTTTTTGTAGTGGATAAAGAAGGTGGCTTTTATTCTGGACGTAGTTATAAGCATATGTCCGAAGATTCAACCTCAGAAATTTTGACCGACTGGCGAGATTTTGCGGAATTTATTTATAAAGCTGGCAAAGAAGCTCCAGAGAAAGAATCTAATCTGAATTGATTGTAGGTAAAATTTCACTACTCACTGAGATTATCTGCGGATCTTTGTAATTAGTAATACCTGTGTCAAATTATCAACGCTCAGTCCGCTCTTAGCGTTTAGCAATTTTTTTAAATGAGGTTAAAGTTTCTAACATGAAGACTTTTAATAAACTTGGCCCGTCGGTTTTTAGAATGTTTGTAATTTTGAATGTTGTAAGTTGTGGTTCAAATAGCAGTACAGAATCTACTATTGCAGGAACTCAATATCTTGATCTCACATTAGGCCAAGCAGCTCATTTAGTTATTGGAAAAAGTGATTTTACTTCTTCAGGGGTAGGATTGAGCGCAAGTTAAATAGGGTATGCACCGGGTGGGAGTTACTCCAACGGTAAGCTTTACATATCAGATTATACAAATTACAGAACTTTAGTCTTTAACTCTTTGCCTCAGGTATCGGGCGAAAGTGCAGATCTTGTATTGGGGCAAGCTGATTTTGTTTCAAATGCTGCTTTACCCGCAGGAGCATCAAGCATGCGGCCATTGGGAATAGCTACAAGTGATACGCATGTGGCTATTGCAGATTTTTTAAACCATCGTGTGCTTTTATATAATTCTCATCCAACATCTAATAATCAAGCAGCTGATGTAGTCGTGGGACAATCTAACTTTACAGACTCTACCTTTGACTGTGCTGCCAATAGATTAAGGGGTGCCTATGGGGCGACAATTGTTGGAACAAAGCTCATCGTAGCAGATACAAATAATCACCGAGTTCTCATTTGGAATGAAATACCAACAAGCGATGGTCAAGCTGCAGATATTGTCATTGGGCAAAGTGATTTTACGAGTTGCACCGCGAATGCTGGTGGAGCACCGAGCGGTGTAGGGTTTGTAGAGCCTACATCTATTTGGTCAGATGGAGAGCGACTCATTGTTGCGGACGGAGAGAACGCCCGTGTGTTGATTTGGAATACTTTTCCAACAAGCAATGGAGTTGCTGCTGACTTAGTACTTGGACAAACAGATTTTACTTCCGTCACTGACAATGCAGGTTTGCCTATATCAGACATGGGTTTTGGCTACCCTTCGGCAGTAGTGAGCAATGGAGTCCAAATATTTGTAGCAGATGGGAATAACCATAGAGTTTTAGTTTGGAATTCTTTTCCAACAACTAACGGACAATCTGCAGATGTCGTTCTCGGTCAAGCTGATTTTACTTCGAATGCTGGTGCCACCACTCAAGAGGGCTTGAGTGGTCCCTATGGAATTTTCTTAGCTGAGGACTTGCTCTTTGTAGGAGATTCTAACAATAACAGAGTGATTGCCTACAAGAGTAATTAATTTTAACTGCATGCTTGTTGCTATTTCTGAGAAGCAAATTGTGTGTAAAAAGAAAAGCGAATCTGGAGAAGTTCAGCCACTCCCAAAAGTACAATTCCGTAAAAGAGATCTCCGGCGAATGCATTTTTTAAGAATGGAATTCCAGCAGCTAAACATGCAATATAACCTTCCATAGTTATTGGATATAAGCCGCCTTGAAAAAAATAAGCGCTATTCGTAACTAAAAAGAAAAAGAATGTGGAAGGAACGATAAAGCCCATCTTAGCGCCCCAAGAAAGTTTTTTAGGAGCTAGGTAACTGGCAAGAGCGATCAGGAAAAACGATCCATAAACAGCCCAGACATATGCATAGGGCTCGAGGAAAAGATCGCTCAGCAAAAGTGCACTCATGGGAATTAAAAAAGCCTGCCAAGATTTTTTAAAATAAAAACCGCCTAAAAGAGCGAGTGCTGTAATAGGAGCAAAATTCATGGGGTGGGGGATAAGTCTGCTTAAAGCACCGGCAAATGCCAATGCAGTGATAAGCAAAAGGTACGCATTCTGTTTAAAAAAATCTTTTAAAAATTTCATGTGGCATTTGCTCCGTTATCGACTGCCTTTAAGACAGCAATCACTCGTTCTACTTCAGATACTACCGTACCTACGTCTGTTGAATAGCCGTCCGCCTGAATTTCGCGTGCAAATTCTGGGGTTACTACCGCTCCACCAATAAGTACCTTAAAGGGAAGTTTGCGTTCTTTAACGGCATCGATCACAACTTTCATTTGCATCATGGTGGTGGTCATTAGAGCTGAAAGCCCAATTACTTGAGCCTTTTCTTTAATAGCTGTTTGTATAATAAGTTCGGCGTCTACATTGCGGCCAAGATCGATCACATTGAAGCCAAAGTTTTTGAGCATCAAGATACAAATGTTTTTACCAATGTCGTGAATATCGCCCTTAACAGTTGCAAAAACCACAGTGCCTTTAGCCTCTCCTCCTCCTGCAGCGCGTGCCTTCACCAAAAGAGGTTCAAGAACGGCGACTCCGGCTTTCATGGAATCTGCTGCAGCAATAAGATGTGGAATAAATTTCACGCGTGCTGCAAACAAATCGCCTAAATGCCGAATTGCAGGAGTCATGACTTCTAAGAAAAGTTTCATGGCTTCATCGGGTTTAGCCGCGGCAAATTCTGTTGCGAGTTTATGGGTGCGTTCTTTTTGGCCTTCTACAATCGCTCTAAAAATTTCGCGCTCAAGATCAGGAAGCTTTTCTAAAAAAGCGGGTTCTTTATTGGCATTGGCAGAGCTTCCAGCGCTCTCAGCTGATGGGAGCTTTGGCCCTGTAGAAGAACCTATTTCAATTTTTTGAGAAAAATCTTGAATGAAGTTGTTGATACTATCGGCTTTTGGACTCCACATTGTAGCTGCTGCTGCGATGGCTTTACCCACAGGGTCTGTTACAGACATAATGGCGGAGTCTAAGCCGTGTTGAACAGCGCTAGCCAAGAAAGCATTGTGTACAAAAGAGCGATTGGGGAGTCCAAAGCTTACATTGCTTAATCCTAGGGTTGTCGCTGCACGTGGGTAATATTCTTTGATGAGAGAAATAGTGCGAAGAGTTTCTTTAGATCCTTCTTGCATTGCAGAGACGACAAGGCCCAAGCAATCGAACACAATGTCTTGCTCTTTGAATCCATGTTTTTCAAAAAGAAGTGATGCAATTTTTTGCGCATTTTTAAAGCGCTCTACACCTGAAACAGGAACATCTACGCCTGTGCACATACAAACCACTGCAGCGCCGTGTTTTTTCATTACAGGAATAGCCTCTTCAAGTTTTTCATCTTCAGCATTGAGGCTGTTTAGCAGTGGGCGACCGTAATAAACGCTAGCCCCTGAATCTAGAGCAAATGTATTTGCACTATCAATCATCAGTGGCACTGGATATTTGTTTTGAACAGCGACTACGGAGTCTTTCATGAGCTTGGGTTCATCCATCAAAGGCACGCCCACGTTGATATCCAAAAGTTTAGCTCCTGCTTGCACTTGAAGTTCAGCATCTGCAAGGAGCGCATCAAGATCGCCTTTTTTAAGAGCCTCACTTAATTTTTTACGACCCGAAGGATTCATCTTTTCGCCAATAGGCATAAAGGGAGTGTTGCCACCTAGGAGGGCGTAGCTCGATAAACTAGACACTATCACGCGCGCTTCTGTGCTGGGTTCTTTGCGTAATTGGGAAAGTTCACTCGCTCGAAGTTTTACGCGTTTAATGTATTCGGGAGTTGTTCCGCAGCAGCCACCAATAATATGTGCACCAGATTCGATAAACTTTCGAATGTAAGGATCGAGATCATCGGTGTTCATAGGAAAAAATGTTTTGCCATCTTTAATGCGTGGTAAACCTGCATTGGGTTGAACACTCACGTAAAGCGGGCTGATTTTAGAAATCCGATCAACAATTTGCACCATGGATTCTGGACCTGTAGAGCAATTCACTCCCACAGCATCAGCATGGAAGCCTTCTGCAATTGCAGCGATATTTTCCGGAGTGGCACCTGTGTCTGTGATGCCATCCGTGTTGAATGTCGCATGTGCCACTAAGGGAACGGTGCCTGAAGCAGCTCGAACTGCTGATAAAGCTGCGCGAAACTCAAGGCTATCAAACATTGTTTCTACAACGATGAGGTCGACTCCAATTTTGATGAGTGCTTTAGCTTGTTCGTAAAAAATTTCGCAAACTTCATCAAAAGATTTGTGACCAGTTGGAAATACAGTTTCTCCAGAAGGGCCGATATCTCCTGCTACAAAGGCTTTTCCGTTGGCTGCTTTGCGCGAAATTTCTATGGCTTTAGCGTTTA
>CAZIFW010000111.1:0-5783 GCA_964538275.1 uncultured Bacteriovoracaceae bacterium
TATATCTTCCTGTATTTACCTTTTAAGGTACCTTTTTATTCCAGACATTAAAGCTCAAGTCAAAGGGTGAAGAAGCCTGATTTGGTGAAATGTCCCACAAGCTTGCCTCTCAGCTTTTTCCCTATAAAACAGCTATTTTTAGAGAGGCTTTGAATGTCCTCCACTCGAAAAGTCTCTATACTGTTAGGATCAAAAAAAGCCGCTCTAAAGGGCTTTCCTTCCTCAATATGGCCGTATTCAGCCTCTAAACCTAAGAATTTAGCCGGCGCACGCGAAAATACGTCCCACATGCGCTCTGGACGAATCCAACCCTCGTACATGCCCGTTAACAGGACTCTGAGCGAGCTCTCCATCCCTACTGTACCAAAAGCCGCCTTTGAAAAATCTTTGCCCTTGGCAGCAGCTTCATGCGGAGCGTGGTCGGTTGCTACAAAATCCAATAACCCCTCATTGAGCGCCTTACGAATAGCGTCTCTATCTTCAGCCTGATGCAAAGGAGGGTTCATTTTAAACGAGGTATTTTCTGGGTCTATATCGTCTGCGCAAAAGAATAAGTGATGTGGGCTCGCTTCGCCTGTAACTTTTAATCCTGCATCTTTTGCTTTGCGAATAAAATCTAAACTCTCTCGCGTTGTCACATGCAACACGTGATAACGGGCACCTGGAAACTCTTTGAGTAATTTTAAATCTCGCTCAACAAAACTCCACTCTTGTTTTCGATCATAAGCTTTAAGACCTAATTTTTTAGAGACAGCACACTCTGCTAAAACTCCGCCGTGCCCAGCCCACTCAGCATGTTGCAAGACAGGTATTCCTGTTTCAGCACTCGCTCTAAATGCAGCACGCATGAATTCTTCTGGCTCAATACCTTTGCCATCATCTGTAAAAGCCACCACCCCTGCTCGAGCCATTTCATTGAGTTGCGCGAGCTCTTTTCCTTCAAGTCCTTTACTCACACTCGAGCAAAAAAGTGCCGTTATCCCATACCTCTCACTTGCAGCTCGAACTTCATCTTGAGCTTGTTTTAAAACTGCAGGATTATCCATAGTGGGTTTTGTATTGGGCATCGACAGCACAGCACCATAGCCACCATAAAGAGCTGCGCGAATGCCTGTTTCTGGAGTTTCTTTTTCACTTTGTCCTGGAGTGCGCAAATGCACTTGCACATCGACTCCCGCGGGGATAGCACACAATCCCTTGCAGGCGTGTAGCTTTGAATCTGTGGGATTTGCTTGATCTTTTGCGAGAGTTTTCTTCTTCAGAATGCCATCTTCAACCCATAAGTCATAAAGAGCATCGTCTCCCAACATGTGAACATCGCGAAAAATTTCTAGCATAAAGCCAACCTAACATAGGCTTTTTGCAGACTCTAATTTGAGAGTGAGGAATATGGTCTAGAAAGCAAAACTTAATTCAGCGCGACCGCCAAAACCAGAAGCTGTGATGTCTTTAGTTCCAATCAAAGCATTTTTCACAATTCCTTGGCTATGGATATAATTAGCAAGCAACTTTAAAGACATTTCATACATGATGGAATATTGAATCCCCGGTTCAACAATCAAAACATAATCAATATTTAAAGAACTTGAAGCTTCTTTCTCTTCTCCAGGAAATGCTATTTTTAGATTTCCAACTAAATCAAAATTTTCACTCAAAACATATTGAGTGAATATATTTAAACCCACGTCAAAAGTAGCCTCTGTATCCTCGGCATTTTCATTGTGAGTCACGGTAAAATAACTTGCACTTGGATTGACCTTATAAGAAAACGCACCTAAGGATTGCCCCACCAAAAGTCCCGCAGTGATCTTATTATTTCCTCTAGTTGTTGAACTTGTTTTATTCTCTCCCCATGCAGGGCTCAACGCCAAAGCTAAGTCCAAGAATACGGGAGAAGAAGTAGCATCCAAAAAGCGATATTGAGCGAGCAATGAAGGCTCCTCTAATCCTGAATCTTTAGAAGAACCTTTTGTTTTAGAATAAGAGTACGCCGGAGCTAGGCCTATTTTAAGTTGATCGGTAAATGAATAAAATATTTCATAATCTACTCTGAAATTATCAATTTCACTTTTTCCGGGAGTGCCATCAACTTCAGATTCGATTTGGCTAAAAGCAGGCGAGAGTTTTCCAGAAACAATGCCCTTCTTTCCAAAAAACCAAAGGTCTTTAACCTCTAAATCCTGAGCCTCTATTAAACTTACAAATGAAAACAGAAATGCAAACACATACGCTAATTTCTTCATGCGTACTGTTTAGGTCGCTATCAATTGAGTTTCAAGAAGTAGGATTTAGGCCAACCATCTAATTGAACAGTTTGCTGAGCTGTGCCGCAAGAAATTGCATAGAGAGATAAGAACTCTTGCCCAAGATCCGCATCAAAACTCCAAGAAGTTTCTCTTTTAAGTTCCTGGGAATTGAGCATTTTAAGCTGTGTAATTTGATATGAAATTTTTGAATCTTCTTTTGCTTTGAGTGATTTTTCTAAAAGCAAAGCGTCTTTCTTGGAACAGAAAACAAAATCTATCACTTCTCGCTCAGCACTGAGAGAGTAAACCCTATACTTAGGTTCGGGTCCTCTACGATGCGCGCGCGTATAAAAATGATGAAGTTCTCTTGCACCTAAACTAAAGCCCGACCAAGCTCCAGAATCCCAAATTCTGTAAAACTCGATAGGTGGTACAGAAACCTCCCATTGAGGCTTCTCCCCTTTGTTTAAGGCGAAGGTCAACTTATCTATTCCATTAAAGCTAAATCTCGATGAATTAGCCGACGCTTGCGATGAGTGCGACGAACTTGATGAGCTAAGCTTTTCTTGCCAAGCCTCTTTTTCAAGAGACTTGGTGGGAAATTTACTGCTCCAATCTTCTACCTCTTTTTGAGGAGGCAGAAAGACTAGAGCAAAAGCTAAACTCCAAGAATTTCGCTTTAGACTCGTCTTCAAGATCCGTAAGGAACAGCAATGTCTCTAGCCATTACTGTTTTACGACCCTGAGATTTTGCAGCTTCAATAGCTTTATCTAGGACCTTCTCCACAGCAGCAGAGAGAGCGTCGATTGTTTCAGAGGCAGTGTTACACTCGCCTTTGTCTTTGATGTAAGAACGTACTTTACTAGCAACTACCAATACTTCAGCCATAGTGGGCCTAGTATAAGCCTGTTTGGAGGGCACGTGGCAAGCCCTTATCGACGAATATGGAACACCGAATAATTTTAAAGGGCCAGGGACCTTTATTACGTGGCCGCCCGTCGCCTTGTAAAATAGGGCTCTCGCGCCTTATTATAAGCCCATGAGAGCAAATTCCTTTAAATTCCCAACATTAGCTCTAGTTCTTCTTGGAGCATGTCAAACGCTCTCAGGCCCCAAAGTCCAGGCTCCCGAAGTGGCAGACATTGTGCAAAACTTTCAAAGTCTCCCCAAAGAAACTCAAAAGATAGCCCTTGAAAACGGTTGGACCTACTTTAGCTACGCATTTAACTTCACAAACTTTCAAAGCAAACTGCTCGCTGAATTTCCCAGCCTTAGCGTACTGGGCACAAAAGCCACGCTACTAGGACGCACTCCACTTGATTTGCGCCCGATGAATAAGAATGAGAGCAATCCGGCGGCTCTTCTTTTAGCGATTGATCTAGAAATGGAAATCTTGAGTCGCTTTCACAGTAACACTCAAAACAGTCCGCGCTGTCTTGAAGATTTTTGGTCGGAGTGGTCACTCCCCATTCCTCGCTCACAAGCCTCACGCTTAAATACTTTTGAAAGAACTCCAACCCAAAGTGCAAAAGTAGATGCTGCTCAAGGTGTGACTCTTAACGAACGCTCTCAGCGCTTAGCGCTTTATCTAAAACAAAGTTTAGCTCTAAGCTCGGATACAAAAGTAACTCTACTTTCCTTTGAAGATCCTATTCGCGCTCAATTCGCTGTGAATAACGGAGAAGTTTACGAAATCTTTTCCACACCTATTGAGTGCAAAGCTCTACAAAACAAACAATTCATCATTCCTCATTTAGGAAAAATGAAATGTCTACAAAAACAATCAGCGGCGTGGATTACAGTAGCCTCTAAAGAATCCACTGTTGTTAGCGACAACTGGGTAAGTGAAGTCAAACAACGTTGCCAAAGATGGGTGCGTCCACTTTCCGAACAAATTCGTCGCGACAATCTCAACATTAAAGGCACACCGTTATCAAAAGCTTGGAGCCTTTATCCTCGCTTAAGAAACTTTATTCTTAAAGAAGCTGATCGTTACGAAGCTTCGTTTAGACAAATCCTTTAAGATTCACCACTGACATTTGTTTTTGATACTTGTATGTTTTGACTGTGCTTAATCTCTACATCATTCGACATGGTCAAACAGACTGGAACGTACAACGCCGCCTTCAAGGCCATACCGACATTCCACTTAATGAGCATGGCCGCAAGCAAGCTCAAGCCCTACAAGAAGTGCTTGCTCCTCTTGATATAGAAGCTTTTTTTTCTAGCGACCTAAGTCGCGCCTTTGAAACGGCATCTCTTGCACGTGCTCACGCAGAAATTCCTATTTATCAAGATGCAGGCTTTCGCGAATCCTCGCTCGGAGAAGCCGAAGGCCTTTTCTTCGACGATCTTCATTTACGCTTTCCTGATGCTTACACCCGCTGGCTAACTACAGGCAAAGCGAATAGTGATTTTGCATTTCCTGGAGGCGAGTCCAAACTCCAACACCGCAACCGTTTGGAAAAAACAATGCACAGTTTATTTGAAACGATCACGTATTCGCGTGTTGCACTTGTAACTCACGGTGGAGCAATGAGACGTATTTTAGAAATGTGCGACAACTTTTCTGAGAATGAATATAAAACTGCGAATACAAGCGTGTATGCTCTTGAATTTAACAAAAAATCTAAACAACTAAGTTTTCTTAAAAAAATTTACAGCCCGTAAGAATACCGAAAATAATGGAACATGCTTTATTAAATTTTCGTTAAGTTAAGAAGCTTACCTCTATTTCACGCAACAAATCTTTGGCAGGACCGATAATACATATATGGACACAGGTGCACGTGTGCGTTCGTCTTATTTTAATCACAAGGGCTTTGCCATTGCCGAAGTCGTTATCGCCATTGGCTTAGTCGCCATAGCTGCACTCATCGTGGGTGGCCTTGGACAACAAGTTCTAAATCTTGCAAAATCTTCTAAACAAACGGCCGCTACTATTGAGCTTCGCACCAAAACCAACTCCATTTCTCGCAACCTCGATTCTTGGCTTGGCAAAATGCGAAGCTCTCTTGAAACCAACGGGCTTTATGCTGCTTGTATTCCTGATCCCAGCTCTGCAACTTCTCTTTTTAAATGTCCCGCTGTCGATGCAGCTCTTTTAGATTCTGATTCCGAACTCAAACGCATCGCGGGCAATCAACTCCATGCAGTTTCTGCTCCTGTGATTGATCTCTTAGGTGAGCGTATTGCAGGTACGCTTGATGAACCCCTTTACCTCGATCTCGATGGCCGTAAATGCCAACAAACAAATCAATTGAATTGTCCTCTTAAATCTACAGGTTACTTTTTGCGCTCTAACCCCGCCATTGATTCCACTCCGGGAAGTGTGCGCTTTGTTGTAAAAATTGAAGCCAACAGAGCTTCTGAGCAAATCAAAGGAACAGCTCCTCAACGCACTCAGTACTTAAGTATTGATGTTGGGAGTGAGTGGCAACAAGTGGTGGGCACGTGTCCTGCGGGAGCTATCAAGATTGGGTATCTCGCAAGCGGAAGTCCTAACTGTGTGCACCCTACTAAAAAATGTGCTGCGG
>CAZIFW010000112.1:0-5721 GCA_964538275.1 uncultured Bacteriovoracaceae bacterium
ATGGGGTGGGGCAATACCTCGGCCTTAAAACTCTAAGCATTCAAGGAAGCAACACCGACCTTATTGAACTCAACTACAAAGACGGAAAAGTTTATGTTCCCGTGCAACAACTCCGCCTATTACATCGCTTTGGCGGAGAAGACAGTAGCGACGCCGCACTTGATAAGCTTGGCGGCGCAACTTGGAAAACTAAAAAAGATAAAGTTAAAAAAGAGATTCTTGCTTTTGCTGGTGAGCTCCTCACGCTGTACTCACAACGTGCGCTTGCTACAGGCCTTATCATCAATACATCTGAAGAAAAGATTCACGAATTTGCAGCAAGCTTTCCTCACGATGAAACGCCTGACCAAGAAAAAGCTATTGCGGCCATCCTTAAAGATTTAAAATCAGGCCAGCCGATGGATCGTCTTTTGTGTGGAGACGTAGGATATGGAAAAACAGAAGTTGCCTTGCGTGCAGCGCACGCTGTGGCTTCTGCTGGATATCAAGTTGCTGTTTTAAGTCCCACAACATTATTAACAGCGCAACATGAGCGTCTTTTTAAAACTCGACTTGGAGAATTTGGTCTACGTGTTGCAGGTTTATCTCGCTTTAATACAGATAAAGAAGCCACAGAAATTATTCTCAAACTTCAACGGGGTGATTTAGATGTTGTTGTAGGAACACATCGGTTATTAAGTGCTGACGTTTCTTTTAAAAACTTAGGGCTCATTGTCGTCGACGAAGAACAACGCTTTGGAGTCATGCACAAAGAAAAACTTAAAAAACTTCGCACAAATGTGCACGTTTTGTCTATGACCGCCACTCCCATTCCTCGTACCTTAAGTATGGCAATGGCGGGAATTAGAGAATTCTCCGTTATGACGACTCCTCCGCAAGATAGATTGAGCGTGAAAACACATGTTGTTCGCAAAAACCCCGCGCTCATTAAAGATGCGATAGAACTAGAACTCAAACGCGGCGGACAAGCTTTTTATTTATTTAATCGCGTTAAAGGAATTGAAAAAACTTACGAAGATCTTGCAAAACTCTTACCTGGAACGCGCGTAGACTTTGCTCACGGGCAAATGGACGAAGAAAAGCTCGAAGAAAAAATGCTCAAGTTTTATCGCGGTGAAACGCAGGTTCTAGTAACAACTACAATCATAGAAGCGGGCTTAGATGTTTCCAATGCAAACACTCTTATTGTAGAAAATGCTGGAAACTTTGGGCTCTCTCAACTCTATCAAATTCGCGGTCGCGTAGGCCGCAGCGATCGCAGAGCCTACGCCTATTTAATGCTTCCAGAAAGTGGAAAAGCAACAGCCCTTGCAGAGGAGCGTCTTGGAATTTTAGAACTCTATCAAGACTTAGGTTCTGGATTTACAATTGCCAGCCACGACCTAGACATCCGCGGAGCCGGAGAAATAATTGGCGATGCTCAAAGCGGACACATGACTTTAGTTGGTAGCGAAACTTATTTTGAACTTTTACAAGAAGGAATAGCGGAATTGAAGGGCGAGGCGATTGATCGCGACTTTGAACCCGAAATTCAATTGAGCGTAAACACCAGCATACCCGAAGACTACATGAAAGAAGCTTCGAACCGCTTAAGTTTCTACAGACGCTTTTCATCTGCCTCAAACGAAGAAGCCGTTGATCAAATTAAAGATGAATTGATCGATCGTTTTGGCCCACTTCCTCACAGTGTAGCCATGCTTGTGCGTGTCATGAAAATAGTGTGTGTGCTCAGGCGCTTGCGCATAAGAAGTCTCAGCACTGGAAAACTTGGAACGACTATTGTTCTTGATCCCTCTTCAACTCTTCCGCGCGATAAACTTGTAACTCTCGTTACAAAATATCCGCAGCATTTTCAAATTTTACCCGAAGGAAAGCTTTTAATTAAAAACCCAACTAAGGACACGCCCTCTGAAGAGGAACTCCTTCGACGTGTGGATTCCACGTTGGGACAAATTGAGTCACTTCGCTCATAAGCTTTGACCTGAATACCTGAAGCTAATGTTAATTTTTCGTTAATTTTTAGTCTTCTTGTGTTTTATTGATTCATGCATTCTCTTTACACAAATTTAATTCTGATATTTCTTCAAAATAATATTCTAAGGATATGAAAGAATTCTATGGAGCTTTTTCTATTTTTAAATGCACTCTTGTTCTCTTTGTACTTTCTGGGTGTTTGCCTTCTAATTCAAAATTTAAAAACTCAAGCTCCGGCCTTGTAGAGCCCAGTATTGATGACAACCCAACAATTGAAGATGATGACGATCCCCCACCTCCACCTCCAGTCGTTTTTTCTCCTAGTGAGGAAACTCTTGAGACAATAGATTCAATGTTAACAAACTCAAGTCTTTCAAAAGAAAACAACCGCATCACTTCTCAACATATAAACTCACAAGAATTAATGAGCCGCAGTCAAATAGACCTAAATGGAATAACCTATACTCCTACAATCAACGCTCAAGATGTTAAGTCAGAAATTACAGTTCGTTTTAATCATTCAGAGCTCAAAGCGGCTGTCACTGATACGCTCAACGCACTTTCTGTAATTGCCTCCAAATCATGTTCGGGCACAAGCTCCAATTCATATTGTACTTTTACATCTCATCCCGGTTTCAATTTAACTGCTTATGCAAACTTTCTAAACAACTTAGAGGGAATAAGCTCAAGTGGAAGTCCGGTACTTAGCCTTGTACAAACAGCTGAGGATCGAATTCGAGGAGATGTTCAAGTTCGTATACAAGAAAGAAATTCCGCTCAAGCAAGAACGCTTAGTGAAAAAAATGCAGCAATTGCAAGTGTAAATTCTGCTGAAGCAATGCACCTCTATTATTCATCAGAAAAAAACTATTTGTATAGTTTTAATGGTTACTTAAGCCACGAACGAAAAGGTTATACTTTTAAAGCCTACTCTGTAAGCTGTGGCCCCACTGGTTCTGTACCTGTTTATCAACATAGCAAAGTTGTAAATGGCGTAAAACGCATTCGTTATGACAGGAATAGTCTCTCAGGTTGGAGCAAGGGAGCCGTTGCTTTTTGCGCGTTTCCTACATATCGCGACTTCAAAAGCTTAGGACTCAATTCAAAAACATACCCTGTTTACGAACTCAACAAATCCCTCACTGTTGATGGGAAAAACGTAGTTGTTTACAAACTGTATAGAGATTCACTTTATGGAAGCTTCAATCAGTCATTACGCGATCAAATAGACAAAGGCTGGAAAAACGGAGGAATTCGTTTTTGGCTACCATAAATTAGCTGGAGCCTTTACTTCTATACTGCGATAACTTGAGGGGAGTGGAAAACAACACCTCGCTCACTCGAGCGCGATCTTATGTTTTATGGCTTTTAGCGCGAAGGGACTATCCGCGTCGTCAGCTCGAAGAAAAGCTTCGCAAAAGAGAACTGAGCCCAGAACAAATTAAAACACTTTTAGATGCGCTTGCAGAAAACGGGCTCTACAAAGAAGAAACTTTTAAAAAACTTCGCACCCGCCAACTCTTAAAAAGAGGCTTTGGCCCCTCTATGGTGAAAGCCAAAATGAGCCGCGACAGAATAATTCCCACCCAAGACGAGCTCAATAGCGCCTACGAGGAGCTAGACCTCAGCCCCGAGGCCCAAATTAAGCAGCTAATTGAAAAATATGCCAAAAGATACGAATACTTAGCGCTAGATAAGCACTCTCTTAAACAGCGAATTATTCAAGCTCTTCTAAGAAAAGGCTTTTCCATATCGCTTATTATGCGAGAAATGACCACTTTCACTTCTGAAAATTCGCACAGTGCTACTCGTTGAAATATGCCAAAAGAGTGACTTGCGGCTTCTCCCTCGGCAGCTAGTATAGAAGTATGATCAAGAGAGTCTTCACTATAGCCATAACTTTGACTTCAATCAGTGCATTTGCTGCGAACGTTGCCGTCATTGGTGCTAAAAAAATTACCAAAGAAGAATTCTCACAACGTTACGAGCAAAACAAACAGCTCGCAATTCCCGGACAAACTCCTTCTAAAGAAGAAGTTTTAAATAACATTGTAAATTTTGAACTCGCAATTCAAGAAGCTAAAGCTTTAGGAATCGACAAAGACCCTACTCTTCAAGATCAGTTCGAAATTCTCTTGTACAAAACTCTCGTTCAAAAACAACTCAAAACAAAAATTGATAATCAAAAAATTTCTGAGGGTGAAATGCGCGAGTATTATACGCGTAATCCACTCGTTAAAACTCGCCAAATTGCATTCTTAGTAACGCCCGAAATGAGCAGCGCAGATATTGCAAAAGTAAAAGCACGTGCTCAAATGGTGCACGGACTATTGGTAGCTGGAAAAAAGAAATTTCCCGAACTTGTTGCTGAGTTCTCAGAAGCACCCGATGCAAAAGTGGGCGGCCTTGTTGATTTTTCAGCTCGCAATAAACTTGTTCCCGAATATTATGAAGCTGCCCTCGCACTTAAACCGGGACAATTTTCTCCTGTTGTTCAAAGCCCTTATGGAATGCACATCATTCAACTTGAAGAAGTTCTTCCTTATCCCGGAGGCGCTAGCTTAAACGCAGACTATAAAAACTTCATCACTCGCACAGTTAAAGACCTTAAAGGTCGTGGGATTTACGAAGCGTACTTTACAGATCTGAGAAAAAAATACGCTGTTAAAACAGATCCTGCTGCTATCTAAGTCCTAATTTAGATGATCTTTTTTTGATTCTTTTGAAGAGCTCGGCTGAGTTTCTTCTTCCTCTTTTTCGCGAATCCACTTTTCCCAAAGCTCAGCAGCCCCTGTGGGGGTAATAAACCAAAGAAAAAACGAGCCAAACCAAGCCATGCCTCTACCCATTTTCCGCCAAATTGACCCTGATATTACTTTTGATCTCCGTGCTGACATCGCTTAGCCTTATATTACTGATGAGACTTTTAATTCTCTCTCTCTTCTTTTTTACTACACTTAATGCCAAAACACTCGATAAAGTCGTGGCCGTTGTGCAAGGAAAGCCGATTCTCTTGTCCGACGTTCAAAGCCTTCGTGCGCAAGTTCAAAACAGCAACCTTTTGCGCGGCTTTTATAAAATTGATGGCGGCATAAATGATCAAACAATTTTAAAGCGTCTAGTTGAAGACCAAATTGTGCGCGCTCGACTAAAAGAACTGGGAACTGAAATTTCTGGAGACAGTGTTAATAGAGAAATTGAAGAAATTTGCCGCAAAAACAAACTCACAGTTGTGCAGCTCAAAGATATTTTGAAAAAACAAAAAGTAGATTTCTCAAACTACTTTGATGCGCTTAAAAGCCAAATTGAAAGGCGCGTAATTTTTAATCGTGAAATCGCCAACAATGCAGCAGCACTGTCAGATGAAGAACTTAAAGCGGTTTATAGAACGAAAGCACCTCCTTCTTACAAGCTTTCAATTTTAGTGGACGGAGACTCAGCCGCTAACAAAAAAATCCTAGAAGAAATTGGAGCTGGATTTAAAAAAGGCAGCGTGACCGAAGCCAAACTCAAAGACCACCCTGGCTACGTAGACTTGGGTTGGATGATGGCCACAGAGGTGGCAGAACACTTTAAAAAAGGCCTTCAAAAGGCACAGGCCAAATCTTTTGTGGGCCCCATTAAAAAAGATGGAAAATACCAGCTACTTATTGTTGAAAATATTCAACGAGGATCTGACGAGCAATTTGAACGCGTAAAAGAAAGCTTTAGAAATTCTGTAGACGACTTAGAGGCCGAGAAAAAATT
>CAZIFW010000113.1:0-5691 GCA_964538275.1 uncultured Bacteriovoracaceae bacterium
TGCATTCCTATGCTTCGCCGATAGATATTGCTTTGGTTGAGCTTGAGGATATGGAGCTTAGAATTTTTAAAGGCGAAGAATCATCTGCTCTTATTGAAAATGCTTATTATCTTAAACGCCGAGCCTCAATTTTTAGACGCATCTTAAAATTAACGGCGGATGTTGCCCTAAGGTTTCAAAATGTGGTCGCTGGTGAAACAAATGATGTCCTTCAGGATGTACAAGAAGAGGTTCAACATCATCTTTTTCATTTAGAAGAGTTACACGAAAATACAAATAACGTTTTAAATCTTCACTTAAGTTTATCGACCCAAAAAACCAATCAAGCCAGTCATGCTGTAAACGAAGTGATGCGCGTTTTAACGATTTTCTCTGTCTTTCTTATGCCCCTTAACTTGATCGCGAGTATTTATGGCATGAACTTTAGATTTATGCCTGAACTCGAATTTAAGTATGGTTATCCTATGGTTTTGACCTTTATGTTCGTGATTTCACTCGTAACCTACTTAGCCTTCAAGCGCCGAGGTTGGATTCGTTAGTTTTTTTCTTTTTTTTAGCTCCAAAATTTAGCTTGAAAAAACACAAGTGTAGAAATCTTGACGTTTTGTGCGCTGCCTTTAGATATATCCTTTATATATATGGAGAGGGTGCTTCGTGAATTTAGATAAAAAAGTACTACATATTTTAGCGAGTCTTATAGTTTGCGTATTCGTTTCTTGCTCCAAAAAAGTAGACTCAGGAGCTACTCAAGAGCCTCCTATTAATCCAGGGGCAACAACGGGCGCTACAGCTGGAGATGATGATTATCCTACTGATGACGATGGTTCTTCCAGTAGTTCTTCAAGTTCGAGCTCATCTTCTTCTAGCTCTTCTTCGCAAAGTTACTCTTGTAGTATGGGTTCTTCGAACCCCTCGAGTGGCACTACCAATACGAGTGGAACACTTTATTTCACTTGTAACTTACCATCTGGGTCTACTTATCAGTGTCGCATGGGATCTAGTTCAGCGTGGACGACTTGTAACAGTTCAACGAGTCATGCCGTTTCAGGTTTAACGCCAGGTTCTCAGCGTTTTGAAATGCGAGGGAGACCTTCAACCAGTAGCCCTTATGTAGGCACATCTTATGAGTGGACTATTGCACCAGCTGCTGTGAACATTTACACATCAGTATCGGATTCTTCTCGTTCTCTTTCTCCTCTCTTTATTAAAATGAATTTTTCAACTTCAGGCGGAGTTCCTCCGCGATCTTCAGAATGTAAAATTTCTGGAGATTCTGTTTGGTATCCTTGTACGACTCCTTGGACTCCACCAAGCGGGACTACTCCTGGAGCTACCTACACCTTCTCAGTAAGAACGCGTGACACAAATAACAATGTTTCCGTGACTCAAGAACGTAACTGGACAAACGGAAACTGGCCCGCATTCCCAGGACAACCTGAACTTGCTTGCGGTCAAACTGTTGCATTTGAGCGTCTGTGTACTCAGCCTGCTCCTTCGGTCTACAACAATACAAGTATTCTTACAGGTTTAGCGTGTCAGGGTGATCGCTATAAGACTTATACTCGAACCTGTACGAGCACAAAAATTGTAGCGGCTACTTATGAAACTACGATTGGAAACTTAAGAACTTGGAATCAAGATTGTACGCCGCATGCACCTCAATCTTTAGATTTGAGAGATGCCATCATGAAATTTTGTGCAGCTTCAAATTATTGGAATTCAGGTTGGGGTCCAATTCACGTAGAAGTAGCCTCAACGATCAACGCAAGTCCTGTGAAGTCTACGTGTTACACGGCTGATAATACAACTGTATTGAGCGTGAGTGATGCTGCTTTAACAAACTCTAACTCTTCGTGTTCTCCTGCATCAAACTCTACTTCTTATGCGTGTCATATGGCGGCACATAGTTACTGCAGAAACATAGGTCATGCTGCAGGATTTGGACCTACGAAACGAGCCTCAGGTACAAATCAGATTGTTTGTATGAAAAACAATTCGGGCCAAATGTTAAGCACAAACATAGCGACTCTTCAAAGTTACAACCCTTCGTGTGTGGCCTCAGATCCTCTGGGGTTACATTGTCGAAATGCCGCCCACTATTTTTGTAGAGCACAAACTGCACCAGGAGTTCCAAATTACTCTGGTATGGGTTTGTATAATGTATCGGGCTCAAATGCAGATGTTTACTGTGTCAATAGAGAGCGAGCAATCTAGGGAGCTTATATGAGAGAAACAAATACTTCATCATCATACAAAGTAAAACAGTTTCTAGCGTGGATACTCTCACTGCAAATTGCAGGCTTTGCTTATGTTGTTCCAGCTTATTTCTTTATATCAAACGTTGCATATGCAGGCACAGATGTTACGAATGTAGCCCCTCCCCCGCCTCCTGTAGGGAGTGAGGGAGAGAAAAACCCTCGCAGTGGATACATGCAGCAATATCCTAAAGAAAATCATAGTGGAAATGCTCCTGAAAAATCTAAAAAACAACCTATCTGCCAAGAGGCGGATGGAAAAATTAAAAAGGGCTGCAAAATAGCAGGAGTTATTTTAGGTGTTGGCATAATTGCAGCACTTTTAATTTTTGCATTTAGAAAAGGTAAAAAGAAGGGTGGTGCAGCAGCTGGAGCAGGGCGCGGCGCTAGACCAGTGCGCCCGGGGCGACCTACTGAGAGACCTCGACCTGAACCTCCTGGCGGTGGCGGAGGATCAATACCTCCCCAAGTTCCTTGTTGTCAAAATCCAGCGCCAGCTCCTGCACCCGCAGGTGGAGGAACAAATCAAACATCAACTATTACAACGGGTAATACCCTTCCCCCAGGAATAACTCCTGTTGTGGTAAATCCTTCGGAGTAATTATGAAGAATTTAAAAAGAAGCAAAATTAAAAATCACATCGCTTTGGCAATGATCGCTTCGCTTCCTTGTGCGAGCCTATATGCAGCAACTCCTAAGTCTTACGTTGAATGCTTGTCTAATGTGAACCTAAGTCAAATCAATGAAGACGTGACAAGCGACCATTTAAAGGATTCAAATTCTTATTTGGCTCAGTTTATGGGAACGATACTCTCTGTACTTCCTAAAAATCTTGAAGCAGAAATCTTAAAACTTGCAGGTGCCGCAGCAAAAGACATGCAAGTTTTAAGATCACAGGTAGCTGATTCTGGTGTTGCTTTTGAAGGAGAAGATCTAAAATCAATGAATGAAAAGCTAAATGTGGCGGCAAAAGCTTACTACGCTTACCATCCCTATGATGATCGTTACATGGTATTGCTTACGCCCGAAGGTAAGCTTTTTGAAATGGCAGTGAGTGAAGAGGGAATTGCGAGTGAAAAAGTCACCAAAAAATTCTCCGTAGCAGATGCTGTTAGAACTTACTATTTCTCCATTCACCATGATGTAAAATGTAAAAAGAATTGCGATAACTTTCTTTGGTTAGTGGACAGTGTAACTCTTGGCCAAGAAGCGAAAATGATTGTTAAGAAAAATGATTTTCCAGCTTTAGCCGCGACTGAACTTGTTGGGGCAAATGCTCAAGAACTGGCACGCATAATTCTTGAAGATGAAGTTAAATACGGTCTTGCAAAGATTGTGGGTGTAGAGAAAGCACAAAAGTTAGCGGGCACTGTGGTGCTTCCTGATCCACAAGACACTAGCAAGTATAATCGTGAAAAATTCGCTCAAGCCCTTAAGATTTGCGAAAGAGGCCTAGCTTCTTCATCGAAAGATAGAGAATTATTGATGCAAGCGATTGCATTACTCCGCTAGTTCTCTGTATATTCCTTTCAGTGAAAAAGTTGAGTTATGCCCAGAAGTACGCGCTTTATTGTGAATTTGTTCAGGACCCTAAGCGCGATATCCGTTTTTTAACCCGAGTTTATAAAAAAATTCGTAAGGGCAAAGTTCCCATGAGAGTTAAAGAAGACTTCTGTGGGAGTTTTTATTTCTCCTCTGAATGGGTAAAGTCTCATCCACAACGTGAGGCTGTTTCTGTAGACATTGATTGGGAGCCACTCAAACAAGGTTTTCATACGTATTACAATGAATTGAGCACGAATCAAAAAAACCGTTTAACAATTGTTCAGGCGGATGTTGTTCAAAAATTTGGAAAACCTGTTGATGTAAATTTTGCGAGCAACTTCTCTTACTGCTGTTTAAAAGATCGTGATCTTCTTAAAAGATATTTTGCATCTGTTTATTCCAACCTCAACAAGAATGGTATTTTTGTGATGGATAATTTTGGTGGAGCAGATACGCTCTTCCCGTGTGTAGATCGCTCTAGCACGCGTTTTGAGGGCAAGCGCTGGTGGTATGAATGGGAATTAAAGAAGTTTAACCCCAACACTCACGAAGCCTCATACGCTATTCACTTTAGTAGCTCCAAAAAGAAGCGTGAGTACCCCAATGTGTTTACATATGACTGGCGTATGTGGACACTCCCAGAGCTTAGGGACATTCTCTTCGAAGTTGGATTTAAGGATGTTCAGTTCTATTGGGAAAACAATCGAGACACCTTAGAATTTAAGCCTATGGGAGATTTGAGTTTCTCAGTTTGGATTGTCCACATAGTGGCTGTGAAATAGGCCCATAAAAAGTAAAAATCTCTGTATATTCGAAGCCTTAGTGTATTGACGCAATGCGTTTTTCTTGCTAGGCTCCAGGCGTGCTTTCAAGAAAACTTGTATTCTCATGTTTCGTTTTCATTTTGCATTATTCAGCTATCGCCCAAGACACTAAAGTTCTGCGATATTCTGTTCCCTCTCCTCGCGGAAATATTTTGAGTTTTTCTGAAGAACTGAATGCCTACATCCCCTTAGCGAGCTCTCATGAAGTGAGTTACTTTGCGATCAATTTTGATGATGTTTTAAAATCTAATGACAAGGCTCAGGTACTTACACACACTCGAGAAGCTTTGGGTTGGATCAACCAAATACGTGGCCGCTTTAATCCCTACCGCAAAGATCTGGGTTTACCTGAACTCGGCCCAGAGGTATTGAGCGATCATAAAATTTGGGAATACTTTTATGCTCGCAAATGGATTCCTATGCGTGTTTCAAGCGTACTTTTGGATCAAGAACTTGAATTTTTAAAAGACAAGGCCAACCCGCTTTCTATTTCTAGAATTTCTCGTGTTGTACGCAGTTATCCTGATACTCAAATGGCTCAACATTTGTTGGGCCGTTTTTCTCCGGCGAAAACTTCGGATTGGATAACTGAGGGAGCCATTGAAGAATCTCAATTTATTTATCCAAAGCAAAGAGCAGGTATAGAAGAAATTGAAGAGAACGGAATTAAAAAGAAAAAAGCTTCTGGAACGGGATTAGAATCTTCACTTGCTCACCTTTTAGATTCCGGAACTCCTGCTCTTATTGAAAAGACATTCAACTTTAGCGGAGAACAAGTGACTATCAGTGAAAAAACAATTCGTAATTCTGTTGATGGCGCATCTGTAGTGCTGACGCTTGATTACGACTTGCAAAAAGTTGCTGAAGAACTTGTTCACGACCAATACTTAAAGAAAATTGGAGAAAAGTCTTACTCCATTCAAAGCAATGCTAAGAATTTACCAAAATCCATGGTGTTGATTGATCTCAATGATATGAGCATTGCGGCCATGGCTTCTAGTCCAAGTTTTGATTTGCAACGAATGAGTCCAGGCTTTGGTGAGGATAAGTATGAAGAAGCTATGCGC
>CAZIFW010000114.1:0-5577 GCA_964538275.1 uncultured Bacteriovoracaceae bacterium
AAGTTGGTCTAATGTCCTACATCTTCAGCTTCAAGAAAAATCTACTTTTAAACTCAACTAAAAGGCATTTAATATCGTTTGTAAATTTTGAGTTAATTATTAACGACACACTATTCACAATGTGAAGCACAATTTGGGCCGACAATATAACTATGGGAAAAATGGCTCGTATTGTTATTTCTCGAGGTAGAAACGGCTTTGCTATAGCTGAAGTTGTAGTTGCACTGTTTTTCGTAACAATGGCTATCGTCTTAGTAGGTGGTCTAGGACAACAAGTAGCAAATTTTGCCAAACGCAGCTCGCAAACTGGAGCGATATTAGAGCTCCGCAATATGAGCAACTCCATTACGCGCAACACCGACAGCTGGCTTAATTCTATGCGCAGTTCGCTTCATACAAATGGTATTTTTGCAGGTTGTATTCCTGATCCACAATCAAATATTGCAACTTTTAGTTGTCCCACTGTAGACAGCACATATTTACAAGACGCTGATCTTTTTGAAATATCAGAAAAAGGCACCTATCAAATCGCAAGCACTCCTCTTGTGAATAATAGCGGAGATTTAATTGCTGGTAGCGAGGCTCAACCCGTTTATTATACGAGCGAAGGTAGAATTTGTGAGAATTCAAATTCCTCTCAATGCCCTCTTAAATCCACAGGATTTTTTTTACGTAGCAATGCCAGTACCTCGCAAGATCCAGGTAGCGTGAAATTTGTTATTAAAGTTGAACGCAACCAAAGAAACATCGCCTCCAATGCCACCCCCATGAAAGCTCAATACATCACGATGGACATAGGTAATGATTGGAAAAAAATGAATGCAAATTTTGCAGGCTCTTGCCCTGCAAACTCAATCAAAGTTGGCTATCTTTCCAACGGTAAACCAAGCTGCATCAACCCAACGGCTCCATGTTCCAACCCTAGCCAAGTGGCGATTGGATTAAATTCTAATGGAACACCAATCTGTAAAGCATTACCTGATTGTTCCTCTAGTGGTGGAAACATTGTATTAAACCAAGCAGGCAACGATTTACTGTGTTCCTCTGCATCACCCTGTGGACCCAATACACTATTTTTGGGATATTTCGCAGGAAGTGGCCAACCCATGTGTTCTAGTTCCTCAATTAAATGTCCCTCGGGCCAAGTACAAGTGGGAACCAATATCAGTGCTGGAACTATAACTGCAGAGTGCGAAGCGCTTCCAAATTGCAGCGACGCAAACCAAAGACTTTCTTTTAATGGAACTAAATTTGAATGTACCTCAGCAGCGGTTGTTATGAACTGTGCTGAAAACGAAGTTATGACAGGAATCAAAGGCGATGGAACCCCTAATTGTGTGAGTCGTACTCCTGCCAGCTCAGAGAGAAAATGCCCATCCGGAAAATTTGTTGCTGGCTTAGATGCTAACAACGATATCATTTGTGAAAACTTCCCCTCTGTTGGAGCAAGTGGTGCTTCAAATTATATTGATACTTTTCAAGTGTCTGAGGGCTCGCCATGGTTGAGCGGTGGAGCCAGTGGAATCATTCCACCCAATACACAAAAGCTTATTACTGTTCCTATTGGAAATGCGGATGTTGCTAGAGGGCACATTGGAACAAGTTATTTAGACACTCAAAATAGCTTTGATTGGTATGCAAACTTTACCTTTAAGAAAAGCACTGGAGAATTTCAATATTCCATGTCTGGGCTTCACTGGGCAAAATCCGGAACCTTTAATGTGAATAACTCATGGAAAGCTTTTGCTTCTGACTATGGCGAAAATCCATATAATGGTGCAACTACAGCTTCTTATCCCGCTGCGCCTGCAGCAAAAGGTTACAGAGTTGTTGAAGTTTACTTTGATTCTACCAGCTCAGAACTCAAGCTAAAACTTGCTGCAAACTGGTATAGAATTGATACCTATCAAGTTGTTGTAGATAAATTTTCAATTCAAGGGGCTTCACCCAGTGGCAGCCCTATCTTAAGTGAACACAAAGTTGGAGTTACTCAACCAGCTACTAAAAATCTAGGCGCACACAAAATTTGTTACATCAGCCAAAGTAACGGAAGCGGGCAATGCTCTGTTACAAGAACACCTCTAACAAACAGCGCGGCACCTTGGACTCTAAGAACAGAAGACCCTGGACTTAGCTGTGGCGCTATTTGTAGTGATTAAAACTATTGTCCAAGAACAAAGTTTAATAAAAATTTACCTTTGGCATAGGCGCGACCCAAATAAAGTCCTTCATTTACTTTTCTAATTTCATCGCGAATTTCGAGCCCATCTTCATTCACAGCCCAATCGATAGAGGGTCTGTAGCCCTCAATATTTTGATTGTGAGAATAATCGATAACAATTGAAAGGCGAGTGGGATCAAACAAACTGCGTCCGTAATACACATGAGCCGGAAACATTTCGCGTGATGAGCCTACTCTGTTAAAAAGTACAGCTTTGTTAGCGCTTTGGCGGTAGAAAATCTTTCCACCCCACAAGCGCTCCAATATCCATTCTTGGGGTTCATTGGCCAAATCAGGAATAACGTCGCGAATGAATTCTACAAGATTAAATCTCTCATTTTCTCCTTTTTGAGAAAGCTGCACTTTTCCATCAAAAACTCCTTTAGGAAGAATAGGTCCTGCATTGAGTGTTTTATAAAAAGCATCCAACTTAGCCTGAGAACAGTGATCAAAACTTTTTAAAGTAAGAGTTTCAATTTTACTTAAATCACATCTCTTAAAAAGTCCCGCTTTAGCAAATTGCGTGAAAGATAAAAGAGCTATTATTATGAAACGGATAAAGAGATTCACAAATTTTATTCTAACTCGCTTTCGACTCAGTCCCTACATAAGAAGTTATTTCTAAATCGCTAAGAGCGAACAAATTTTTGAATCCTAAAGAACCATAAAAAACACTTATGTTAGAGATAGCTTCTATTAATTTTCACTCTGTCAAAATACTTACTAAGTTGAATTACATGAGATGCCATGAGACCTAAGAGCAAAACCATCTAAATTGATACAGCGCTATAAATGCGACTCTCCCACCCACGCTCCACGTGCTGAAACTTTGCTTAGGGGTCTCATGGCTATTTTATAACTCAATTAATTTGCGTCTAATAAACGCTGTAAGAATAATTTTATATGAGGAATCTCGTCGGCTTCATCAATAGTATGACCCTTATCAATTGGATTCCAATCAATAGAAATTCCTAACTCCCGTAAGCGCTCAACCGATGCGCGCGATTTTTCGTAATCTAACATTTCATCAAAACGTCCGTGCGAGACCCAAAATTTTTGTTCACGCGCAACTTTTGAAAAGGCTGCTGGATATTCGTCTTCAAAAAAGACATATCCACTTACACCTATTACACCGCCCAAATGCTTGGGATAACGTAGCGCTACATCTAAACTCATAAGTGAACCCTGAGAAAATCCGAACAAAAAGATATCCGTAGACTTGAGCCCTACTTCACTTTGTATTTTATCGAGTAATGCAAAAATCAATTCGCGACTGCGAATAATTCCTGGTCCCTGATGCGGAGGCACATCGTACCAAGAGTAACCAGAGTAATAGGGATCAGGCGCTTGGAGAAATAAAAAGTTAAAAGAATCAATCCCCAATGCGGCAGGTAAAAAATGAAAACCCTCAGGCGAGTCACCTCTTCCGTGAAGAACAATCATTAGCTTTTTAGATTTTTCAGCAAGTGCAGGCCAAAACTCGTATTTCAATGTTGATAAAGAGGAGTCCAATAGTTTTATCACGTTGCGCTTAAATGTAGATCCTTTGAGCAATTACGTATAGAGTGCATTTATATGAAATCTCCCCTAGATAATATGATTATCAAATTTTTGGATAAAAAATCTGAAATCCCTGCCAAAGATAAAATTGCGGGTCTCGTAAAAGAATTCAAGATAGCAGAACCTTTAGCTAAAGAATGGGTAGAAAAACTTTACGCACACCATAAAGACAACATGGATAGATACAACCCTCGCAAAGCTCTTAAAAAGAACTCTCACAGCTATTAAACCTTTTCCGTACCGCAGCGACTTATATTTTTTTATAAGTCGCTTGTGCCTAATCGACTCCTTGAAATTCCGTAGTTAGTCTATTCAAAGATGATCCAAGCGGAACTCAACGGCACCCCTCAAAAAGCTCCTGTAGACTTAGAGCAGCTCCGCCAAATACTAAAAAAGCACTATGGGTACTCTGATTTTAGAAAAGGCCAAATTGGTATTCTCGAATCTATACTCTCTGGAAAAGACACTCTTGCTGTGATGCCCACAGGTGGAGGCAAATCTCTTTGCTTTCAAATACCTGCACTCTTACCAGAGGGTGGAATTGTTGTTGTAGTAAGCCCCCTTATTGCCCTGATGCGCGACCAAGTACAAACACTCAAGCGCATTGGCATTCCTGCAGGGGCTCTACATTCCGGACAAGAGATGGAAGAAAAGCGAGAAGTTTTTCGCGAACTCAACTCTTCGCCCAATTACATACTTTACGTATCTCCGGAGCGCGTGCAAAACGATGGATTTGCTCCTTGGCTTCAAAAACAAAAAAACATCCGCTTATTTGCCGTAGATGAAGCCCACTGTATTTCTCAATGGGGCTCTGACTTTAGACAAGATTATTACAAACTCAAGCTTTTGCGAGATATGCGCCCCGATGTTCCCATACTTGCACTTACGGCTACGGCTACCCCTCCAGTACTAGCGGATATTAGCCGGCAACTTTCTTTGCGCAATCCTGCTCAACACGTATATGGTTTTTATCGCCCCAACCTTTTTTACCAAGTTGAAAACTGCGACAGCGACGACACAAAAGTAGAATGGGTTAAAGCTGCTCTCCGACAATTTCCAGAAGGACGCACCATTATTTACTGCGGCACTCGTAAAAAAACTGTAGAGCTTGTGACGGAACTTAAAAGTGAGTTCAAACAAGTGGATTATTATCACGCAGGAAGAAATTCCGAGATGCGTTCTAAAATTCAAGAAAAATTTGAAAATGGCAAAACAAGAATTCTTGTAGCTACTAACGCTTTTGGAATGGGAATCGACCACCCCGACGTAAGACTCCTTGTTCACCTGCATATGCCTGCAAATATAGAAAGTCTCTACCAAGAAATGGGTCGTGCTGGACGAGATGGCCTCCCCTCAACGTGCTTACTTCTCTATTCTAAAAAAGATAAAGGATTGCAGTCCTATTTTATCCAGTCCTCTGATGCGCCTGCAGAAATCCTACAATCTAAGTGGCGCGCTCTAGATACTATTACACAATTCGCAGAAGTATCTGAATGTCGACATGCAGGAGTCCTTACCTATTTTCGAGATCCTGCACGTATGCAAGCATGCGGACACTGCGATGTGTGTGCCCCAGATTCTGATCGCAATGTGCGAGAGCCCGAAAAAGATACCCCTAAAGCATCCGTCATTATTCGCAGTAAGAGTAAAACTCGCAAAAAATCAAAAAGCACTTCGATACATCTTTCATCGAGTGAAGAAAAGGTTTACGAAGCTCTCAAAAACTGGCGCCGCGAATATGCCGCTAAAAACGATCAGCCCGCTTTTATGGTTTTTAGTAACAAAACATTAGAGGA
>CAZIFW010000115.1:0-5513 GCA_964538275.1 uncultured Bacteriovoracaceae bacterium
TGTCCGAATTCAATCATAGTCTTTTATTTTAATCGCGAAATGGCCGCTAACGTTTGAGTTTATGCAGTTGCGGGATTAGGAGGCTTTAAAAATGTAGCGCAGCGGAATGTTAAAGCCGACCTGCTGTAAAACTGTCCCCCGTGACCGAACTGCATTTGAAACATAACACTTAAATTTAACACTACACCCCGCAATTGCATAAACTTTTTGTTGGCAGTAGTAGGGCCCTTCTCAAAACTTCATTAGTAGCCTTGTCTTTCGTCCCCCGTCAATGTTACACGTCTCTTTATTTTTCAGTCGTGCGGTGGGGCATTTTTCATTGACGCTTTTGTCCACTTACACTGAACTGAGCACACTTATTGACTGGCTTTGGTTATGCGTGGAATGTGCGGCCAGGCAATGTGTGTGCGACTTGGTTAGTCCTCATTTACAAATGTCTCCGCATAGTCCTTTGCACTTAAAACCGTGTCGTAAAGTCCAACGTCCTCGTCCTTATGTTTGATAATTCCGGTGTAGGTTAAAGATGAGTCCTCGTAACGCTTAAACTTGTAGACCGCATCGTTCATCAGAGCGCTATTGAAAACTCCGAGGCTCACCAGTAGTTCAAAGTCCTTTACATTTAAACCTGTCACCTTTTTAAATAGTCCCGGTTCTAATTGAGTGATTACGTCTTTCAAACTTCTTTCCCGATAATCTGTCAGGTACATGAAAATGGGAACGCGAGTAGCAAACTTTATAAGCTTCTCCTGTATCTCCTTTCTCTTACTCTTGAACTCCTTTTCTTGTTCTGTTAATTCCTGTTTTTCCTTCTTTGTCAGTTCACGTTCGTTGGCTTCCTTTTTTGTTTTCTTAACTGCTTCTGACTTATTGATAATTGTCTCGATGTCCTGATTCAGATTTCTGAATCCTTCAATGCTCATGAGCGCTTCCATTGCTTTCTCGTTGTTCATGAGTCGTTGCAGGGTGTTATTGTCCACGTTCACCAAAAGAGCACTTTCCCATCGTCTTGCAAGCAGAGTCGCGGTTGTTCCGCTCATTGCCATGTCGAGTATTCCTGCTGCATCAATTTGCTTCATTGAACTACCGTCATAAGCAAGCACAGGTAAGAAGTGGATGAACTCCTCAACTTTCTTTTCAGGATTAGTGTCGTTTACATTTAACCGGCAACTGTAGTCTGCGATTTGTCGCAATGCTCTGTCAGGAGCAAAATCAAAAACGTAGCACTCTTGTTTTATGATTTCTTCTTTGTTAGGTGATTTACTATCTGGATTTTTGACTGTCCATGGTGTTTGAACTCTGAACGCAGCTTGGAAGTAAGTCTCAGGGCTTGAAGAATTTCTCAGCATGAAAATGCCTGTCCAAGGTTTTACTGAAACTCCAGTGGTCAATTTTCCGCATGAGAGGGTAATGGTTTTTGTTTTAAGTGGATTGTCCATTGCTTCTTGAACGGGCGGTAACGCTTCAACACCGATCCCTGCATCAATTCCGGCAGCTGCAATCACATCATAGTCCTGATAGAATTTATTTTGACGTTGTTCCAGTAGATTCTTCATTGCACGGCATGATGCAACTGTCGGCAAGAACCAGAAGGTATGAGAAAGAACATTTAGCAACGGTGCGTGAGAAAATGGCAACGGTGGTTTTTTCGCGCCCAACTTTAAATTGTCGATTGTAGTTTCTGTGAAAGAGCCTCTAATCAAGTCCAGCCATTTTTGCACTTCGTCCTCGTATTTGAATTTGGCCTTTTTGCCTTCGCCCTCTGCCGAGAAAAATACGTTCAAGTCAAACTCATTAAACTCTCCTTTCATTGCTATTTCGCGGATGGAGTCAGGCAATTGGTAAGTCATCATTACCATTCGCGGAAGTGAAGCATAAGGATTGGGTTCTTTCTTCCAGTTTTCTTTGGCTCGTTGCTCGTCTGAGTATGTCCAATTGTAAATCTGTTCCTCTATAAATTCACCGGAAGCAATCGCTCTGAATGGAGTGCCTGACAAATACAAATAGTGATTGGTAGTAATGGGCATAGTCTCCTCATCGAAATAATCCAGCCCTTCACCTTCAGCGAATTTCAGTTCCTTTCCTTCTTCACCTTCAAATAAGTCCTTTGCATTCTCTCTCCATGCTCCGTAATGATATTCGTCCAGTACAATGCAATCCCAGTTTGTCGCGTGAACCCATTCGTTTTTAACTTTAATTCCACCAGCCTCGTTTTTGCCTAAGAAGTCTTGAAACGAACCAAAGCAAACCATCGGTTGGTTTTTCTTTGCTTCGCTGAATTTCATGCCGTTCCTTGATAAGAATTGCCAGCCTTTGAAATCGATATGAGATTTAAGGTCTTCTTCCCATGCGCTTTGAACGGCAGGCTTGAACGTAAGCACCAATACTTTCTTCCAGCCCATTTGCTTTGCCAGTTGATAAGTTGCAAACGTCTTTCCAAATCGCATTTTAGCGTTCCAAAGGAAGTGAGGTATTTTCTTTGGGTTCTCCTTTTTATAAGACTTAAAGTATCTGATTGTTTTGGTAACAGCTTCTTGCTGCTCCGGCCTCATGGCGAAATCTAAGGAGCGATTGTCTTCATTCTTTACACCGCTTTTAATTTCAAGAATGGCTGCCTTTACTTCTTTAATTGTGCATTCGAACCATTCGCCTTCTGGATTTTTGATTTTCTTGCTTCTCAGCAATCGATGAACATCAAAATCGGTAAAAGCCGTTCCGTCATTTTTCATGGCAGAATCCTCGAACACAATTTTAGTTTTGATTCCTGCTGTTTTGGTCTGCTCGGCAATTCGCTTTTCTGATGAGCGACTGGTGTAGCCAACCTTGAGTAGTCCTACATGGGTTGATACACCAATCAATTCGTAGGCATAGATAGTAGGATTAGTCTCAGGGCGAGGTGGAAAAAATTTATTCTTCATTGTCGCCTTCATTCATTGAACGAACCATTCCATCGATAAACGATATTTCACCCTTTGTTAGTCCGTACTTTTTGTAAAGCCTTTCATCTGTCCATTCCTCACTAAAGTCTTGTATGGGCACAAACGAGTAAACCTTTTTCATGGCATTTTGAGTGTTCTTAATTAGGAGAACAAGAAACCTGAAAAATTTTGTCTCCATATAAGCCATCACATTTTCTGCTTTCTTTTTTGATGAAAATGGCCCTATTACAAGATAAGTTTCAGTACAGCATGTATTCTTCTCCCCAAAGAACGGTTTGCTTATTACTCTGTAAGGAAAAGAGCCTCTTTCTCCATAGGCTTTTGCGACAAAAACTTTATAGTCATCAATCCATTGAATGTTTTTGCTAATACTTGACTTGCTTACATATGCAATTCCGTTTCGCTGCCATCCATTCATATAGAATTTAACGCCATCTTTAAATGGTTCTTTCTTGTGCTTTGGTTGCACTCGCTTGTAGCTATTTTCAACTCGAACATCAAAGCCAAATGGGTCATTGGCACTAATGATGTTTGCAAAAGATTCTTCTTTAATCTTTTGTACTTTCCTTAGTATCGAAATTGCTTCGTTGAATCGTACAAAACTCTCACTTCCTTTTTCGAGGAGCGGACGAGTCATCACAGATTTTTCACCCTTTTGAACGCTCGTTACTTCACAAGCTCCTTTGTGGTCTCGCTCCCACAAGAAGTAACAAACCCCTCCAGAAATATCGACTCCTGGAAAGCATTCATTTGAATCAAAATAATCAACAATTTTACTTAGACGCTCATCATTAAGCATTTCCATTCGGAATTCATCTAAACCTCTTCCACCTGCAAACCACCGAGATGGTATTATCATCGATAAATAAGTTGGGTTTAACTTTTTAGCTTGCTCCACAAATTTTTGATAGATAGGAGTCGCGCTTGTTCCCATTCCACCGCCATCGTTAAGTTGGTAAGGTGGGTTTCCTATAATTACATCGAACTTCATATTCTTAAGGATTTTTCCTGGATTGTCATTGTGAATGAATTGATATGCATGGGTTTCGAGCGATTTGTCGCGCTCGTAGATTTCTTGGCTTGCACCGCAGTAAGAACACCTACCATTCTCCCAAGTGTGTTTTTGTCTTTCGTAAACTATATTTCCATATTCATTGTCGAAGGCACTACAAACTGAAAACTCTCCATTAGCAAATTTTGAACAGTACAAAGTCCTTCGAGAAAGAAGGGAAGTCAGTTCTGTTATTGCAATACCAAAAACCTGCTTCGTATAAATATGGTTAGCTCTTTTCTGGACGTTGGGTATTTCTTTTTCAAGTCCCTTCATTAACCGCTTGGTGATTTCACGCAAAAAGACTCCTGATTTTGAAACTGGGTCTAAGAACGTTGCATTCTTATTCTTCCAAATACTTACGGGAAGTAAATCCAAAATCTGGTTTGCCAATGCTGGTGGTGTAAACACTTCATCGTTGCTCAAATTGGCAAGGCAAGAAAGTACATCTGGATTGTAGTTAGTTTGTGTCATTCTCGCCAAGTTTTAAAAAATGAATGAGCGGAAAATCTCTAACGGGTTCGTCAATAGCAGCAGGTTGACCTTCGTCATTGAAAAGAGAGAACTGATGTGTCTTTTCAACTAAGAATCTAAAAACATAGTCTCTGCGTTTCAGCATTGTACCGTTTACTGCGCTCCACTCCGAAAATACAATTGGCTCTCTCGTTACTGGATTGGTAAAGTCAAGAGCATCACCCCACAAAATATTTCGGTTTAATAGAAATTGTATGCTTCTGCGACATTCGTCTTTACACTTATCCCTATAAAGCATGGAATAATTTTCATCTACAATTCTGAACAACCTTGCTCTGCACTCAACGGCATTGTCCTCCAGAATGTCAACCCCGTAAATACTTGACACTGCTATCACCAGATACCGCTCAAACTCTAATTGACTTTTGCCATAACGGTTCTCAACGATACCTAATTTCCTTCTCAATACTTCTGCAAGGAAATTTCCGTCTCCACATGCTGGTTCCAAAAACCGAGAGTCAATTCTTTCTGTCTCTTGCTTTACAAGGTCAAGCATAGCGTTTACTTCACGCTCCGCAGTAAACACTTCTCCATGGTCAGCAACCCGTTTCTTTGATTTTACTTGTCCCTTTTGCTCTATTTCTTCTGCCACTTGAGTCATTTGAAAGTCCTAAACCTTTAAATCTTTATTGGTGCCTAATTTATGTAAATAATGGGTTATGCTCAATGGTGGGGCGGGTGGGATTTGGCTCTTGCCATAGCTTTGGTGTCGCGGTGGGTTTGAGCGGCTATGGCATGTGCCAAATGTGCGGGGCGAGTCGAAGCACAATCTTCTTAAAAATGCGAAGGGTCGGCTGTATTAATTTTTGTCCCTCGTTTCAATTTTTCCAAAGTCCAAGTTGTCTGCGAAGCCGTTCATTTGTCCCCGTGGGAAATCTTTGTTAGTGGTCTGTCGCCCGTTTTTTTTGAAACACAAATTTGTCCGGGCCCTATTACTGCCAACGTTTGGCTATTTGCAGTTGCGGGCATAGGAGGCTTTAAAAATGGAGCGC
>CAZIFW010000116.1:0-5223 GCA_964538275.1 uncultured Bacteriovoracaceae bacterium
TCAAAGTATGTAGAAGTTCATGGCGCGACTCATAACAATCTTTCCAGCTTTGCTGAATACTGGCAGCTTATGAAAGAGGCGTTTAAAAGCCTTTCTGAGTCTTAATTCAACTTAAAGCTTGCTCTGCTTTAAGCAGATCAATTTCTATTTGCTATGATTCTCGTCGGTGCAAAAACTAGGGGTAGGAATCATTTTTTCGTTGGGTATTGGCGCGCATTTTGCGCACGCTAAAGCAGGTAGACTTTGCTTAGCTCATTTAACAATTACTTCAGATGCAAGTATTGCATATAAGGATGCTAAAGATACTCTTGCTGATTTTGATACTCAGTTGGCACGGGTAACTGCAATGAAACCCAAAGAAGCGCTGGCAACTTATGAACAATGGTTAAAGCTTGTTGATAGCCGCCCGGATCTAGTTGTTGCTGCAACAACTCGATTATTGGATGCAGCGGCAAAAAAAGAAATCTCTCGTGAAGCGGTGTATTTGGTCCTAGTTAATCATGTTGAAAACATTGTGAACGTCACGGCCGTCGAGGATTCCTATTTTTTCTTACACCATGAGCTCTACGCATTTTTGAACACTCATTTAGAATTGAGGGGCGCTACACGTATTGCAGACTTTGTTGTGAGTGAAAGGCTTAAGAGTCGTCACGCTTATAGGTCTGATGTGTTGGCTCATTTAGAAGCGACAGTTCTCGCTTTTGGCTACAATAAAAAACTGTATACTTATTTAAACGATCCAGGCGGCACGTACTACGAAGCTGCACATCGCTGGAATCTTTTGCGCTCTCGTCGAATTTTGGACATTGAAAATACTCCAGGGCCGGAAATGCTGCGCTTGGTTTTAGACGAGGCATCTTTTATTTCACAGCTTTCTCATCACACGGCACTTTGGAAAAGTTATTTGAACACGCAAAGTCTCGTGAGTCTTTTAGAAGATGATCCCTTCTTGTCGTCTTTTCATGTTCGTCAAATTCAACTTGAAATCAATAAACTTGCTACTCCAGATAAACAGGTTAGTTCTCTCCCCGTGAATGCGGATTTTTCAACACGAATTGCACTCAAAGCTATCACTCAGGCATTTCTTTTGACGAAGAATGATCTTCCAGTAGGAAAAAACTTAGATTCTTTCTTTGAGCTATTTAAAAGTCCAACGGCACCTCGCCAAAAAGATTCGGACTATTTGAATCAAGTGACTGTCACCTATTCGAGTTTTGTGAATTTAGCGATTGCATGGGAGGCTGTTGTTACTTGGAATTTAGAATCTAAAAGCGAGTGGGCGATTTCTGAGACTCAGCTTCTAGAACAAGCGCGTGGCGTGCCTGATTTTATTTTTCAGTTTGTATATCAAGAAACACGCAGTTCTAAGCTGCGCGCATTTATGGCCAAACTAGGAACTCAAAGACGCCGCCACTAAAAGTTTTAGCCACACTTAACAGGAATTTGTTTATATACTTTGGGACACGCAGGAAAGGCATAGCCTCTCCTACGTGTCCCCCAAAAGATTCTAAACCCTCAGGCGTTTAAGGACTCAAGCGCTTTAAGGATTGCGAATTGCCCAAGAAATTAAATTGTGCCCATAAGTGTTGGGGTGCACACGATCTTTTTGTAACCAACCTAGATCTCCGGGGTCTTTTAGAATTTTAAATTTATCGAGTTCAAAAAGTTTTTTCTCGTAAGCGGCTACACTTGTGTAGCTTGTAGGCTTACAAGACTTCCAGTCTTTTTGAGCACAATTAAGATGTGCAAATGTATCTACATAAGTGAATCCACGTTTTTTAGATTCACTCGCAAGAAACCAATTAAATTGTGACAGTGCTTTTATGAATGAAGCATGTACGCTGGGAGAAAAACTTTTTAGCACACAAGGACGTGCACGAGTTTCATGTACGAGTGGATAATAAATTCCCAAGACTCGTACACGAGCGCTAGCTTTTTTATAGTGAGACACTTCGTGCATCATTGTGAGGAAATTCTTTTTAGCTTTATCTAGAGTGGCTCTAAAATTTTCTGCTTTGCAGAGATCAATGTTTTTCGCCGCATTCAAATCTAGAAAATCATTTCCGCCACCTTCTAGTAAAATTAAATCCGCCTCTTGGATGCGGTCTCTATTGGTTATGAATAATTTTAAAAGTATTTCATCCAGTGTAAATCCCGCTTGAGCAATGTTTCTCACGCGCACGCTATAATCGTAAGAATCATTGTACCAACGTCCGTAATGATCGGCGTAAGTACCGCCATTTACCTTGGAAAACCAGAAGCTAGAGTTAAATCCACTAGCGACACTGTCTCCAAAAGACGCCACTTTGAGTTCGGGACTATAGAGTCCTCTAAAGAATGAGGTGGAGGAGCGCAGGCCCCCTGGCCAAGACCAAGCTGCTGAAAAAATACCCTGAAAAATAATGCAAAGCCCTATAATTACATGTCTTTTCATTTTTTAGCTCCTTTGATTAGCACCCTATATATGAGGATCTCGGATCTTTGTTTGGGGCACAAGACGGGTCAAAAGGATGTCGAAAGCCCAGATCTTATATAGAGGAAAGGGGGCCTCGAAATTTTCTTAATTTTTCTTAAGGCTTGCACTTGATGTCCTGCCCTCCTTGAGGCTATAAAAGCTCGACACGTTAACTTTGTTCTTTGAAGTAACTGGTTTAGAGGTTTTGTATGTTGAAGGAAATTTTATAACTGTATGAGAGTGCAAAAAATTCGAATTAAACTTAAGGCATTTGACAGTCGTCTATTGGACACTGCAGTTGCTTCCATCTTGGAAACGGTGAAGAGAACCGGCGCTGAAATTTCTGGCCCGATACCTCTACCTACATCCATTAACCGATTCACTGTTCTGCGAAGTCCGCACATCGACAAGAAAAGTCGTGAGCAATTCGAAATCAGAACACATAAGAGACTCATCGATATTCTCGATCCGAATCAACAAACTATTGATTCGTTGATGAAGCTGGATCTTTCAGCGGGCGTCGATGTTGAGATCAAGTTGTAAGAGGTGATGTATGGGAACGATTAGTCTACCAGTTATCGATATAAACGGTAAATCAAAAGGAAATGTAGACGCTCCTGCCGCACTTTTTGCAGCAGAGGCGAATGAAGCAGCTCTTCACTTTGTATGTGAAGGTCAGCGCTACAGATTCTATAAAAAGAATGCCAAAACTAAAACTCGCTCTGAAGTGAGTGGTGGCGGTAAAAAGAAAGTACAACAAAAGGGTTCAGGTGGCGCTCGTCACGGTGGAAGCCGCGCTCCGATTTTCGTGGGCGGTGGTGTTTCTCATGGTCCCGTACCTGTAAACCGTAAATTCAAAGTAAATAAAAAAGTCAGAGACATTGCTATGGCAACTGTACTTTCTGATCGCGCAGGCAGTGGACAAATCCACGTTCTCGATTGGAAAGTTGAAACTCCTAAAACTGCATTGGTTCAAGGTCTTCTTGAAAGTATGCAGCTCAGTACAGCTCGTGTAGGTTTCGTGAGCAGTCGTTCACTTGAACTCTCAGTTGTTAAGAGTGTTAAAAATCTTAAAAAGACAGATCTTCTTACAGAAGAAAAATGGACTCCATTTGATTTTGTTAAGGCAGATTGTTTAATCTTCACGAAGTCTGCATTCGATGCCTTCGTTAAGCACTACTCTAAAGGCGGAGAAAACTAATGAGAACGCTAGTAGACGGACTTATTCAACCCATCGTGACTGAAAAAACAGCACGTTTGGAAAAGAAAAATAACGATGTTGCTATTTTAGTTGATGATAAAATGACCAAGCCTCAGATTTCTAAGGCTGTTCAAGAAGTTTTCGGTGTGAAGCCTTTGAGTGTTCGCATCGTAAATTTTCGTCGTAAAGAAAAACGCAATAAATTTTCAGTAATCGCTCCTCAGAGTTTCAAGAAAGCATATTTGAAACTTCCTGAAGGAAAGCGTCTTGAGTTGAAGTAGGAGCGACCAGAACATGAAAAGCTTTCGCCCAACATCTCCATCTAATCGCCAAAGAACAGTGGCTGATTTCTCTGACTTAGAGAAAAAAGCGCCACCTAAAGCTCTTTTGGTGAGTAAGCCTAAACAAGGTGGCCGTAACAACCATGGTCACACAACAAGTCGTTTCCGCGGCGGAGGTCACAAGCAACAATATCGTGTTGTAAGTTTCAGCCGTAAGCATATCGGTATCACTGCTGTTGTTGAGGGTCTTTATTACGATCCAAACAGAAGTGCTCGTTTAGCTCTTTTGCACTACGCAAATGGAGCAAAAGCTTTCATCATCGCTCCTGTAGGAGTGAAAAAAGGTGACAAGATCGAAACGGGTCCTCAGGCAGATATCAAGCCAGGAAATGCACTCCCTCTATTAAATATACCTGTGGGTTCAAACATCCACAGTATTGAAATCAACCCCGGCAGCGGTTCTCAGTTAGTGAGATCTGCAGGTGTTGCGGCTCAACTTTTGGGTCGTGAAGGAAAATACGCACAAGTAAGACTTCCAAGTGGTGAAGTGAGACTTGTAAACCTTAACTGCTACGCAACTATCGGCCAAGTGGGTAACACTGAGCACGAAGGTGTTGTGGCTGGTAAGGCGGGTCGTACTCGTTGGAAGGGGATGCGTCCTCATAACCGCGGTACAACCATGAACCCAGTAGATCACCCGCACGGTGGTGGTGAAGGTCGTACTACAGGTGGTCGTCACCCAGTATCTCCTTGGGGCAAACCTACTAAAGGATTTAAAACTCGTAGTAACAAACGCACTGACGCTTTCATTATGAAGGGTCGTCCGCGCGGTAAGCAAACAGGCGGAAGGTAATAGTATATGGCTCGTTCATTAAAAAAAGGACCATTTGTAGCTAACTCTCTTCAGGAAAAAATTGATAAAGCTCGCAAGGAAGGCGCTAAAAAAGTCGTCATTAAAACTTGGTCGAGAGCTTCTTTGGTAACTCCTGAAGCTGTGGGATTGAGCTTTGCTGTTCATAACGGCAAAAAGTTCGTTCCTTTATATGTAACTGAAAACATGGTGGGACACCGTTTTGGAGAATTCGCTCCAACACGTCAATTTGGTGGTCACACGCCTGGCGATAAAAAAGCCAGCGCATCATAAGGAGAGACTGAAATGGCAAAAACACAACCTGTTACAGTTACAGCCTCCAACGCTAAATTGAGCTATGCAATGATATCTCCATTTCGTTGCCGTCTCGTAGCGGATCTTATTCGTGGTAAAACAATCGAGGATGCAAGCCGTC
>CAZIFW010000117.1:0-5142 GCA_964538275.1 uncultured Bacteriovoracaceae bacterium
ACCCGTACGGTAAGCAGTCTTTGTTAATCCCGCATCACTAAAAGGCTAGTCAACAACATCAATAAAATCTGTCCAGTCATCCGCTAGCAATGTATTCGTGTGGGAATAAAGTGGAATGTCTGTAGGAAAGCCCTCGTTCGTAGGCATATCAATTGCACCGTTGTCGACCGTGTATGCAAGTAATGCACTAAAATTATTGCAATCAAATGTAGCTGAGTGAGTATTGTTGTACTCGGCTTGGCATGCAGCATTTGTGGTAGCTCGATTTCCGTAAACAGCATCGGTATTTGTATCGACATCAAAAACATTGATGCGTTCAACCACCAGGTGTGCCACCATTTACAGCGCTGCTATTCGAACTCTTACATGCGATTGCAAATACAATTGAAGCTGCTAGAAAGATTAAATGTTTATAGGATGCATACATTTATAATCAGATTACAATGGCCCTTTGGAAAATCAATTATTTGGTGATTATTTACCAAATCAAAAAATTAAAGCTATTGATCTGGAGCCCAGAAACAGGATCGAAGTGTCTAGGTATCGCAAGTGCTTCACCTGCTTCAAGTACCAGTAATTTAATCAAAGCTGCGCTCTGATAAAATTACTGGAGCCCAGAAACAGGATCGAACTGTCGACCTCTTCCTTACCAAGGAAGTGCTCTACCACTGAGCTATCTGGGCGCGTCTAAGAACTTAATTTGTACACAAAGTGGGGGCTAAGGTCTAGGGAACTTAAGCCTTTTTTGCGCGGCTTTTTACAAAGTCACGGTCGAATAAAAAGAAATACATGAAGTATACAAAGATTACAGCAGGTAGGCCGTTTAGATGCACAAGCTTGTGCAGACCGATCAATATGTAAATAAGAGCATTAAAAAAGACAATGCTTTTAAAAAGGCTCAGCAGTTTGGGGTCGTTTTTGAGTGGATTAGGTGGGTGCAGGAGCGAGTCTCGGCAGTGGTAAAACGCTATAGGAAGCCACATCCAGTATTCGGTAAAAATTGCGGCGTAGGTGTCTTTCATGCGGCTCAAAATCAAGGCTTCGCCATTGAAGGGCACGGTTGCAAAAAGGGGGACGGTTTGTCCCATATGAAAAGCAATCGCAAAGACAAATAGCACAGCGCCGATGAGCGCAAAGGCTGCTTCTTTTTGTGCCACGAGTGCAGTCATACAAACAATCAGTGCGCCGGTTACAAATAAGTTCGAAAGCCACAAGCTCCACGCCAAATCATCGGCCTGCCAATTGCGAAACAGCGCAATTGAGCACGCTATAACAAAGAGAACGAGATTAATCAGGCGACTCTCAAAGAAGCTCTTCACGGCAAGTAGGCTCACAGTATTAGTATGACACAAGCACGCCTCTTTTGTGCAGTGCTAGGCAATGGCGCTTTGCTTCTTTTGACTAAAAAATATCGCAGACATAGACCCTAGGTGAGGGGTACTTGAGTGAATAAATTTTTCTTTGTCATTGCATCTGTATTTGTTTTCGGTCAACTGAACGCCACTTCTTTGGATTTAGAAATGACGGGTACGGAGTATCTTCGTTATCTCGAAAGTTCCGAATTCAAAATGCGTCCCGATCGCGCAAGTGCCGAGGTTAACCAAATCATCAATGTAGGTAAACGCAACTTGGATTGGTTTAAACTTATCAATGCCCAACGTCCGGCCGATCAACAATTGGCACTTTATACTCCCGAATTGCAATCAGGTATTCCGATTGAAAACCCCAAAGCTTATAACGAAAAAACCGTAGTGAATGATTACAACGTGCTCATGTTGGAACTTCCTCAAAGTTTTAAGGATGTTTTATTGGCCAATGGCGAATTGCCCACAACTCATCCTTTCGCAGACAACAATGAAGAGTATTTAACTTGGACACGCAAAATGGATCGCGTGTACCAATCCGCAAGTCGATGGAAAATTATGGAACCTAATTTATTGTACTTAGCTGAGCGTAGCTACAAAGACATACGCGGTTATTATTTTTTGTCGCAAATTCCCAACATCCAAGAACAGTTGGCCGATTGGCCTGCATTGAGTGCCGAGCAACAATCTAAATACACCGAATGGTTGGTGCTTGTGTGTCACAATGGCTACTTTAAAAAAGATTTTTGTCGCAGCACTTTAGCCGCACACGTTGTTGAAAACAAAGTGGCAGATTTTTACAACGAGTATCTTTTGAATTCACAACATATGTACGATTCTTACTTTGCTCTTAAAAATCCACGCCGTGATGTGGTGTGGACAGCAGAGAATCCTTTGTTGGCAGTGTTGCCATTCTTAACTCCAGAATCTTTTGAGGTTCAAAAGTGGTTAGTAGATAACATCGAAGATGAATGGAAATGGAACGATTGGAAGCTCAAACTCGATTTTACAGAAGTTGATAATAACAGCACCTTTATTGTGTTCACTCCCGGAGCAACACCCAACGTAAATGGCTTGGGCGGAAACCGCATCACAATGGATGCCAATGCGCCTATGCAAGACTACGGCAGTCGTTGGACGATTCGTCACGAGTATGGCCATGTTTTGGGTTTGCCAGATTGTTACATTGAGTTTTACGACACAGACAAGGAGATCATTTATAACTATCAAATTGATCTTAC
Organism: uncultured Bacteriovoracaceae bacterium; assembly: GCA_964538275.1. Classification (GTDB taxonomy): domain Bacteria; phylum Bdellovibrionota; class UBA2428; order UBA2428; family UBA2428; genus CANIGN01. The sequence goes on from CAZIFW010000117.1 coordinate 2,606, forward strand.
AAACTTGATGTGTAGCCGTAAGGGTAAGCTCCAAGAGAAGCACTATTTAGAGCTTAAAAAGCACTACTATAGCGCTAACTAATGAGAGTCTTACATAAGGCTTACAAGAATGTGGTGCGAGTGTTCCGTGAGCTTTAGACACATCGCCTTCAAAAGTCTGTCATGCGCCCTTGAAGCCATCTTGGGCCTGACATAGTTTTTGCCTAAGGGTAGGGTACATTTCATGCGGGCCAATAAATTTTTAAACACATTTGTATTTGGGGCATTCGTTTCTTTTTCATCAGCTGTTTTTGCAGCCTCAGTAGATGATAGTGGGAATACTCAAAGAAAAGTAGATATCTACTGGGCCGATCACGGAGTGCCCCACGTAGAAGCTCAAGATTGGTATTCGCTAGGCTACGGCACTGCTTACGCATCCGCTCAACAAAACTTTTGTATCCTTGCCGATCAACTTTTAAAAATTCGCTCGCAACGTGCTAAGTATTTTGGTCCCGGCGAAGGCAGTGCAAACATTATTTCAGATGTGGGCACCTTGGCCTTGGGATACATCGAAGATGGAAAATTGCTCTACGAAAAACTTTCTCCTCGCGCACAAGAATTAATTGCTGGCTATGCAGCAGGTTACAATCGTTACTTAAGTGAAAAAACGCCCGATCAATATCCTCGCCCTTGTCGTAATGCTGAGTGGATTCAAAAAACCACAGCTTACGAACTCTTGGCTTATTACTTAAGTCTTGCTGAGCGCGCGAGTGGTCAGGTGCTTATGCCTGCAGCCGTAAACGCGGCTCCTCCTGCGTCTGGTATAGTTCCCGAAGCCATCACGCCCACTCCTAGTTTTTCTCCCGAAGCAGAAGCTGCGGCTAAAGCAAAAAAAGATAAACAAGCGATGCTCAAAAAGTTTCTTCCCGCTTTTGATATAGCGGCAATGCCTCACTTAGATACCTTACGCATTGGAAGTAATGCATGGGCCATAGGCAAAGAAATGAGCGAAACAGGAAATGGATTGCTCTTAGGTAATCCGCACTTTCCAGGCTACGGAGCGCTTCGCTTCTATCAACACCGCATGCGCATTCCTGGCGTTTACGACGTGCAAGGAGTGTCGTTGATTGGTAGTCCATGTGTGCAAATTGGATTTAACGACAACTTAGGTTGGACACACACTGTTTCTAAGTCGCGTCACTTCACAATGTATTCACTCGAAATGAATCCTGAAAATCCATTGGAATATAAATACGCCAACGGGTTTAGAAAAATTGTAAGTAAAGAAATTCAAATCGAACTCCTTTTACCAACAGGTCAGGTGGTACCTTACTCGCGCCCAGTTTATTTTAGTCACTATGGTCCTATGATTGCCACACCTGAACTCAAGTGGGATCGCAACATGGCATTTACTTACCGAGATGCTAACCGTCGTAACGTAGAATTTATCGATCAATGGATTGATATGGGTCGTGCAAGTAATCTCACACAGTTTCAAGATGCTTTTAAAAAGTATCGCGGAACTCCTTGGGTAAACACTCTTTATGCAGATAAGGCAGGCAATGCTTACTATGTAGAAGGCACACCTGTTCCTAAAATGTCGCAAGATGCACTTAATGCGTGGAAGAAAAATCCACTCGCTCAAATGGTTTACAAGGGTATGGGTGCCTTTATGTTCAGAGGCTCTAATCCGGTAGACGAATGGCAGGGCCCGGGTGCTGCTTTGGTTCCTTACACCGAAGCTCCTGAATTGTTGCGCAAAGATTACGTAACAAATCACAACGACAGCCATTGGGTTATTCACGAAGATGCCAAGCTCACAGGCTTTTCTCCCATTTATGGTCCCGAGCAAACAGAACTTTCCTACAGAACACGTATGGGTTTTCAATTGCTCAAAGAAATGTCGGGCCAAGATAAAAAATTTAACGTTTCAGAAATTGAATCCTCAATGTGGGATAATCGCTCTTACTTGTGGGGCAATGTCGGCAAAGAAATTAAAGAGCGTTGCTCGCGTTGGACAGAGCTTGATAACAAAGCCGCTTGTGACAGCTTAGCTTTGTGGGATGGTCGCTTTGATTTAGATTCAAAGGGGTTTCCTGTTTTTCGTGAAATGGCGAGTGAATGGACAACAAAACTTCACCGCATAGCTTTTGATGCTAAAGATCCTTTGAACACTCCTTCAGGCTTAGCGGCAGAGCCCTTGGTTGATGATGAGTTTAGAAATTTGTTTGTAAAAGCAGTTGAGCGTTTAAAGAAATCTGGAATTTCATTGGTGGCAGCACTTTCTGAAATTCAGTTTTTCAAAATTCCTGATTTTGCTGGAGGCACTCTAGAAAAAATTCCTTATCATGGTGGCCAACACAAAGACGGAGCATTTAACGTTCAGGATTGGGACGCAGATTCAAGCTTAACGACTTATAAGTATCCAAGCATTCCCGCGGCTGACGTTTTGAACAAAGAAACTTATCTCAGCCCCGAGGGCTACGCTATCAATGGCGGCACAAGCTTCTTGTTAATTGCAGAATTCACTCGAAATGGTCCCAAAGCGCGCGGCTTGC
>CAZIFW010000118.1:0-5128 GCA_964538275.1 uncultured Bacteriovoracaceae bacterium
TAAAGCAGAAGCTGGAGCAGAGCGCTTTAAGCGAGAAACCTTAGCAGAGCGCGAAGATCCCTTTGCAGGAGTAAGTGCGGAGCTAAATATATTTAAAGGCGGACGCGACTATCTTCAAAGAGAATCGCTACAAATTGAACAAGAAGAAGCCAAAGTACTTGCAGATTTTACCTATTTAGAGGAACTCTCAAAAGCTCGCGAAGCCTATGTAAACATTGTGTATTCAGAAGCTTTGTTAAAAGTTTTAAATGAAGCTCAAAAATTGAATGACAAAAACATCTCAGCCGCCTCTCGGAGAAGATCAGCCGGGCTTGCCACCCAAACAGATCTCATTGAATTCCAAATGAAGAAACAAATGCTGGATCAAGAAGTAGAAACGACTCAACTTGAACTCAAGCAAGAAAGCCTTACCCTTGCGATACTTCTAGGCTACGACATTCAATCCCTGAACGATCTTAAATGGCCACAAAGTTTAGATGTTGTTTCTTTTAACTTAAGAAAAGTTCCTAACAACAGAAAAGAGCCCCTTTCGTTTCAAATTGAACAACTCGAATCTGAAAAAAGAAGAGTTGATAACAAAATAGCCTCTAGATGGTGGATTCCCGATGTGGATCTTTATGGTGGATACGCGCTACACACCATGCGTGACAGCGATGAACCCAAAGCGAGCGACCGACAAGAAGCCTACGTTGGAATTAAAGCTAGCCTCACTCTCTTCGATCGTGGAGATAGTTTAAGAAAACAACGAAGTGCAAACTTATCAAACAAAGCTGACAAGCTAAAACTTAAGCAATCGCAAAAAGAAGCTCAGGTAGATTTAGAAAGAGCTCTTCGAACACTCGAAAAAAATGACAGATTAATAAAAGGATCTGAAGAAAGCGCTAAGTTTTCTAAACAATATCTTAGTCAAACACTCTCAGAGTATTCTCGGGGCGTAAAAAACTCACCTGACGTTTCTTCTGCAACCGATAAATATATCGAAGCTCAGACAAGACACCTCAATCTTCAAAAAGAACGTCTATCGGCTCTTACAAAATTATTTGCAGCACTGGGTCCGGACTTTCCGGAGAACCAGTAAGAAGGATTTGTATGTTAAATACCATTATTAAATTCGCACTTCGCAACAGGCTACTCACTTTGTGTCTAACTGCACTGATTATAGTTTGGGGCACAGTCTCTCTTACAAGTCTTTCGGTGGATGTTTTTCCAGATCTTAACCGACCCACAGTAACCATCATGACCGAAGGTCACGGCATGGCTCCTGAGGAAGTAGAGACTCTTGTTACATTCCCCTTAGAGACTTCCCTCAATGGATTGCCAGGAATTGAACGCATTCGTTCGGTATCAGGCATTGGCCTTTCAATTATTTATGTTGAATTTGCATGGGGCACAGACATTTATCGCAACAGACAATTGGCTGCTGAAAAATTAGCATTGGCAAAAGAACAGCTTCCCGAATCGGTCACTCCCGTTATGGGCCCTATCTCATCTATTATGGGGCAAGTACAAATTCTTAGTCTTTCAGACAAAAATGGCAAACTTTCTCCGATGGAACTTCGAACACTTGCTGAGTGGACGGTGCGCCCGCGCATGCTCACCATCCCCGGAGTAGCTCAAGTAATTTCTATGGGTGGAGGCCTTAAGCAATATCAAATTCTAATCAACGCCGAGAAGCTTGGTCGCTATCAACTTTCACTTGAAGCCATCGACGAATCACTGGCTCATATAAGCGAAAACACTACGGGTGGTTTTTTAGAAAAAGATAACAAAGAGTTTTTAGTGCGCAATTTGGGCGTTGTTTATTCTGTAGAAGACATTGAAAACACTGTGATTGGTCTGCACTTTGGTCGTCCTGTTTATTTAAAAGATATTGCTCAAGTGCAAATTGCTCCCAAAACCAAAAGAGGCGATGCCTCACTCAATGGACAAGCTGCTGTTTTGATCACTATTCAAAAACAACCTGGAACCGATACTCTTACTATTACAAAGAACGTAGACGAAGCCGTGCAATCTTTGCAGCGAACGCTTCCCGAGGGAGTAGAACTCAGAAGCGATATTTTTAAACAAGCCAACTTTATTGAAACCTCCATTAAAGGAATTCAAGGAAAACTTAAACTTGGAAGTGTTTTAGTTATCGTTATTCTTTTCTTATTCCTAGCCAACATGCGTATGACGCTGGTTACGCTAACCGCAATTCCAATGTCTTTTTTGGTAACGGCCATCGTATTTAAATTCTTTGACCTCTCAGTCAACACTATGACCTTAGGAGGTTTGGCCATTGCCATAGGAGAACTCGTAGATGATGCCATTGTAGATGTTGAAAATGTATTTAGACGTTTAAAAGAAAATGCCAAACTAGATAAACCCTTACCCACCTTGAAAGTTGTATATGAGGCTTCAAGCGAAGTACGAAATTCCATTGTTTTAGCAACTGTCATTATAGCGCTGGTGTTTTTACCTCTGTTAAACTTAACAGGTCTTGAAGGACGTCTCTTTGCACCTTTAGCGATTGCCTATCTGACAGCACTCATAGCTTCTCTTGTTATCTCGTTAACACTCACACCTGTTTTGTGTTCTTATCTTTTTGCAAAAGGAAAAGGACTCAAAGATCACGCAGAAACAAACGTAGTGAAAAAGCTCAAAGAGTGGGATCGAAAAGTGTTGGAGTGGGCCCTACCCCGATCTAAAATTGTATTGGGCGGCACGGCCATTCTCTTCTTGGGATCACTTGTCACTATTCCACTTATGGGAACAGACTTTTTACCTAAGTTTAATGAAGGTACCGCCATGGTGGCCGTTATTGCCCCTCCTGGAACTTCGCTCACAGAATCAAACAGACTTGGCCTTGAAGCCGAAAAACTTTTGATGCAAGTGCCTGAAGTTAAAACCGTTGCAAGGCGCACAGGACGAGCAGAGTTAGATGAACATGCAGAAGGCGTGAACGTTTCTGAGCTTGATGTGGATTTTCACAAAAACTCCAAAAGGTCTCGTGAAGAAATCTTAGGAGATATGCGCGAAAAGCTAGAACAAGTTCCCGGCGTGGGAATCAACATTGGGCAACCCATTTCTCACCGCATTGACCACTTGCTATCAGGCGTGAATGCGCAAATCGCTATGAAAATTTATGGCCCCGACTTGCAAGTTTTGCGAACGAAGGCTGCCGAGCTAAAAGATTTAGTAGTAAAAGTTCCTGGTCTTGTGGATTTGCAAGTTGAACAACAAGGTCTTGTGCCACAAGCCAAACTACAACTCTTAAGAGAAGATGCCGGAAAATACGGTATTGGCGTGGGCGAGCTTACCAAACAACTAGAGCTGGCCTTCTCTGGAAGAATTGTTGCACAAGTAAGAGAAGAGCAACGCGTGTTTGATCTTTTCTTTCGCTTTGATGATGTCTCAAGAGCAGATCTCGAAGCCATGAAGAAAACTCCCATTAAAGTTATGCCTACCGGAGAAAAAGTACTGCTAGAGCAAGTTGCGGATATTTATGAATCAGATGGACCCAACCAAATTAGTCGCGAAAATGGCCAACGTCGTATAGCGGTTTCGGCCAATGTGCACGATAGAGATTTAGGCTCCGTCGTAAATGAGATTCAAAAAATTACAAATGAAAAGTTAGAATTACCCGAAGGTTATTACATCGTGTTTGGAGGACAATTTGAAAACCAACGTTCGGCTACAAAAAAGATTGCCCTCTTCAGTATCATCTCTTTGCTGGGAATATTGCTGATTCTCTTTAATCACTTTAAGTCGTGGATGATTTCCCTACAGATCATGCTCACCATTCCTCTAGCATTCATGGGCGGTCTTTATTCTCTGTTTATGACAGATGGAATTTTCTCTGTTGCGAGCTTGATAGGTCTTGTCACTCTATGCGGAATTGCAAGTAGAAACGGAATCATGATGATTTCGCATTACCTGCATATCATGGAGCATGAAGGTGAGAAATTTACTAAAGAGATGATCATTCGCGGATCACTTGAACGGCTTGTTCCGGTTTTGATGACAGCACTTACAGCAGCGCTGGGTATTCTGCCTCTAGTATTTGCACACGGACAACCTGGTAGTGAAATTCTGCACCCAGTCGCTCTAGTCATCGTAGGAGGACTCTTAAGTTCTACCTTATTAGACTTTATCGTGACTCCTACAGTTTTTTACCGCTTTGGAGAAAAAGCGGCATTGAAATCAATTCAACAATCATCACAAACAGGGAAGGATATAGAATTATGAATTTACTAAACAAAAATACAAGAAACTTTTTTTTAATCACTGGACTTATTTGTTCATTGGGAGCATTTGCTCACGAGGGACACGACCATGGCGTGCCAGGAGTCTTAAAGCCTCAAAAAGGTGGAAGCATAAAACCTGCCCTTGGAGGCCTTTTAATTGAGCTTGTTGCAGATAAAACTAAAAAACAAATAAAGCTTTATCCCATGAATAAAGAATACAAAGCTGTTGCTCTTAATGATGTCTCACTAAACGCAACAACGCTTAGAAGAAGGGTAGATAAAAAACCTACTGAGTTAAAACTAGAAGCGGCCAGCGATCACCTTGTGGGTAATTTTGATCCACAAGGCAAATATCCGTTCAACGTTGACATCACAACAAATTACAAAAACGAAAAAGACTCCGTAAGTTTTATCGTAGATAGAAATTAACTAAAAAGACTAACAACACTCATTGATCGTTCGCTAAACACTGCTGACGATCAATGAGGTGCTGATGATGAAGAACCTTTTGACCTAGGCATGGACCGATAGGCTTCGACAGAAAGATTGCGATTTCTTTTAATGTACTCTGCCAAATGCACTAACTCTTCTGCAGGCTCACTCTCTGTAATTGCATCAACAGCAGCCCCTAAACTTATCTTACAATTATCTTCGCCTTCGTTAGCATTTCTCAAGCGATCTGAATTTGTTGTATTAAAAATTTCATTTGCTTTTGCATTATTGTACTTTGTGTACGAAATCAAAAACTCAAGCACTTGCGCACAACGTTGTGGCGATAATCTAGCCACTGCTTTTTTTAATGGATTGGGAGATCGGTAATCTTTTGTTTTAGAATCTGATTTAGAAGCTTCGCCACCAGTACAAAGAACTTCTATAATTGTAAAATCTTTGTTGTCCTCGCC
>CAZIFW010000119.1:0-4997 GCA_964538275.1 uncultured Bacteriovoracaceae bacterium
GCAACCGATATTGTGGTTACGAACCCAATTCCCAAAAACATGACGTTCAAAGCTGCGGAAGCAGAAGCTAGCGCTAGATCTGAAGTTTCAATCGATGGCGGAAAAGCATATGGCGATCTTGCCAATCTTAAAGTCACTGACAAACTTCGTAAACAGCGTCCAGCTCTACCCGCAGATGTAACACATGTTCGCTGGAAAGTTGCAGGCGCTGTTCAGCCAAACGCACAAGGAAAATTGCGGCTGAAAGCGGTTCTTAATTAATAAAGGCAAATGCCAAATTGAAAGGGGAACGTTTTATGCCGCTTAAAAGAAAAGAAACAATAACAGAAACTAAAATAGGAAAAGGAAAAATAGGAGAAACTATGAAGAACGTAAATCGAAAATTATTAACCTTAGGTGTGGGGCTTTTTGCCACCGCCTATACAGCTAATGCAGCAGGTACTGCTGCTGGCGTAACCATAAGTAACCAAGCATCAGTAGATTATGATGTTGGTGGCTTAGCTCAAACTGCAGCAAACAGTAACGTTGTCGACTTTTTAGTCGACCGTAGAGTTAACTTCAGTGTTACCAGCAACGGTGACGAGAACGTAATTCCTAACCAAAACGGTGAGGTGTTAGGCTTTACTCTTAACCACACAGGTAACTATGTTGCTGACTTCGCAGTTGCAGGATCAAATGATGCTGGTGATGACTTTGACCCAAGTTCATTTTCAGTGTTTGTAGAAAGTGGCGCAACCCCTGGCTACCAAGCACTTGAAGATACGGCGACATTTGTCGATGAACTCAACGCTGACTTAACTAAGGTTATTTACATCGTAAGTAACATTCCGGGTACACCTGTTAACGGAGATGAGGCGATTATGTATCTTACAGCCACTGCTCATGCAGGTGGAGTAAGTTCATCGTTGGGATCAGTTCTATTGGATGATTCTGGAAACGCAGATATCGCGGGTACCGTACAGAACGTGTTTTCTGACGGTGATGGTCCTGCTGCTGGTGATGCTGATAAAGACGGTAAACACAGCGCGGCTGGAACTTACGATGTAGTTTCTGCAAGTATTGCAGTTACCAAATCTTCAGTAGTAGTGAGCGATCCTATCAATAACACTACAAACCCTAAGCGAATCCCTGGTGCAGTTGTAAGATATACAATTTCAATTGCTAACACAGGTGGTGCTGCTGCGGATGACTTGAGTGTTACAGATACTTTAGATGCAAACCTCACTTACGCACCAGGTACTTTATTAGTTGATGGCATCGCAGAAGATGACGATGCATCAGGTGCTGATGAGACCAACCCTAACGGAGCTAGTCATGCTGCAGGAGTTATCTCTGCATTCATTTCTACTCTCGCTACATCTGGAACTAAAACTGTAGTTTTTGATGTAACTGTTGATTAATCGAACTGAGTATTAAGGACGTTTGTGGTTAAAGTAACTTCAAATTTTAGAAGAGGGCTAGCGATAGCCCTCTTTTGTCTTTTGAAGCCTACTTTTGCCGTTTCAATATCAAATACTGCAACAGTAAATTTTGTTGATTCAAACGCTCAAGCTCAAAGCTTGAATTCTAATACTGTTCAAACAGACACACTTCCAAATCCAACACCGGCAATAATTAGCTTCATGAGATATACTCCGCCTGTTGGTACCGACTCTGTCCGTGCGGATGGAACTCAATGTTACAATGGTGCTACTTTTGATCCTTCACCTGCGCCTACTACGTTAGGTGGCGGACCGATAGATACATCTAGTGCATTGCCCTTGTCGCAGGCAAGTTCCTACCGCGCGGGAGAGCCGCTTTTTTTAAATGTTACAGATCTAAATCGAAATAAAGATCCTTTAGTTCGTGAATATATTACAGTTGTTGTATCGAGCTCCAGTGGAGATCAAGAAAGACTTCAGTTGCTTGAAACGGGTATCGATACCGGAATTTTTGTGGGGGCTATTAATAGTCACAGGCCTCCTCCCTCTTATACAGTTTTCGATTGTGAACTTGCTATCACTGTTGGCGATAAGCTGACTGTAGATTACCAAGATGACGATTTTCCAAGCGACACAGCTGAGGCTGATGTCTTGATTGACCCGTTTGGGGTTGTTTTTAATTCAACAAACGGAAATGCCATTAATGGTATAACTGTTTCGATAGTCCATGCAGCTTCTGGTTTGCCTGCAACAGTATTTGATGACGATGGGGTAACTCCTTATCCATCTGTCATAGTTACCGGTTCTCAAGTAACAGCAGGCGCTAATACTTATCAAATGCCACTCGGGGGATATCGTTTCCCTCTCATGCCAGCGGGGCAATACCGCTTAGTGCTCACAGGATTACCTGCAAATAGTTCTTGGCCTACGAGTGTAGATATTACAGTTTTGGATGATCTCGTTAATCCAGTTACCGGATTACCTTTTGCTCTAAATCAAGGTTACAGTGGTGAGCCTTTCACGCTTCAGGCGGGGCCTCCTTTAAATATAGATATTCCTGTCGATGTTGCTGGGACGACAGATCTTTTGCTTACAAAAGAAGTATCTAAGACTGAAGCAAGTCATGGCGACTTTTTACGCTATGAAATCTTATTTAGAAATATCAGTGCAGGACCCGCTAATGACGTTGTGGTTTCTGACACTTTACCTCTTGGTTTAAAATTTAAAACAGGTTCATTAAGAATAGATGGTCTAAAAGTGGCCGATCCTACTTTAATAAGTGGGGGACGTACGATGCAAATCGAACTTGGAAACATTCCTGCCGCAAACGATCGTCGTATTTCATATGTAACTGAAGTTGGCGCAGGAGCAACTGTTGGAAGAGCTACAAATACAGCTCAAGCTACTCGTAGCAATGGAACACCTTCCAATATTGCTGAAGTCAGTGTGATGATTCGAGATGCGTTCTTTGCCAGTCATGCGGTGCTCTTTGGTCGCGTTCTTGAGTCTCAACATTGTGACATCGATACTGCGGATCCCAAAGTTGTACGAGGAGTTCCTAAAGTTAAAGTACTTATGGAAGATGGTACTTACGTTGTTACTGATGAAGAAGGTCGCTTCCATTTTGAAAAAGTTACACCTGGCACACATGTTGTACAGGTTGTAGAATCTACAATTCCTAAAGGTTTAGAGCTTGTTGCATGTGACAAGAATACTAGATTTGCGGGTAGAGCAAATTCACAGTTTGTAGATGTCATGGGTGGAGCTCTCTGGAGAACAGATTTTTATTTGCGTCAAAAAGAAATTCCTAAAGGTGCATTGGATCTTAAATTTAAAGGTGAAATAGGCAGAGTTGAGCAGAGTGAAATTGCAGAAGCCCTCTATGTGGCCGATATGGCTGCACACGAAGATCTTGCTAACGTAAAAGTTGGTGTAACTTTGCCTAAGGACTTTGAGTATCTTCCTTTAACAGGATTGTGGAAAGATCAAGTTGTAGACGCTCAAATTGAAAGTGGAAAACTTGTCTTTAGAATCCCTAAACTTGTTAAAGGCGAGAAGGGCGTTTTAACGTTTAGAGCTATTCCTCAAGGCGATGAATTGATAAGTCCAGAAAGCTGCTTGAAGCCTGAATATGTAGCCAATTTAGATGCGCGCTATGAAGTAGCAAATTATACAGGACAGGCCATCCTTTACACTCAAACTCCAAGCTGTGGCCAAGAAGAAGTTAAAGTAAATGAAGGTAGAATCAATTTACCTGCTCCAAAAGTTGCAACGAATGATATTGAAGTAATGGATGATGTTACAGCTTCAGGCGGTAACAAAAGCTGGGTTATGAATGAAGCTCCGGGTGTGGGGATTCTTTTCCCTTCTGAAACATACAATCCACGCGCTCCTTCTACTCGTATCGTTATTAAACATGGTAAAGATCATCAGGTTGTATTGAGAGTAAACGGCGAAGAAGTAAGCAATCTTCTCTTTGTAAAAGTTCACAGCAATGCTGAAAAATCTGTGAATGCAAGCGAATGGAAAGGTGTTCCTTTAAAAGAGGGCGACAACCAAATCGAAGCAGCTGTGCGAACTTTGAGCGGAGAGAATGTTCAATTACTCAAGCGCACTATACATTATTCAAACTTACCGGAAAAAGTTGTCTTTGTTCCTGAGCTTTCTAGACTTCAGGCTAACGGTGTAGATAAGCCACGTATTGCAGTTAGAGTTCTTAACCGTTCTAATAAACCTGTAAGAAAAGGCGTTCGCGGAACTTATACACTCGGCGCTCCTTATATTTCTGCACAGTTTGAAGAATATTCAAAACGACGTCAGTTAAGTGCATTGGATAGATTTGAGCCTGAGTATTTTGTTCAAACCGACGACGGTATAGCTTTCATAGAATTAGCACCTACAAACGAAGCGGGCGAAGCAAAGCTAAAATTCTTCTTTGAAAATCAGCGCGAAATGGAAATAAGCACTTGGCTTGAACCGTCTGTTGAAGACTGGGTGGTTGTTGGTTTTGCTGAAGGTACAGCAGGTTATGAAACGCTCAAAGGTAACATGAGCGGTGTAAAAGGTGCAGAGCACAACAAAGAATTAAACGTAGACGAGCAAGTTAAACTTTATGCTAAAGGTAGAATCAGTGGTCAGTGGATTGCAACTGTCGCATATGACAGTGCTAAGCAAAGAGGCGCAAAAGAAAGTAACTTTAAAAATATTGTAGATCCCAACGAGTTTTATACTCTATATGGTGACAATACGACTCAACGTAACGATGCGGCTAGTAGCGACAAACTTTATCTTAAATTAGAGCGTTCTCGTTTCTATGCTTTATTTGGCGATTACGATACGGGACTCAATGAAACTGAGTTGACTCGATATAACCGCTCCTTCACAGGTGCGAAGTCTGAATACTCTGGTAAGTTTTTAGGCTTTAAGATTTTTGGTACTGAAGTTGATAGTTTCTACTTTAAAGATGAGCAGCAAGCACAAAGTCAGTTTTCTGGTTACAGACTCTCTAAAGGGAATATCTTAGTAAACTCTGAAAAAATTAGATTAGTCGTAAGAGATCGATTTAGAAGTGACTTG
>CAZIFW010000120.1:0-4814 GCA_964538275.1 uncultured Bacteriovoracaceae bacterium
CAGTCGTAGATACAGGCGCAGAAACAGTATGATTCAGCAGCGAGAACTTCTCTCCTTTGAGATCATTAAAATTAAAACAAAGCCCTTTATTGAGTGAATGATCGCTAAACCAAAAGCGTGCTGGGTGTTGCCATCTTTTGAGTTTGAATTCTTCTATTCGTTGCACAAGCCGATCGCGAAGACTCGTTGTTCTCCACGCAATAAATACATCTGAGATATCACCCGCTAGGAAGTAATAGTCTTGAACAAAATCTGCCAACCGTCGGTCGTCTTTAGTGGTGTTTTCAACTTCAAGTGCCGCTACTTTGTTGCCTTTAAACAATCCATCGAGTTCAAAAGTTGCATCGGGTATACGCGACTTTGTTTTTTTGAAATCACTTTTAGACATTAACTCATGCGCTCCCAGCCATGCGTGCACCTTGCCTGTAACATTCATTCGCAGGCCATATTCAGTAACAATCAAGTCGTGATGAATGGTGTTTGTGTTGGGTGGGCGAGTAAAAGCACCTTCGCTAAAGCCGCTCGCTCGCGCTCCTTCGGATGTTAGCGTCCACGCATTTGTGCCTGAGACACCAAACGGAAATGCGCGCACCAGCTTGGCCATGCGCAATTTCGCAAGCCTTCGTTGCACAAGCGGCACCGATAAATGTGTAAAACAATGTTCTCGGATTTGTTTTAGCGTCATCACTCGAAACATTCCGAGCAAGCGCAGGACGTGTTCGTCTCTTGGGGTTATTACAATGGGCATATAAAAATTTCCTCTTCTTTCTTAAAAAGTTAGGGAAGTTGAAATTTCTACCGATTGTTGTTCGCACAAGGTTTCTCAGAACCGCTGGTTCTGAACAATGAAACCCCGAACACCCATTGGGTAAGAAAGAAGTAAATAAGAATTCCCTACTTATATAGAAGCAAGAGCTATGCCATCCGCTCGATCAGCTATTCGCGCCGGAAAAGGAATATTGAACTCTCTCAAATTGAGAAAATTCTCAATTTGAGAGAGTGGATTTCTCAGTTTGAGAAAGAAAAGCGTTCAGATTTGTGAACAATGTTCGGAAATGTGAACAACCCGAAACCGATGTGGGGCGGATTATTTAGGTTTCTAATTTCTGAGAATATATTGAATTAAGAAAATCTAAAGAATTGTTATATTTGGCAATAATCTTGGGATTAGTGTTCTTTGTAAGCCGAGAGCGCATTTCGGACAACTTCTTGATTGCAATATTTTCACCATTAACACTGCCAGCAAATCCAAGCTTACAGGGCCAACCTTCAATTTTCGAATTTTTTGAATCGATGTTAATAGGGACGCTATAAGTTTTTGAGTAGTTAAGGGAAACTGAGTTGGTTAACTCCATCTCTTTGAGGCGGTTAATCGCGCTCTTACAAAGTACAAATCCAATCCAATTTTGACTCTCGCTTACATTGTGCGCACTAACTAGGGCGGGTCCAACATAAATTCCTGATTCTGGTTCTGCAATGAATTCCCCATGCTCTATTGAGCCTCTACTTGGAATATTTCTGACGATTAAGTTAAGGTGAAAGTTCCTGGCTATGTGCTCTAAGTCTGCGAAAGATTCTTTTGAGTCGTTTTCGGTATATAAAAGAAAGCTATCAGAAAACCAAACAGTTTTAACTCGATTCTCAGTGAAGGAATCGGTTTTCGATTTTAGTAATTGAACAGAGTTTCGAATAGACTCCAGCGCTACGTGAGTTTTTCTCTTCTTAATAAGCGCATTCATACCCAAGAGATCAAAGTATGCGATCCAGCGTACTTTAAGCCCAAAGTCTGATTTAGGATGGATAGGTTGTAGGGGTATCTTCACTGGGGCCCAATATTAGCATGCTTCTTTTTCTAGGTTTAGAGATGTTGTCTGCAGGTTCGCGTTTAATTAAATCGTCGAGATTATGGCGTATCGGTACAAATAGTTGGTGATAAAATTAAGGGGTGCGATATGTAGTGCGAGTTTCAAGTTGCCCAAATTGTAAGCATGTACTCGGACATTCTGGGAATATGGCGGCAGGTTTTCCGGGCCAATCATTGGGTAATATGCAGCCTACCGTTTCTAATTCGTACGGTTTTGGTCCATCTATAATCAATTGCCCAAAATGTTTATGCAAAATTAAAACTGGCGCTGTAGAATGGCCAGAGCTAAATGCATACCGAAGAACTTTAATTTCTACATTTCAGTTGTTCAAATATATTTTGGTAATTGCATTTAGCTTTCTTGTTTGCACTATCTGGAAATCTCGGCCAGGTGAACCAGATTATATTGGGATTCTTTTGCCTACCGTTTTAATCTCCGGATTGGTGATTTATTTTCAGGTTAGAATGTTTCGAAAAGCAGTGCTTGAGTCTACTAAAAGGGCAAAAGAAGGAACTACTTCTAAAGTAGCTTAAGCTTGCACTTCATCAATTTGCATAATTTCTATTAGTAGTAATTTCGTAGCAATCAGGTAGCAAAGTCTTGTTTTGCCCCATGATGTGGTGGCATCTTCTTTGGGAGTGTTTTTTTAGTTAAATTTGCCTAGTGTAGAGAACAACTAAGCGTCAGTATTTGTTCTCTAAAGTTACAGCCTAGAACCGATATCTTAATTGTGGATATTGAATCGCTCAAGCTTACTTTGATTACCTATGGGATTGCTATTCCCGTTCATATGGCTATTTACGTACCATTTAGTTTATTAATTGGTTTTGCAATAGCTAGGAGTAAGGGGCAGCCACTGAAACCGACCCTAAAGAAAGCTGCTATTTTGGGACTAGTTTTTTCATTAGGGAAGGCAATTCACGTTGTTGATAAAGAGATGTCAAAATACAAGCAGGCTCAGGGTAAGTATGGAGAAGCTGTTAATACATCTGTTTGGAATAAATATGAAGCTTTCGAAATCGTGATTGATTTGCCAACTGAATTGAAAAAAAGTTTAGCTACAAAAGAGACTCTTCCAGAGAATGTTAAAAATTTGATCAAATCGTTTGATTCATACGAAGCAGAGTATGGAGAACTAACGATTAGAGCTACTCGTATGGAATACAAGAATGGAGTTTCTTTAGATATAGATGCTGCAGCATCTGGGTCAGTTCGGAACATGGCCTCAGATGAGGATGTTAAAAGTGAGCATAAAATTGAGAAAATTAACGTATCTGGCTACGAAGCAAGGTCTATTAAATTTCAACGCAGTAAACTCATAGTACGAACAACGTTGGTAAAAGTTAATAGTGTGTTTTGGCAGGTTCAAGTTGCCTTTTTTGAGACCACTGGCGTGAGTGATCAAGCAGAAAGAGTCTTAGCATCGTTAGTTGTGAATTCACAGGCCAAGTGAATTTTGCTGGTAGCAACTTGGTAGCAATCAGGTAGCAAAATCTAGTTATGTCCTGTGATGTCGGGACATGTCAGGGACTGACCTTGCTTTCATAGTCGATTTTAAATTGGTTTCAGAATCAAATGCTTGGGTTGCTATAGGGTTTGGGTCTTAAGAAAAATGGTCGGCGTGGCGAGATTTGAACTCACGACCCCCTGCACCCCAAGCAGATGCGCTACCAGGCTGCGCTACACGCCGACTTTAAGGACAGCTGAAAGCGTAGCAACAGGGTCAATTTTAGCCAAGTCTTTCCAAAAAAATTGCAATTTTTAACTTCGATTGAGATCAGTTTTGAGCACGAGGCTTGGGCTCCATTAATCTCCTTGGATTCAAAAGGCCCTTTAGAGCGAAGTGCCTGTTTTTTGAGCCTTTTTTGAAAAACTCTTCAAGTCGAGTAAGCTTAAGCTGTGGGTCTCCTAGATAGCAAATACAGGGCAGATTTTGGCGAAGGCGAAACCAAACGCGTCGATTGGATGCTCTTTATTTTAGTGCTTATTCTTGCAACCATCGGAACGCTTACTCTTTATTCCGCCACTTCCGATCCAGGCAGCATCACTCAAAATACTTTCTTACTTAAGCAACTCATATTTTTTGGAGTGGGCTTTTTTGTAATCGCGGTTTGTTTGCTTTTTGATTACCGAATTCTAGAACACTTTGCTTACATCATTTACGGGATAAATATTCTCTTAGTGCTCGGCACACGGTGGGCGGGTGTTATGCGCAACGGTCAGCGCTTGTGGTACGACTTTGGGATTGTTGCCTTTCAGCCCTCAGAGACAATGAAAGTTGCGCTTGTTCTTGCATTGGCAAAATATTTTCATGCACGCGAATACTCAGGAAGTTTAAGTTTAAGAGAACTCTTTGGCCCCATGGCCATAGTCTTAGGTGCAACAGCTGCCGTAACTTCACAGCCCGATCCAGGCACGGGCATGATTATTTTTCTCATGGGCCTTTCGATGGTTTTGTTTTTTGGAATCAAGCGCAATATTATTTTCACAACTTTGATTGTGGGTTTGTTGGCTTCACCATTTGCATGGAAGTATGGCTTAGCTCAACGTCACCGCGATCGTATTAAAGTTGTATTCGATCCCAGTCTTGACCCGCAAGGAAAAGGTTACAATTCGCTGCAAGCAATTATTGCAGTGGGGTCGGGTCAGTTTGCTGGTAAGGGTTTTAATCAGGGAACACAATCACAACTTGGATTTACACCTGAAGGATATACGGATTTTATTTTTACAGTCTTGGCAGAAGAGTGGGGATGGTTGGGGTCATTAGTATGTATGGTCCTTTACTTACTGCTTATCTATCGGTGTGTGTGGGCCGCGGCTTATTCCAGAGAAAAGTTTGGAGCCTTAGTGGCCATAGGTGTGGCTGCGATGTTGGCCTCGCAAGCCATCATCAATATATCGATGGTAATAGGATTGTTTCCAATTGTTGGAATTCCTTTACCTTTACTT
>CAZIFW010000121.1:0-4811 GCA_964538275.1 uncultured Bacteriovoracaceae bacterium
AGAGGTGTTATCGAGAGTTATCAAACTCGCTTAGGTTACAAAGACAATAGCAATCACGACGACCACATGAGCAGCAGTGATCGCACAGCCTTAGGACTCCCTAGCGGTGCTAACGATAGTCTTGCTTTTCTACAAAGAAAATATACTGATCTAAGGTCTCTTGCATCTGTATGGCAAAAACTTCTAGGTTTCTTTTCGAGTTAAAGCTCATCTTTATGAACTTTACTTTGTGAGAAGCAGACTTAGGAATAAGTGCTATCTCTTGGTATTCTTCACGATAATGACTCTCTAGCTTATACTTCTCAAAAAAATTCGATACACCGTCTTTATTGTTTTCCACAATATCAAATATAAATGTTCGAAGTGATGCCCCTACACTTCCCTTGAGGCTTTCAAAGCGCAGATTCTTAATTGCATTTTTGATGATAAGTTCATTCTCTGAAAATACTCCCGTTGTGGGACTCGCAAGAACTCCTTGGCGATAATGGAAATCCAATTCTTTTTTGCTCGGATGAATACAAAGTTTCAAAAGCCCATTTTCTTGCTTTTCACTCAAGATCGAAAGCTTTCCCTCTAAACATTTTGCTTCCTTAGTTTTATCTTGAACACTTAAAGCTTTATTTAAAAGCTCTAACAAGTTGGATTGCTCAGAATTCAATTCTTTAGCATGCCCTAGATTTAAAAAGGCGGCGAAAAAGATCGAGTGCCTCAAAGCCTTAGATCTCAAAAGCATTTCTTTATTGTCGCATAAATTTACAACAATGAAGTCAAATTTTAGTTACTGTGAACTGGAGCGGCTTTGAATTTCAGCTACCTGACGATTTATATCTGGGTCTTGGCCAAACTGATTTAAAATTCTTCGCAAAGATAAATAGCTATGCGCCGCTAATCGATAAGAATAGTCTTTTTCAAGATACGACTCAAAATCACTGAGTGAAAATTGCTCTAGGGGTAGAAGATTGCTTTCATCTTTTGCTTTAGCAACACGATAAAACTGCAAGGCCAGAGTAGACAAACTAGGCATCCGCCTAAGCACTTCTAAATACTCGTGAGTCATATCCCGTATTAACTTGTTGTATTCAACTTTGTAATAATACCTATTCCCAGTTCGTACTTTTTTTAGAACTTCAAAAGCTTTTAATGCGTAAGTCAATCTCTCTGTGTGCATGTCGAAAACTTGTTTTGTAATGTTCTCAAAAAAGATACTTCCCACGCGACCCTGAGGTACTCGAATATGGACATGAAAATCTGTTCCCCTAAGCTCTGAGAACTCTACTTGGCCATGAAAAAACTCCTGTAAACGCAACAAGCTACTTTGTTGTTCAGACCATAAAAAGTTTGCAAGAGGAGAAGGAAACACAAAAGATGAAAGGTCTACCTCTTTCATAGAAAATGCCAAGTAAATAGCATCAAGAGCATCTTCAGTGGCTACTCTATGTTCAGCTTCAGATCTTAAAATATTCTGAATATTTTTTGCTTTATCTTCTACTAAAGCAGCAAAAGTTTTCTCAGACCCTTTTACCTGAATCATGGCAGATGAAAGAGCACTGGAGCATCCCTTTAATTTATCTATTGCCTTTGCATTAGATGGAGCAAGAATTGAAATACAAAAAACAAGAGAAGCAAGATCCTTATAAAAATGCACCGCAAATCAAAGAACAACATTCACATGAATAGCTCAAGCTTACTTTAAATATGTAAAGGTTCTGTAAGCATTAGCTCCCCATAGAGTCAAAAAGCAGGCAAAAGATGTTTATTTTTGACTCTTATTTAAAAGTTAAACCCGAAAAGTAAAGAGGAGAGACAACCATGAAAATGCAAAAAAGCACTCATTGGACACTCGCTCTTGCACTAGGATTGAGCTCGAGTCTGAATGCCCAGACTGTAAAGAAAATTGAAATTCCAAAAACAATGGCCGCAAGTGGTGACAGTATAACCGCAGGAGCTCTAGCAGGATTTAAAAGGACCGATGCTCATAATCCACTCGTGATTTTTAAGTTCCTCTACTACCTCGGGAAAGTGGGTTACACGAGATCCATTTTTGCATTTGAATCGCGTGCTAGAAGTTGGGCCACAGGCAGCAGCTCTAGAGTACGTACTCACGCCAGCAGACTTAAAGAACTCAATGCTGCCAACAACACGGCTCTTCAAGTTTACAATGCTTCGGTATCTGGCTCGACATCTCACAACATTAAAATACAAATTGATTACATTTTAGATTGGTCTCGCAAAAGTCTTGGTCAAGGAGCACCTGACTACGTGATGATAGCCATAGGAGCCAATGATATTTGCCAAAACTCGAACAGTGAAATGACCCCTGTATCCACTTACGCCAACAATGTTCGCAATGCGGTTTATCGTGTACTGGATGCAAATCCAAATGCACGTGTAATGGTGAGTGGAATCCCCAACCTCAATCACCTCAGAAATGTGGCTGAAAATTCTTGGCTTGGACTTCCTCCGGTTTCTACTTGCAAACAAATGTGGGCATTTCATAAATTTTGTAACAATGTTCTTTTAGAAAAAGATGTAAACAAAAGAAACGAAGTTACAAAACGTATCTTCGCCTACCAGGATGAGATTGAATACATTCGAAGAGACGCCAACTCTCGATATGGAGAAGACCGAGTTCGTTTTGCATTTGATGTTTATAACTATGCATTTTCTGATGATGAAATCAGCATCGACTGTTTTCATCCCAACACGCAAGGGCAACAAGCTTTGTCAGATGTAACTTGGAAAAAATCGTGGTGGTCTCATTTAAAACCCTAGTTATAGCCGCTGTCGCTTCTGCCTTGAGAAACAAGAGTTAGGGGGTCTAAGCCCCCTGCAAGCAATACCTTCCTCCACAAACGCGTAGACCAACTTTCAGATGAAGCTATTTCATCAACTTCTTCAAAAGCGAAGCGTTCATCAAAAGGAAGCATGATCCATGACCCTGCACGAATCTCACTTTCTAATTGACCCCTCTCCCATGCAGAACACCCAATAAAATAACGGCGACGTGGGCCACGTGGCCCCATCTCTAACAAGGTCTGCAAAACTGTAGGATTTGTAGAAAGAAAAAGGTTTTCACCCAAGCGTGTTCCACCTTCAGAAAGGTTTTCGTCGTCATGAATTACAAAAACAGAAGATTCATCTGCCGGCCCACCTCTAAAAAGGTTTTCTTTAATCTCGTAGACTTTATCGCTATTGGCATCACGCAATTCAGCCACAACTTGAGTGGGTTCTCCGTCAGACCCAGCAGGAGCTTCAATAGGCTTATTTATTGTAATACCAAAAGCCCCATCTTCGTCTTGATGAGAAATAAGCACCACAGATTGCGCAAAAAACTCATCTTGCATCTGCGGCAATGAAACTAAAAAACAAGGATATTCCATTCAATTCTAACCTTCTTTTAATGTAGCAGTTTTTACTGCAGAGACAATGAAAGATATCCAAGCTACTTTAGACGCTATGTCGAGCTACAAAGTCATCATCGTAGGCGCAGGATTTGGTGGTCTAAGCGCAGCGAAAGCACTTTCTAACAAAAAAAATATCTCCGTGACTCTCATTGATAAACGTAATCATCACCTGTTTCAGCCACTGCTTTATCAAGTAGCGACAGCCGCACTTTCTCCCGCTGATATCGCTGTGCCTATACGAGCTGAAGTTTCGAATGCAAATAATATTGAGGTTTTGCTAGCCACGCTCGAAGCCGTTAATTTAGAAAAAAAAATTATCGTAGCAGATGGAGAAACGCTTTCTTACGATTCATTGATTCTTGCTTGCGGTTCTTCTCATAGCTATTTTGGACACGATGAATGGGAAGCTTTTGCACCAGGACTTAAAACACTGGGACAAGCAACCGAAATTCGCCGCCGAATACTGCTCGCTTTTGAATTAGCGGAAAAAGAAAAAGATGAAAAAAAACGAGACGCTCTTACGTCTTTTGCCATCATAGGAGCAGGACCAACAGGCGTAGAGCTTGCAGGCTCAATTGCCGAAATTGCACGTGTAACCTTTAAGAAAGACTTCAGAAAAATTGATACGCTCAAAAGCAAAATTTATTTAATTGAAGCAGGGCCTCGCGTGCTCAACAGCTTTGACGAAAAACTATCCGCCCAAGCACACAAGGATTTGATTCAACTAGGAGTGAACATTCGCTGCGGAGCAAAAGTGACCTCCGTAAATGCTGAAGGATTATTTTTAGCTGATGAGTTTGTTCCTACTCGAACTATATTATGGGCAGCCGGAGTGGCTCCCTCAAGCGTTGGGAAACTTTTAAACGTAGAACTCGACCGAAGCGGGCGAGTTCTAGTCAATAATGACTGGAGCCTACAACACTATAAAGATGTCTTTGTTGTTGGTGATATGAGCGCTTTTATTGAAAACAACAAAACGCTGCCCGCCCTAGCCCCTGTCGCTCTTCAAGGTGGAAATTTTGTAGCACGTCAAATACAGAGAGACCTGAGACAACAAAAACGCGAAAGTTTTCGATATTTGGACAAGGGACAAATGGCAACTATAGGAAGAAAAAAAGCCATTTTACAATTTGGAGCATGGAAAAGTTCTGGCTTTATTGCATGGATAGCTTGGCTACTTGTACATATTTACTACTTGATTGGATTCAAGAATAAATTCTTTGTTTTTCTAAATTGGGCTTGGAGCTATCTGACGTTCAAAAAAAGTGCACGTCTTATCGTTAACAAAGATTGGCGAGAATAATCATTCATTTCCCAAGAGCTTTCGTTTAAAATAGAACTTTCTCACTCCTATGCTTCCACCCGTACTTAAACGAAACACTTTTAAGTAAGGACGACCTTCTTCAT
>CAZIFW010000122.1:0-4714 GCA_964538275.1 uncultured Bacteriovoracaceae bacterium
GCAAAGTAGCCAACATAAAACGCATAGATAAAATTCTATCGGAATTTACCTATGAAACTTGAAAAAGCTTAACTTAATGAAGATCACTCCTTAACTCAGTTAAGATGCGAGTCTAGTTATAAATCCCTAGACACCGAGTATAAAAATTTAACCCTAAACCTAAAAAAGCTGTCTAACTCTTGTTCCATTAAAAAATCTGGAACGAGGAGGAAATATGAAAAAATTGGTCTTGGGCGTAATCGCCCTCTTTTCTATGTCATTTGCACAAGCAGAAGTCGTAAATGTCACATGCAACAGCCTTTGGGATCTCTACACAGAGTGTCGAGTGGATGGAGTTATTGAACGCGCACAACTCGTGCAGCGTTTTTCTAATTCTCAATGTATTGAAGGTGAATCCTGGGGTTATCGCCGCGGTGGATCTGTACTTTGGGTTGCAGAAGGGTGCCGCGCACAATTTCGCGTAAGACTTGAAGACGACCTATGGGACGATAGCTTCACGGTACGATGCGAAAGCAACAGTCATGTAAGCAGACGCTGTGATACGGGCGTTACAAATCGTAGAGTCGTTCTTGAAAGACAACTTTCAAGTTCCACTTGCCGTGAAGGTAGAAGTTGGTCTTGGGATCGTTACAGCATTCGTGTAAACAACGGTTGTCGCGCAGTATTTAGAGTTTATCCTAGATAATTCTTGTCTTTATGAGGGGAGTTCGCTCAATTGAACTCTCCTCAGTTTTTAGATTTTACATTAAGACCGCATTGTAGACTCTAACTGTAATGGGTTTTTCAGATAGGACTTCTACCTCAGTATACCCATATTCAGATATAGATTTATAAAAAGGCGTTTCCTTAACAGCATCCACACTACTTTTGCCATTCTGCTTAGCGTTTCTATAAGCTTCTTCGTTATCGAATAAAAATTTAGCTTCCACTACCTTTGGATATGAGAATTTTTCTAAGGCACGCGCCATTAATAAGCTTGAAAGCTTTTTACGCTGATACATCTCTTCTACTTCGATGTAATACAATGACATGGTATCTTTTTCGGTGTCGTAGATAAAGGTCACCAAAGCAACATCGTGACCTTTATGAGTAAGATCTACAGAAAATATTTTCTCAGTCCCACGAACTCCTTCGGTTTCAGAATAATAAATATCAAACTTTGAAAATGCCTCTTTTAAATTTTTTTCAGTATGCACCTCTATGCGTTCTAATGCGAAAGTGCATAGAGTTTTAGCTGAAATAACTTGAAGATTCACAAGAAATAGAACTAAAGAAAAAAATTTCACTCTCAAGCCTTGGGGACAGCAAATAACTTAAGTTGTGCTGTAGCTAAAGTTTTTGAATCTTTTTCAATTTTACCTTCTACCAAGGTCACAGGACCCACAACATGAGTAGCTCTAACATTTACTTGAAAAAGGTCGCCCTCTTCTAAAGATTGGGGAACTTCTAAAATTTGATAGTTTTTTACAGCTGCCAAAAAAGCCTGCTCTAAATCGCTTTGAGTTTTAAGAAGTCCTAATTTTCTTTGCGCAGCACTTACAAAACCAAAGGCCTGCGCCATCCACTCTAAATAACTCGACTCTAATACGCTAGAAGTATCAGCAAAAGTTGCCGTTCTAGAAAAACGCACAGTGCACGTGCCTGAAGTTTCATCTGCATTTATGACTTCATGAATCCAAACTGCTGGCTCACGATGAGGTAAAAAACCCTCTAAATCTCTGACCGAAAGAGGTAACATATTATAGTTTTCTATTCTTAATTAGGGAGCGGGTAAAGTGCTTAAGTCAAAAGTGAGCATACTGTACGAATCTTTAAGCTTAGGGTAATTGACAGCAAGAAAAATAATAAAAACGACTAACCAAGCTAAAAAGTTTTTTCTTTGACGGGGAAAACGATGTTGTAAAACATAAATCAGTCCCGCAAGTCTCAAAATTTCCATGAAAACATAAGAATAGAAAATTAAAGCTAATCCGCCCCCACTGAAAGCCATCACCGCACGTGTTAAAAAATTCATAATTACGCATGCTATCCAAAAAGGCATAGACGCTAAGAAGAAAGTAGAAATCCAATCTGAATGTGTTTTATTTTCTCCAAGACCATGTTTAAAAAACAGGAAGATTAAAAAACAAATCGTGGCCAAGTGAGCATAAGCAATTAAACTCCCCTCCAATACTGCACGTAAAAGACCCAAAACATCCACAAGTCCGTCTAAAAGAGATAAACCCATCCCAAGTAAGCCAATGGCAAAAAAGATAATGGCCGCATAAATAATAAGGGTGCGAGAGTTTCTATGAAAATCGCTCTTTAAAAACACAAAAGGTGCTTTTAAGAAGTCGATAAATATTTCGGTTATGTCATTAATGTACTTTCTTGGTGAGGAATCCATTGTTTAATCTAAAGTTATACCAAAGAATCTTGACTGGCTTCAAAAGCCTAAGCAAAAAGACATTATGATGCATCTCAGGAAATTTGGAATCGAAGCCCAGCTTATCGATAAAGACGAAGCTCCAATCGTTCATGAAGCTGCATTTAGCGTGCCTGCAGATTTAAAGTTTCTTGAAGGTCATTTTCCTAATAACCCTGTGCTCCCTGCATTTGCCACTCTTGAAATTAGCTTAGCGCTTGGTCGCGATCTAGGACTCCTTCCTCTGACTGCTAAAAGTATTCCAAATGCTAAGTTCTTAGCTATAATTAAGCCCGACACAAAATTGCGCGTGCTGGTTCGTAACTACAAAACTTCCATTGATTTTGAATGGCTTATAGAGGAAAACTCCGGATGGAAAAAAGCCGGTGAAGTAAGCGTAGCCATCTGAGTTGCCTCTAAATTTATACGCTTTCCTTTTGAAAACTTTAGTCACAAATTCAAACTAAGCGAATGACTCCCTCTGGGTAAAAAATCTTTTGAGATTTTGTTGTTTTCAGTTCCGCTAAGCAAAAGTGGAGTTACATTGTCTTTGGATGAATACGCCACTATAGCCCCGCTGGAATCTTCCGTAATTATTGAAGGAGCAACTCCCACATAACTCGCAACATGTTTATAAGAAGCTAAGTTCCAAGCATGTACAGCATCCCCATTGGGACAAGTTGTCCATGCTGTGTTTGATTTGATATCAAAACAGCACGATAAGAGCTGTCCCACAAAAGCTTGAGGCTTAGCGAGACTGTTATCAATATTAAAACTCTTTAAGCTGTGATTTTGAGTAGAAAGCAAGTAAGGAGCTAATAGAATGGCTTTATCAATTTGGTCTTTATGGTGAGTTAATATAAAAAGATCGTTGGCTGGAGTTAAATGTAAATGTCTTAGGACAATATTTTTATCTAGAGTAACAATTGTATCTAATACTTTCCCTGATTTTTCTTCAATGACTAGAATTTTGGATTCTTGCGAATCATAAGGGTTTCCCACACAGTAATAAAGCCTATCTCCATACTTAACGAGATCATGCCCCGCCTCATGATACGTATGTTGGGCTACGACATTTAAAGTATTCCAATCACGGCATACCAAAGCGCTTTTTTGCCCTTTAACTTCAACTGTCCAAAAATAATTATCTGAATCTGCTCCATGACCGTAGAATAAATGCCCCTCAATTGCTGAAAATTCTTTAACTTCAATTCCATTGAAATCATTTATCCATGAAAGACGCGAAGCTAATTCTGCTTCCTTTGGTAAACTCACAAGTGCGCGTTCTTTGCCTTTCTGGATAAAACCATGGGCTTCGTGATTTAAAGGAATTCTCTTATGTTGCAATTTGTATGCAAACTCTAAACTAGGACCAATGGGTAAACCGTTCTCCTGTGTTGCAGCATGGGAGCCTGCTGCAAGTGCCCAATTGTTTTTTGTATCCAAGAAAGTATCCGCTTTCCCACTAAATCGATACCACCAAAACTGAGTCAACAAAGAACCAGCAACACCCGCTCCGGCGTAAATCAAAAACTGCCTTCGAGAAATTTTCATCTCTTAAACAGTATATTCATTTTTAAATTTATTACCTGCAATCTCTAGAAAATGTACCGGGCACATAGCCTTCATTTCGATCTGTATAAAATCCGCAGGCGCCGCCTTCAATTCCAACAGAATCGTTGTACCACCAACCCGTATCACCTCGGCGAACCTGACAGTTTAATGTGTAATAACACCAATGACCACACGCACCGGCGTGATGATTATTTCTATCGTTATAAAAAGCATAACAACACTTGCAAGTTTTGGGTCTTCTATTCACTGGAGCACAAATGATATTTCCACTCGCATCAAAACCAAGCATGGCTTCATTTGCAGGATTGCAACTTTTGCCCTTGTAATTAAGCTGTGGACGACATTTCACCGTTCCATCGCTTTCTAGGCCTTGTGCTATTTGTCCATCAGGACAACTAAGATTATCAGATGCTAAAGTTCTATTCTCAGCTTCGCAACGTACCGTTTTGTCCGAGTTCATTCCAACCATGATCTGCCCCGCAGGACAATTTTGTACGGCAACGTCACGAGTACAACTAAAGTCGCTTCCATTAAATGAAAGTTTCTCAGTATCGCTGCATGTAGGTAAACGCTTACAGGTACTCACTCCAGTGAGTATCTCGTCATTTCCACATTCCACTCCGATAGCTTGGCATATCGCCCTACCCGTACCTGCATAATACCCCACATGTACTTCAGAACTGTTACACGCACTCTCTGGTACACAACTTATCCCTGAACTCTTTTCATCTAACG
>CAZIFW010000123.1:0-4621 GCA_964538275.1 uncultured Bacteriovoracaceae bacterium
TGCTGCTTTAGAGTAATTTGCCACCCCTCCAGAGGACGCCCACGGCTCCGTGACAACACACCCTCTACATTTACATGAGAGAGTGTGTTGTCACGGAGCCGCGGGCGAGGCTTCGGGGTTTAGTTTGGATGGAGTTATGAGAGTGAGAAAAAATCTAGGGCAGTGAGGCAAAAGAGAAATTTGAGATAGCGGAGAAATATGAAAGTGAGTAAAAAGAAACTGCGTTCGTTCTTTGAAATTCTAAACGCGTGGTTAGTTAACTTGCGTAGCTGTCAGGCCAAGCAAAATCTTTTTATTTGCTTTCATGAAGTCTCAATTCAAGGAGAATTTTAATGGCAATCAAAGAGATACTCTTGCCCACTGGCAAGACAGTTTACGATATTTACGTTCAAGTATGGACACCCTACGGAAAGCGCATTCAAAAACGCAAACGTGGTGTGCCCACACTCAAACAAGCAAAAGATGCTGAAATAGAACTCAGAGCCGAATTACTTTTAGAAAAGGGCAAACCTGCCTCGGTCACATGGAATATGTGGACGAACAGAGTTTACCGCGAAATGACCGTGCAACTTAGGCCAACAACCGTGCAGAACTATCAAGGTCAGCTTGGAAAATGGATCACTCCCCTGTGGGGACAAAGAAAGTTAGAAGATATTTCTTCTTTTGATGTTCATCATGCGGTTTATCACTGCATGGATGGCGCAAGCCCCAACACTCGCAGGAGTGTGCTGAAAATGATTTCAAAAATTTTCCAACGAGCTATAGAAGATGGAGTCATTGCACGAAACCCTGCACTTCCCGTGAAGGTGAAAGTCCCTGAACCCAAGCAAGCTGTGCTTACAGCAAGCGAAGCACAGAAACTTTTGATCGAGGCTAAGCACCTTGGTCATCGTTTTTACTCTGTGTGGGCGATGGCACTTTTTACAGGAATGCGAAGTGGTGAGTTGTATGCCCTCAGGTGGGATGATGTTGATCTTGAGCACAACCGCATTTTTGTAACTCGCAGTTGGTGTAGCAAAGCTGGCTTTGGCCCAACCAAGAGCCAAAAGAATCGCGTGGTGCCCATATCGCAAAGTCTTAGAGATTTGCTTTTAGAAATAAAAGCCTCTCAACTGCAAACAGGACAAAGCGAGTTCGTACTGCCTCACTTAAGCGAATGGCAAGGAGGTACTCAAGCCCTCGTGCTTAGAGATTTTTGCAAATCGATCGGGATTACCCCCGTGAAGTTTCACGATCTCCGTGCAACATTCATTACCCAAATGCTTATGCGTGGAGTCCCACTCGCTCAGGTAATGAGCATCGTCGGGCACAACCAGCTTAAGACTACCAACACCTACCTGAGAGTTGTTGGAACGGATCTAGCAGGGGCAACCGAAAAGCTTAGTTATTCGCTACCTCAAAGCCGCTTGGCAGAAGTAGTTGAATTTACTGGGCAGAAGAGGTGAAAAAGACATGTTGAACGGTACATACAATGGTGATACAATGGTGAATATGGTAAAGAAGCTTGTTAAGCACGGAAACAGTTTAGCTCTGGTGATTGATAAACCTGTCCTTGAGCTATTGAAAATCCAAGAGGACACACCTCTTGAGATTTCCACCGTTGATGGAAAAACGCTTCTTATTAAACCAACCTCTGAGGAAGATCGCAAAAAACGTGTGCGAGCTGCCTTTGATGAAGTTCAAAAGAAGTTTCCCAAAACGATTAAGAATTTAGCCAAGTAAAGAAACGGTACAGTTATGATTATCGTTATTTATCCGCTATTTTTGCGTCTTGAGGACGTGCTCGAACTCCACAAAGAACTTATTGACCGCAACGGCGGCAGTCATGGCATCAGAGACCAAGGACTTCTTGAATCGGCTATTCAACAACCTGAAGCTAGTTTTGATGGAACTTATCTCCATGCAGACTTGGCTTCGATGGCAGCCGCGTATCTTTATCATCTTGTTGAAAACCATCCCTTTGTGGACGGTAACAAAAGGATTGGATTTGCTGCCTGTATGGCTTTTCTTGCGATCAACAACACTTCTGTAAATGTTGATCTCGATGAAGAAGATTCTGATGGAAGAACTGTTGCTGAAAAAGTTGTGATTGACGTTACCCAGAAAAATCTTACAAAAGAGCAGCTTGCGGAATTAATTAGAAGCTGGACGAAATAAAAGTTCTACTTTTCTTTTACTCGCTTGTACTTGGTTTCTTGACCAAGCACTTTGCGAGAATAATCGAGATAGAACTCTTCACCATCTTCGGACTCAAGAAACTCTGCGCTGTCATCTAAAATTTGCACACGGATGTCGTCATGAAGGATGTCATAATCCTTAAACGTACCGCTCTTTCCGTAGATTCTGAAGAAAAAGCGTTCCTCAGTAAAAGTTTTAAGAAGCAGCCCAATTTGTTTGTCGGCATTGCGGTACTTAAAAGTTTTCTTCTGTGGCTTTTTTAGACTTTCTTCTTTAAGAATTTTCTTAGAATCCTCACGACGAGCTTTCTTTGAGATTGTCTTGGCTTCTGTTCGACGGCCCCAATGTCCACCGCCATTTTTGGCCCCAGCGTGTTCTGTTCTTTTAATTTTTGCCATATCGAATACCGAATTGCGATACTAGCAATTCGCACATCGCAGACCAACAGCAAAAGTTTAGGCCCAGAACAGGCTCAAATAACCCCTAACCCTCAATTGCTACGCGTTGCTACCGTCCCGTTGGGACTTAGAAGAATTTCAGCGACTTGGCTGTGACCAAGCCACGCCGACCATTTTATTTCAGAAGTTTCATCACAAAACCCAAAAATCAAACAGTTCTAAATACTTAAAATCACTAGAAGTCGATTTCGAGTTTTCTTAGAATGGCCGTCTCAGCCCGTAGAAGTCTTTGTCGTTCCCTGCCAACTCCCTGCCACCGCTGCTTCTTGCGAGTCAAATTTGACCGAAATTCACGAAGTGAAAATTCGCAGTCACATTTGATCCAAATTCAAATTTTCAGGAAGCGCACACAGGAGAAATGGAGGTTTTAATGGACAACTACGGAGTCATTTTAAAGAAACTGCGGCTGGTGAATCGACTCGACACTGTGACTTTTGAAATAAAGAGTGAAAGAGAATAATGTCGTTGGTATGCGGGTATTTATCTTCTGCTGGTCCGTTACTTTTTCATTTTGTCACTTGCGACCACGTCGACTGCTGCAGCAAAGCGTTCGTTTAGTCACATTAAAGACCCTAAAAACCTACTTGAAAGACTTGATTCATTTGTCGGACGCCCAGAGTTCGACAAAGCTTTTAAATGCGGACGTTCCATAACCTATGAAATGAACTCTTGCGCTCGCTATTGCGAACCTTTTACTTGTAATGAAGTTTGCGATCCGACAGTCAAAGAATACAAAATTCAAATTCGCGACTGCAAAAAAGATTCTGTCACCGTTTTCAATGCGACTACTTCAAAGCCATGGTTTACGATTACGCCCGAGACTTACGCAGCTCACAATTTTATTCGCTTTGTCCTGGCTGCACCCTGGAGTGGGAAGCCAGACAAAAGTGCTGTTGGTGAAGACATTGGGAAGAACTACATCAAGCTAACAGATCTCAAAAATGAAAAGTTCGCTCTAAAGTCAGGCAAGGTTCTTGAGGCAACTAGACTGTACTTTACGTATTTTCATTTTGA
This sequence comes from uncultured Bacteriovoracaceae bacterium, assembly GCA_964538275.1. Taxonomy (GTDB): domain Bacteria; phylum Bdellovibrionota; class UBA2428; order UBA2428; family UBA2428; genus CANIGN01. The sequence goes on from CAZIFW010000123.1 coordinate 3,651, forward strand.
TCAGCATCTAAAGGAATATGTTCCTTCGGCCCAATCTATCCTCATGCCACGTTTTGAAGAAACCGCAGGTCTACATCTTGATCACACATTTTATGAAGTAAAAAAGCCAATAGCCCGAGTCACTGAGATAACCGACCCATAACACATTAGTGATTTTATCGTGTTGATTATGTATTTAGCCAGCAACTAAAACGCGAACGCCAAGGTCGCTTTTTCCATTCTTACTCGTAAGAAAAGCAATATTACTTATCAACAATTACTTCGATTGGCCGCTCAACTGTAACTCTTCGAAGTTTTCAGGTGGACCCCGAACCAGTTCGGCCCCCTCCGAACTAAGTCCGAACTGGCTCGGAGGGTAATCATAAATAACTACATGAGATCACTGCAAAAGCATTCGATAATTTCTGGGGCGGACCAAAATCAATTGATCTAGCGGAAAAGATTAAAACTATGCTGCCGGTTTGAGCGAAACGCTGTACTTGAGACCTGCGGCAGCAAGACTTTCTTCGATAGACATCTCAACTAATACATTCACAGAGTATCCCAATACCTTGGCAATCTCTGCGGCCTTTTCGGGACTCACACCTTTACGTCCCATTTCAATGTCGCAAAGATTTGCGCGGCTGATACCAAGTTTCTTTGCAAAAGCTACTTGAGAGAATTCATTGCTCATTCGCCAAGACCTCAAGAAAGCTGCCACAGTTCTTTTTCCAAGACGCTTTTCGAGATCTTTGGTTCCGAATGTATTCTTACTTTTTGTACTCATGTTTGCTCACCTTTGTTACTTCTGCGACTTTGATACTTCCGTCGGCAGTCTCAAAGTAAAAGACCCTGTACGCCTTTGAGATCCGTACTGACCGAAGTCCTGCCAGCTCGCCACGCAACTTTTCGTCGTGGTATCCGGCTAGCTTCCTGACGGACTCCATTCCATCTCTCTCGACAGCCTTGGCCCAGTCATAAAAAGAACCCAC
>CAZIFW010000124.1:0-4586 GCA_964538275.1 uncultured Bacteriovoracaceae bacterium
GGTTTCGACACATTTAGCACTTATCTGTCAGTAGCTAAAGCAATGACTTAAGCTCAAAGATTATTCGAGCTTTATGATACCATTAAGACATGGGGACTCTGAAGGGAACATTCGCTATATTGCTATTGCTGTCTCCCCATTCCTCTTTTGCGGGTGGATTTGTATCAACGTTTCTTAAAAGTTGTAGAAGTGCAATTAGCGGGGCAAATTCCGTTTTTTCCAGTTCACCCGTTATCGAGGTTATTGAGACTCCCGAGGTCTTGAGTGCAAAAAATAGGCTGATGATTGTTCATCAATCAGAGCTTCAAAGCCTTGAATCTATTTACTCTCAGCACTCAGTGAATCCCAATAAGTTTGAAAACCTTCAGCCCATTTCCGGTATTGGGGGGGGGCTTTTATGAACTCTACTCAGCCAATATGGGGACTCCGCCAGAGAAAGTTTTTATTAAAGTCATCAACACTCGAGTAGATATTCGCGGCGAAACTATTGGTTCAGGTACAAGAGATGCAGAAGACGTAGTGAATGAATTTAAATGGTCAAAGTTTTTAGAATCTATGGAATGGGGACCTAAAGTTCATGGCGTGACCTGGGACAATAATGGTCGTCCAGCTATTGCATATGAATTTATTGAAGGAGTTCACTGTAGCGGAAAAAAAACACCCGAGATAGCAAAGCTTTCCTCTAATGCAAAAAGCATAGCCATTGCAGAGCTCCAGAGAATGAAGGAAATGTTTACGAAATTAAGGGTCAATGTTTTTGATTTACAAGTAAGAATTGGCGAAGATGGGAGAGTAAGCATTATAGATCCTGAGTTTTTTTCTATCTGGCAAAATCCCTATAAGTTTTCTTTTGAAGAAGCTGAAGCTAAGGGACTAATAACATTTGCTCCTACTAAAGATCCTCGTTTAGAATTTGAAGAAATCATTCAATCACTAAAGTAACGGTCACTTTCTGACTCAGTTTAAGTATTTGTGGGCTCAGCAGGTTCTAAACGCCTGCGAGCGTAGCGCAGCTGGTGAACGGCAGAGTACTTAGGATCCATTCTCTTTTTGTCATAGCGAGAAATCATAAGCGGTGAAGTCCATCCTGCCATTTGCTGTACTCCACGATGGGTCGCGCCTTGGTCGAGGGCATGGGTGATAGCCGTGGATCTGAGCATGTGTGGAGATACGCGGAATGGAATGCCCGCCTTGAGGCAATGCTTGCGCACGATACGCGCGAGTTCGCTATCGCTGAGAGGCTTTGTAAAATGGGTGGCCATAGTGGAAATCAGGATAGGCTCTTTCGCGCGACGTTTTAAAAAATCCAGCCAAGGAGCTGGGTTATCTAAAAATCCTACTGCGGGACACTCTTCTGGGTGACGACGTCGGAACCAATCCTCTAAGGCTTCTATCAAGAGTGGCGCTATGGGGAGATTTCGATCGCGCCCACCCTTGCCTTGCACTCGAAGAGTCCAGATGTCTCCCATCAATACAATATCTTCAAAACGAAGTTGGCAGGCCTCGGACCTACGAACCCCAAGCATTAATAAGAGAGTGATTCCTATACGCGCGAGGTGATTGGAAAGTCTTGAGACTGTATCGAGACGATCGAGGTACGAAAGCAGCTGATAAACCTGCTCTTCGGTGAGAAAACCCGTAGTGGAGTCCTGGCTTTGCGGAAAAGAGCGCACTGTGTCTGCGGGGTTTCGCTGCATGTACCCCTGGGCAATCGTCCAAGAATAGAAGCTTTTAAGGACTGCAAGTTTTCGGGTCACAGTGGCCTTGGCAAAATTGCGGGAAATGAGGTCGTCCCTGTAAGCTGCAATTTCTGAAGGGCCCAGCAATTGCCATGACTCGTATAAATGAGCCTTTTTTAGATACAAATGGAACTCTTTTAAATCGCGTTCATAAGCTCTTTTGGTGTGAGCGCTCAACTGAACCGAAGAAAAGTTTTTAAGAGCTAAATCTGCCCCAACTGTGGGTATCGCCGGAAGTTGAATTTGAGCTTCTTCCGAATTTTGCTGCGAAATATGAGCTTTTTTACGGGGTTTTTTAGCTAAATTCGGCAGGGCGTTTTGAGGGGCTTTTTTGCCCTTTCCAAGTCTGCGCCGAATTCGAACCACAGCCTTTTTGACTATTTTGACTAAGCCACCGAACATAATACTATTAAAACATGTATTTTATATAAAATCAATAGCTTATATTTATTGATAATTTAACTTATCAAGCTATAAACGCTGCAAAAATGCACTTTTTTAAAATTTAAAAAGCTAGTGGGTCGTTATTTTTCTGGAATTGGCACTTTTTAAAGAAACTCAAAGTCACTTCAAAAAGTTATAGATTTCGATCAAAAAAGGGGGGTTTTTAGGTGATATTTGAAGACGGGTGCGAGCAAGTGCTGCAACTCCAAGAAGGCGGGAGGGGTTTCGGGAGCGTCTTTTTTAGTTATCGAAGCGCTTCAACCGCATCGTCCGTGAAATCAGTAAAGACCCCATCCACTCCGAGTCTGGCAAAATCCCTATAAGTTTTCTTTTGAAGAAGCTGAAGCTAAGGGACTAATAACATTTGCTCCTACTAAAGATCCTCGTTTAGAATTTGAAGAAATCATTCAATCACTAAAGTAACGGTCACTTTCTGACTCAGTTTAAGTATTTGTGGGCTCAGCAGGTTCTAAACGCCTGCGAGCGTAGCGCAGCTGGTGAACGGCAGAGTACTTAGGATCCATTCTCTTTTTGTCATAGCGAGAAATCATAAGCGGTGAAGTCCATCCTGCCATTTGCTGTACTCCACGATGGGTCGCGCCTTGGTCGAGGGCATGGGTGATAGCCGTGGATCTGAGCATGTGTGGAGATACGCGGAATGGAATGCCCGCCTTGAGGCAATGCTTGCGCACGATACGCGCGAGTTCGCTATCGCTGAGAGGCTTTGTAAAATGGGTGGCCATAGTGGAAATCAGGATAGGCTCTTTCGCGCGACGTTTTAAAAAATCCAGCCAAGGAGCTGGGTTATCTAAAAATCCTACTGCGGGACACTCTTCTGGGTGACGACGTCGGAACCAATCCTCTAAGGCTTCTATCAAGAGTGGCGCTATGGGGAGATTTCGATCGCGCCCACCCTTGCCTTGCACTCGAAGAGTCCAGATGTCTCCCATCAATACAATATCTTCAAAACGAAGTTGGCAGGCCTCGGACCTACGAACCCCAAGCATTAATAAGAGAGTGATTCCTATACGCGCGAGGTGATTGGAAAGTCTTGAGACTGTATCGAGACGATCGAGGTACGAAAGCAGCTGATAAACCTGCTCTTCGGTGAGAAAACCCGTAGTGGAGTCCTGGCTTTGCGGAAAAGAGCGCACTGTGTCTGCGGGGTTTCGCTGCATGTACCCCTGGGCAATCGTCCAAGAATAGAAGCTTTTAAGGACTGCAAGTTTTCGGGTCACAGTGGCCTTGGCAAAATTGCGGGAAATGAGGTCGTCCCTGTAAGCTGCAATTTCTGAAGGGCCCAGCAATTGCCATGACTCGTATAAATGAGCCTTTTTTAGATACAAATGGAACTCTTTTAAATCGCGTTCATAAGCTCTTTTGGTGTGAGCGCTCAACTGAACCGAAGAAAAGTTTTTAAGAGCTAAATCTGCCCCAACTGTGGGTATCGCCGGAAGTTGAATTTGAGCTTCTTCCGAATTTTGCTGCGAAATATGAGCTTTTTTACGGGGTTTTTTAGCTAAATTCGGCAGGGCGTTTTGAGGGGCTTTTTTGCCCTTTCCAAGTCTGCGCCGAATTCGAACCACAGCCTTTTTGACTATTTTGACTAAGCCACCGAACATAATACTATTAAAACATGTATTTTATATAAAATCAATAGCTTATATTTATTGATAATTTAACTTATCAAGCTATAAACGCTGCAAAAATGCACTTTTTTAAAATTTAAAAAGCTAGTGGGTCGTTATTTTTCTGGAATTGGCACTTTTTAAAGAAACTCAAAGTCACTTCAAAAAGTTATAGATTTCGATCAAAAAAGGGGGGTTTTTAGGTGATATTTGAAGACGGGTGCGAGCAAGTGCTGCAACTCCAAGAAGGCGGGAGGGGTTTCGGGAGCGTCTTTTTTAGTTATCGAAGCGCTTCAACCGCATCGTCCGTGAAATCAGTAAAGACCCCATCCACTCCGAGTTTGGCAAAATGCTCGTATTCTTCTTTGGGGTTTTTGTAGGCTTTGTTGAGATATTTGGAGTCGCTTCTAAATGTGTAGGCATGAACGAGTAGGCCTGCGGCATGGGCGTCGCGAATAAAGTTGTTTGCGGGCAGCAGATCACCTTCTTTACTTTCCAATACAATCAATCTCTTCCAAGGCCCCACCGCATCGGCATAAGTAGCGATTTCTTTGAGAGCCTCGGGCTTAGTCATATCTAAGTAATTCAAGGGATCTCCCTTGGCCTCTCGGTCATATGGACGCCAGTCGGGCTCGTCTAATAACTGCAAAAGGCGTATAGATGTTTTCTTTCTGAGGTCTTTAAGATTTCCTATTTCAAAAGATTGAATGAAGACTGGATCTTCTTTGTCTTTATACCCATATTTATCGAGCAGAGCTAACATGTTTCCCTCAAG
>CAZIFW010000125.1:0-4410 GCA_964538275.1 uncultured Bacteriovoracaceae bacterium
TTTTCTACGTAGTAAACATAGTTGCGATCTAAATCACCCAAGACTCCAGTCGTATTAGGCCCTTCTATTTCAAGATGAACAAAATCACTACGACGCTCAAGAGCCGTTCCCTTAGTAGCTTCACGCAGAGCCTGGTTTAAGTCACTGATCACTCGCTCTGTTGATTTAATAATGACAGCATTCTTTTCAATTGTTGCTCGGTCGTTCCCCTTGGGAAGTCCAGCAAGTACGTAAGTCACGCTCTTGTTATCTCTGAAATCAAACACCGAAGGAAGGTTTACAATGGTATCTTCCAAGTGGATTTCTCCATCAGCATTGGGACGTTTTTTAGAGTATGTAAAGAGACCAAAGCCCATTTTCTTTTGCGCAAGCAAAGGAACGTTGAGTGTAGGTTCTTCAATTTCTGGTTTTTTGTACTCTTTAAAAGAAATCCTTTCCTTGAAAGAAAAGATTGTTTGTAAGCGATCAAAGTAATCTGCCAACTCTATGCCCGCACAGTCAAACACACTTGAAGAAGCGTAAGTGCTTGTGAGTGTGAAGTTAAGCATTCCCGTTTTTTCAATGCGACTATCCACATCAGATACCGCTTGAGTACGAGAATTAAAACAATTTTCCAAACCAAAGTAATTCAACGGAGAAGAGACATTGGGAACCCTGTTTGAAGCCCAGTCTACAATTGCAATCGCTTGCGGATTTGTATGAGTAGATTCTACAGGACGCTCAAAAGGAAGCTGACTTCCATCGGGAGCAAGTGATGTCATCACTACGTATTGCGCAGGAAGTTCCATCAAAACTTCTTTATCCACAGAAGAGTTTCCAGAAGTTGTTAATAAAGCTTCGCCGCGAATAACTTTTACAACTTTCTCTTCAAATTCAAACTTAACAATTTCAAGCTCACCTGATAAACCCGCAAACGCGTAGTCAAAACTATTGGGACTATCCTGAAGAGTTCTTCTAAAGAGAAACTCTTTACCTTTAACAAGTTGAGGACGAATAATTTTGCGCTCATCTACTTGCTGTAGAATTTGATCAGGTCTTACCTCAGCAACTTCTACGTTTTCTTGAATTTGAATCAATCCACGAGAAGCTTCAGAAGGAGTTAGAACACGCACGTTTACCATGCCGGTTTCAAATCCCTCAGAATCTCGCGCTCTTTCAACAGCAACAATTTCTATAGGAACAATAAAGCTCAGTACTAACACACACTCTCCACGAGGCATCCCTACAGCAAGTGCTTGTGATTCGTTACATTGCTTTACAATTTCTGAACGACCAGACCCAAGAGCGGCAAGTTCATCAGGGGTAAGTGTTGTCTTTTTAACAAAGCGAAATAGATTCAGTTTATTTGCTTTACGCTCCGTGAGTATTTTTTCTTTTTCATCTTCTATACGAAGTTTGATTCCAGTTTGCGCGCGAAGAGTTGCGTAATCTGTAACTCGTCCGTTCACACTATCTTCAAGAAAAACTTCTCGTGTCAGTTGCTCGCTTGTCAGCAGCATACGCGTGCGCGTATCCATGTGACCCATTATAAAATGGCTAGCAGCTGCAAAGTCAGTTGGAATAATTTCCAAAATTGGAGTGGATTCTCCAATATCGTTCGTCGTGTTTTGCAACACACCCGCAGCTACGATGCTCACTTGTGCAATAGGAAGTAGATCAAAGCGCGCGGGAATATCTTTGATATTCATCTTTTCCAAACCACGCGCAATCATTTGCTCGTGTGTTGCAAGACTTTGCACAAGAATTTGATCCATCTTAGTTAAAGACGGCACTGCATCTTTAGGAACAAGTGCATGCGCCACTACAAACTTAGGAGTGAGAGCAAGTCTTACTTCAAAGTTACCCACTAGACCCGTGCGTAGGCCCGTGAGTAGCCCAACAAAGTTTGGTGGCCCAGACACATTTCTAATAACGCCTTTGCCTTGTTCATTAGAAGCCGTAACAAAAGGAGTATCTCCTTCTTGCAGTTCTTGGCTGCCTTCACTTTCAATATTTAACTTTGCACTGAGCAAGGCATCTACAGACACCGTGCGATCTGGCTCTTTCTCTGGTTTTGCTTTTGCACAACCTACGACTAAGAAAATGATGAAAAAGTCCTTCTTCACCAATTCTCCGCTAAAAAGACGGCGCAATAATCCCTTAAATTCCCTCATAATTACCTCCTCAAATAAGACTGGTTAGTTTTGTTGTTAAATCTCTAAACCCAGTTCTAAATAAAATGTTGATGCATCACCCTCGTCATAGAGTGCGATGTTGTTAGTTCCATCACTTCTCAAAGCATTTCCTCCCCTACTGTGGCCAAGAGTTAAGCTTGTTAGCTCGTAAGGTTGCCATGTTATAGATTGTTCTGTTTCAAAACGATCCAGCGGATTTCCGTTTACAGTCCAAGCCCATGTGCGACCAAAGAGTGCACTGATAGAAAGTGTTTTTACAATTTCGTAATCAGCGGTGAGTCGTGTGTTGAGTCTCCATTCTTCATTAGATTTTTTGTCGAAAGCTACAGGTGTAGCGTATTGATAATTTGTAACTCTCACTGCGGGCGTAACTTTTAATCCGCGAACAGTGCGATTTAAATTCCATATTAAAGAAGCGCGTGCTCCTGCGCCTTGTTCAAGCAACGAATACTTACGGCTGTAATCTGTCATGGGAAGTATCACGTTGATACCCACCCCTAGATCCAGAGTACGAGTCATTTTCCATGGCTTGCGACTTAACCCCATCTGTAAGTCTTCGGCCCATTCCCATTCCTCGTACTCTTTGTTCGTTCGAGAGGCCGCAAAGCGAGTTGTAAAAGTAATGGAATCAATGCCTAGGCTTGCGCCTGCAGCTGCGGTGCTTGTCGTTACGTGGTCCCTCGATCCCCATACGTAAGCATTCGACTCCAATCCTAAACTCACATTTGCGCCAAACTTTAAGTCCTCTCGTCGGGTCTTTGCTCCCTCAAACAAAGACCCACTTAACCCCTCACTCTTCTGATTTTCCCCCTCAGCTGTTGGTGCAAGAACAGCCCCCGGTAATTCCTTTTGTGCGTCGAGCTCTTTGCTCTGTAAATTTTCTTGAGCCTCTAGTGAATTAACACCGAGAGCTGCAGTCGATAACCCTAAAAGGAGGAAAAGAGTTATCTCCTGCAAGCCCCCAATCCCACAACAGGGAAAACGCAAAAATTGAAACCCCTCATTGATATTCAAAGCTTTGCGTTTTGTTAAAGGTCTCATTGCTAGGTATGACAAAGCGACCGTCAAAAAGGTGAACACCGTAAGATGTTTTAAGATTTATTTTTAAAATAACCAGATGGATCTAAGGGAAAATAGCTCAGACGATGCGGGAATAACCTTTAAATTCACCCATACGTATACCCGTAGCCTTCTCAATGACATCACTCACAATAAGTCTCAAAGTTTCTATGCTCATAGGCGCTTGGTTTATTTGGTAAAAAGATTTTTCTAGCTTGGGCAGCGCGGCCAAATACTCTTGCATTACTTTTGGGTGAGTTCCTTCGTACCGGTAAATTCCGTATTGAGGACGAAAAATACTGTCTTTACTCGTAGACCCTTTAGCTCCATGCCACCAATGTTGAAATTCATTGGTCTTTAATGCCATCAAATCTGCAGGACGCACCCAACCGTAATGTAAAACCCTTGCTTTGGATTCAATTGCAGGCAAAGTGCTCCACTCTCCATCTATATATTTTCTAAAACTTTGGGCATCCTTGTAACTTCTTAGGCCCGAACTCTTTTTAAAAGCTCGAATTTCTTTTCTATACCATTTGCGCGAATGCGCTACGCTTTGCGGATCTCCAAAGAAATGCACCCATTGCAAAAGCATACTAGCAGCATCCGGAGTAGCCGCTAAGCGCTCAAGATCGGCCTTGATTTGGGGATAGTCTTCATCGTGCAAAACCTCATCGCCCTGAAGATAAAAAACTATTTCATTTGAGCAAGCATCTAGAGCAATGTTTGTTTGCTCAGCCAAGATAGACCCACCTTTAATAGAAGCCGGGTCCCATTCGGTATGAATAATTTTAAGCGGACACGGCAACGTTGCTGCAAGCTTTTGCAATTCTTCTTCGGTATTGTCTTCGCCTTTGCCGAGGGAAACAACAATTTCGTCACATAAGGGAGCTAATGATTTAAGCGATTCGCGAAAAGGAAATGCTAGTCGAACGCCGTTTCTACAAAGGGTAAATCCACTTACTTTCAAGATAGAATATTGATAGCAGCTTAAGGGGCACTAGGCCAGATTGATGCTCTGCCCTCATCAGAACTTAACTTTACATAAACCCTGCCCAAGCCTATTATTTAGGCATAAGGCTAATGAGAAAGTTCATAAGAGTTTCTTTTTTTGTGTTCTCAACGGCTTTACTGGCTACCGCTCAAATTCAAAGCCAGTTTAATGCTTGCAACACAACTC
>CAZIFW010000126.1:0-4383 GCA_964538275.1 uncultured Bacteriovoracaceae bacterium
TATAGGATGCCATTCGTTACCAAAAAGTTGAAGCCTACCGGTTAAACCGGAGAAACGTACCCATCGGTAAATCTTTTCCGGTTTTAGATTTGAGGTAGAACTCACCAAACTCAGGGTTAACAGCTGCAAAGTGCGTATTCACTACATTGAATCCAACCAACGATGACAGCCCCACCGCATACATAGAAAGAATAAAGAAAGATGGTGTTGGCTCCAGCAACTGACTGGCGAGATAAACCAGTTCGTCTAATTGTTCTTGTAGTGTCCACTTCTCACCTTCGGGGCCGCGCCCATACGGTGGCGGATCCATGATTACACCATTATATTTATTGCCCCGTTTTACTTCGCGCTTTACAAACTTGAGCGCGTCTTCATATACCCACCGAATATCTTTCAGGTTATTTAACTGCATGTTTTGATTAGCCCAGTTTAAACCTGGGCGCGAAGCATCAACATGAATAACTTCTGCACCTGCTGCGCGCGCTACAACCGATGCTGCACCAGTATAAGCAAACAGGTTAAGCACCCGGCTGGGTTTGTTCCATGCTGAAACTGTATCGTAAATAAAATTCCAATTAGAACCTTGCTCCGGAAAAACACCCACATGCCCAAAGCTGGTAAGGGCAAGACGCAGGGTTAGCTTTAATGAACCATAATTGTAAACAACCTGCCAGCTATCATCAATCGGTTTAAGTTTTTTCCAACCACCTTTTACCTCATCACCAAACCGAAAATTGTCTTTTTGTTCGCGGGTAAAATGGGCATGCGCCTGCTGCTTCCATTCCTCAATAGAAAACACGGGTTGCCAAATAGCCTGAGGCTCGGGCCGTATTAATGTAATTTTACCAAAACGCTCTAACTTCTCGAAGTTACCAGAGTCCAGTAATTCGTAGTCGTTCCAGGATGAGGGATGTATTAATTTCAAGGATTGATATTTCGATTCAAATTAAAGAAATAACTTTCAATTTGAACTGATGCCAAGATGTTTCCAAAGCTCGACTCAGTAAAATTTGTATTAGCTTCAAATCACGTTTGTAGCACACTTACAGATTCTTATCTTTGCTATTATGGTAACAGAAATTTACCTGAAGCGATTAAAGAAAATGCAGGTTTCGGCTAGCAAAATTATCCGCACCCCAAAGTCAATCACTCAAAAGATTGTTCTTCCAGCATCGAAACATACCAAATCCAAAAAAGAAGTTAGTTGCCAGTTCTAACGATTATTGGTGGCCCTAATGGGGCAGGAAAATCTACGCATAGCAAGGAACTTTTAGAAGACCATGATATTGCAGCATTCGACTTTGACAAATCTTTCTATTCTATTTGGGCGCAATTCAGTTTTGATCCTGCAATTGAACAAGCTGCTTTTGACGGTGCTCTTGACTTGTATATAAACCAACGAACCTCTGCCCTATCCAAGAATCAAAATTTTGCATTTGAAACCAATTACCACACAGAAGAGATTCTCCCTGTTGTAAACCTATTTAAGTCTAATGGTTATAAAGTAGAGTTAATTTTCATACTTCTGGAAAGTACTTCTATTGCTATAGAGCGCGTAAAGGACAGGGTTGCAAAAGGTGGACATCCGGTTGATGAAGAAACAATTATTCAAAGATTCAATAATGGATTAACTCTTCTCAATGAAAGTTTTCAAGTATTTGATAGTGTCTCCCTATATTTATCAGAGCAAAATGCAGTAAATGCAATTGCCCTGTTAGAACCTGATAAAGGCAACGCTTTTGCATATAGCTCCATTCCTTCAAGGTTAGGCAATTATCTACCCAATATCATAAATTTTATATTGAAGTATAATCGTGAGGAGAATTTTTGAAACTATTTTAAGTATGCACTTCCTCATCACCAGCACCCAAAATCCAAAAATCAAAAGTCTGCTTGCGTTGGAAAAACCACGCGAACGCAGAAAGCAGCAACTGTTTGTAGTAGAAGGCTCAAAAGAAGTGCGTATGGCTATGGAAGCTGGTTACCGTATCGGCAATATCTTTTTTTGTGAAGAGATTTTAGATAAAAATGAATCGGGCGATTTGTTGAAGCAGGACAAGCTACTGATTCCGGTTTCTAAAGAGGTGTTCGATAAAATTGCCATCCGCGAAAGCACGGGCGGTATTCTGGCTGTGGCCGAACAAAAAATGCATCGACTGCAAGACATTAAGTTAAGTGCCAACCCTTTACTTCTGATTTTAGAAGCCGTTGAAAAACCTGGCAACCTGGGCGCCATACTACGCACTGCCGATGCAGCCGGGGTGGATGCGGTAATTATCTGCGATCCGCAAACCGATTTTTATAATCCCAATGTAATCCGCAGCAGTGTGGGCTGTGTATTCACCAAACAAATTGCTTCCGCCACAAGCGAAGAAACAATTAGTTGGTTGAAGCAAAACAATGTTAACATCTATTGTACTTACCTGAAAACTTCAAAACCTTATCACGAAACCGACTTTACAAAACCCAGTGCCATTGTTATGGGAACTGAAGCCACGGGGCTTTCTGATAACTGGGTACAAAACAGCACAGCCAATATCATCATCCCCATGCAGGGCAAAATCGACTCGATGAATGTTTCTAATGCGGCTGCCGTTGTGGTCTTTGAAGCCCGTAAGCAGCGCGGTTTTTTGTGAAATCTGAAATTTTAATTTTCAAAATTCATATAATAAGGCTTATTTTTGTGAAATCTGAAAGTTTAGTTTTCAAAATTCACAAAATGTTAAAAAGGGAAGTCTCTGAAGTTTTATCCGTTTCACTTAAGCAAGCACCTGTTGTGGCATTGCTGGGGCCACGGCAGGTTGGCAAAACCACGCTTGCCTTACAGGTGGCTGAACTACAATCTAAAAAAACCATCTACCTGGATTTGGAACTGGATAGTGATTTGAATAAACTTAGTGATGCCGAAAACTATTTGAGAAGACTAGATAATCAACTCATTATAATTGATGAAGTACAACGTAAACCCGACCTCTTTCGAACGCTAAGAAGTATAGTTGACATTCGTAAGAGAGCGGGTGAAAGCACAGGACAATTTTTATTATTAGGTTCTGCTTCACGCGATCTGTTGCAACAATCATCCGAAACGTTGGCCGGTAGAATACGCTATCTTGAATTAAGTCCATTTAATGCCATTGAAATTTATAAGGCCGACCCCTCAGGCTTCAATGCCGACAAACTTTGGTTCAGGGGAGGGTTTCCGGATAGCTTTCTTGCAAACGATGATGACGGAAGCTGGCAATGGAGAAATAACTTCATATCTACTTACGTAGAGCGTGATATCCCAACGATGGGGCCTAGAATTTCACCCTCACACATGAAACGCTTTTGGGCTATGTTAGCGCATTATCATGGGCAACAGGTTAATTATACAAAGCTTGGTAAAAGTATGGAGGTAACACACCCAACCATAAAATCTTACTTAGACATACTTACTGAATTCTACATGGTACGGCAAATACAACCCTGGTCTGGAAACAGTAAAAAAAGATTGGTGAAATCTCCGAAAATATACATTCGCGACAGTGGTATTTTGCATAAGCTCTTAAACATTTCAAGCTTAGAAAGCTTATTCAGCAATCCAACATCAGGTGCTAGTTGGGAAGGATTTGTTGCCGAGAATATAATAAATCAACTCTCTGATAAATGGCAATACAGTTATTACCGCACTACATCGCAAAGTGAAATTGACTTAGTGTTGGAGGGGCCTAACAAAGAGGTATGGGCAATTGAAATTAAACGTGGCCTTGCTCCAACAGTTAACAAAGGCTTTCATACAGGAAGTGAGGATATTGAAGCCACAGCTAAGTTTGTAGTGTACCCCGGCCAGGAGCATTATCCCATACCCGGAGAAACTGAAGTGATGGGGCTAATTGATTTTTTGAAATTGGTTGCTCAAAAAAGATAATTTAACCCAACCTACAACTCACTACATCAATACCGCAGTTCATTTCAATACGGTTGCCAACAGTGAATCCCTACCCCACCTTTGCTTCGTATTCAGGTTAAAAAAGCCTTTCGTCATGAGATCAGTTTACTTTTTATTTTTGATGGTAGCCTCTCTGGTTGCCAGCGCCCAATCGGAAAGCACCAGCGTATCCATATCGCGCGGCAATTCTAAAACCACGTATCGCAACAGTAATGGCCTGAATAGTTTCGATATTGAAATACGCGGAACAATAGAAGTTTCAGATGATGACCGCGATATCAGCAATATGTCGCACGATGGTTATTTCGAGGTAACCAAAACTTCGTTTGGATCAAGGCGCAGCATTAAGATAACCCGCGAAGGGAGTGTTTTAATAAAGCGTTATTATGAAGGCCGCACCGAAGTAAACTTCGATCCGGAAGGCCGCAAGTGGCTGGCCGAAGTACTGCCTGAAG
>CAZIFW010000127.1:0-4297 GCA_964538275.1 uncultured Bacteriovoracaceae bacterium
TGCGGAAAGCGAGGCGGGCCACATTACGCGCGACCGCATTGTGCGCTCACTTATCCATAAAGTGGAGGTTACTCCAGACGGATTTAGGCTTCATTTTCATTTGGGTAAGGGTTATATCGAAGGGGAGCGGGCACGATACGGCCGCTTCCCACTTGGGGGTTCCGGCTCTTCTAATATTTTTTCACATTTTGGTTCGAACAGGTTGACTAATGGTGCCCCAAGGGAGAATCGAACTCCCACTGACCGAGGTCGGCAGATTTTGAATCTGCTGCGTCTACCAATTCCGCCATCGGGGCACTAATACCAAGCCAAGAAAAATGGCCGGTGCGATAGGACACACAATTGATAGCAAGAAAATGACATCTGCACAAAATTCTTTGGAGATATTTTTTGCTACACTCAAGGTATGTCCGCCGTGAGGAAAAGTTTACCGCGCCGCTTCAGAGGCTTCTTAAGACGCATTTTTAGCCGTCCTCTGAGGGTTTTGGCCCGAACCGGACAAGTCGTTCAAATTTTGTATGACGTAACGCAAGTTCAACGCGAACAGCGTCGGCAATATCGCCGCATTGGGGAGATAGCCCTAAAACTTGCCAAAGAAGGCGAAATTCAGAACCTAGCAATCCACCGCTTGATGGTAAAAATAGAAGAAAACGAGCGCATTCTAAAAAGACAAGAAAAGCAGCTTTATGTTTATCAACGCCGCGGAACACTCCGCGATGCGATGAAAAATTACCCCAAAGATACTGAAAGCCCCCAAACGACCTAAAACCCACCCTAAAAGGTAGCGGATAGCTCCCAAAAGTAACTAGGTGCCTTTTAGAAAAACTGGGCTGAGCACTTTTTGGTTTTTCTTATGATTTATAGCTAGATGGCTCAAGGTGTTGTAACTATATCTCATGGGCCTCGAAGAGAAACTTGGCGAATCAATTATTACAACTCGGCTTGATGCTGTCCTTAACTGGGGACGTGCAAATAGCTTGTGGCCTATGCCCATGGGAATTAGCTGTTGCGCGATCGAAATGATGGCAGCCGTTGGACCCAAATACGACATGGCTCGTTTTGGTAGCGAAGTTTTGCGCTTCTCTCCCAGACAAGCCGATCTCATGATCGTAGCGGGAACACTCACTTACAAAATGGCGCCTATCGTGCGCCGTATTTACGATCAAATGATGGAACCCAAATGGGTTATGGCTATGGGAACTTGTCTTTGCACAGGTGGAATGTTCGATAGCTACCCTGTTGTACAAGGTCTTGATAAAGTTCTTCCTGTAGACGTTTACGTCCCGGGATGTCCTCCACGCCCAGAGGCTGTGATTCAAGCTTTGATGACCATTCAAAGAAAAATTAAACGCGGAAGCACAATCCATCATGTGAGCCGTTCTGATGAAGCTGCACAAATTACTTTTCCTCGCACCGAAACACCTATTGTTCCCGAGCGCAGTGACACGATTGTCCTGAACATGGGTCCGCAACACCCCTCCACTCATGGAGTTTTACGTCTCATTCTTGAACTCGATGGTGAAAACGTTATTCAATGTGTTCCTGATATTGGATTTTTACATCGCGGATTTGAAAAAATTGCCGAGAACAAACGTTATCATCAATTCATTCCTTACACAGACCGCTTAGATTATCTTGCACCTCTCTCTAACAACGTAAGCTACGCTATGGCCGTAGAAAAACTTTTTGGAATTGAACTTCCAGAAAGAGGCCAAGCTATTCGTGTCATCGCATGTGAACTTGCACGTATCAGCGCTCACTTATTATCACTCGGAACTTACGCACTCGATGTGGGTGCAGGTACTGTGTTCTTCCACACCTTTGATGAACGCGAAAAGATTTATGTGTTAATTGAGAAACTTGCTGGCCACCGTTTCACTACGAGCTACACACGTATTGGTGGTCTTGCGCGCGACGCGAGCCCTGAATTTTTGCGCGACCTTAAAGCTTTTCTCAAAGAGTTACCCCAAACCATCGACGAGATGGACTCACTTCTTACGAACAATAAGATTTGGCAGCAACGTACAAAGGATGTTGGAGTTATCAGTCCAGAACTTGCAATCAACTATGGAATCACTGGCCCCAACCTACGCGCCTCTGGGGTAAATTGGGATTTGCGTAAAGACATGCCTTACAACGGCTATGAGAAATATGATTTCAATGTGGTTGTGGGTAAAAATGGCGACTCTTACGATCGCTACTGGGTACGTATTCAAGAAATGCGCGAATCCATGAAGATCCTTCACCAAGCAATTGATGGTTTACCTTCAGGTCCTATCAATGCAGATGTTCCCGAAGTGGTAATTCCTACTAAAGAAGAAGTTTACACCCAAATGGAAGCCTTGATCTGGCACTTCAAAGTGATCAGCGATGGCTTCAAAGCAAAACCTGGACAGATTTATTCTGCGATTGAAAACCCTAAAGGGGAATTCGGATTCTTTATTAAGAGCGAAGGCGACAACAAACCTGCGCGCGTAAGAATTCACAGCCCAGCATTGAGAAGTATTCAAATCCTTCCCGAACTTGTTAAAGGCAAATTGATTGCCGACGTAGTGGCCACTGTTGCGAGTCTTGATCCTGTACTCGGAGAAATTGATAGGTAGTTTATGAGCGACGTAAAAGCAGAAGTTAAACCTGAAATCAAAATGTGCAAAGTTAACATCGACGGACAAGAAGTCGAAATCGAAGCGGGATCTGTCATCATTCAAGCCGCAAAAAAAGCCGGAACTTATGTCCCTCATTTTTGTTACCACGAAGGCTTAAGCATCGTGGGCCAGTGCCGCATGTGTTTTGTAGAAATTGAAGGCCAAAAGAAATTGGCAACTGCATGCTCTACTCCCATCGCGGAAGGGATGAAAATCAAGACCAACAGCGATGCTGTAAAAGCTGGGCAAAATGGAACTCTCGAATTTATTCTTTTAAATCATCCCCTCGATTGTCCTATTTGTGATCGCGGTGGTGAATGTAAATTACAAGACTACACTTTGGAATATGGTCCTCCTCGCTCACGCATGGTGGATGAAAAAGTCTTGCGCGATAAGCACCGCCCTATTTCAAACGACATCGTACTCGATCAAGAGCGTTGTATTCTTTGCACACGTTGCACTCGTTTTTCAAAAGAGGTCGACGGACGCGCAGAGCTTGTAGTGAACGAACGTGGAAACGCATCATGCATTGACGTTTTTGAAGGCAAACCTTTAAAGTCTCCTTTTTCTGGAAACGTGGTAGATCTTTGTCCCGTAGGCGCACTCACCGCTCAAGATTTTCGTTTTGAAGCGCGCCCTTGGGAATTAAAAAAGCACGAAGCCATTTGTACTGGCTGCTCGGGTGGTTGCAATATTGAAATTCACACTAAACACCGTCACCCTGGTATTGTTCGTCCCGACAAACAAGCACCACGTCCTGAAGTTAAGCGTTTAGTACCTCGCGAAAACCTACAAGTTAACGAATGGTGGATGTGTGACCGTGGTCGTTGGGGCTATCATTTCCACAACGAAGACGACAAACGCATCACGCAGCCGCTTTTGCGTAAAAGCACTGGCCTTGCTCCTGTAAGCTTAAAAGAATGGACACTTGAACTTGAAAACGCAGGTGATTGGGAATTCTGGATCGACGGAAGTTTCCCACACGAAGGTGTGGCTTGGGTGAAAGAACTTTCAAAGAGCTGGAAAGATCGAAACCGTAAAGTTGAAATCAATCCTTCTACTCATGGAGAAAAGTTCTTAAAAATTTGGTCCAAATTTGTTGCCGAAAGTCCGTGGGGAGCTGGTCCTGCAAACTGGACTGGCATTCAAGAAGTTGTTTGCAGCAAGAGCTACCGTGAACTTGAAGGCATCGCCCCTATCTTAAGTCTTCGTCTTGGACAAAAAGTTCGCAAAGGCTTGCTCAAGTGGACTGTTGTTGCTGATCCTCTCTCAGTTGCTCCTAGTAGCGAAAAAGCATTCTTAATCGATGTACCTCGCAGCAAAGAAGCACTCGAGCATCTTGAGAAGTTTTCTCCTAAGAGCAAACTTCTCATTCTCTGGCGCCAAGCAAACTCACGTGGTCTAGTGAACGAGGGGATCGCTCCTACGGAACTTTTAGGCGATGGTGGCATAAGCACTCAAAACGTGTTTTTGTTTGCTCAAAAAACAAATGCAACTTTGCCTCAAGGATTAAACGCAAAAATCAATCTTGCGAAAAGACTCTTTGTTGCCAATTCCTTTATGGAAGATATCTGGAAAGACAAAGCTCTTGGCGTATTGCCTTTGGCTCCGCTTTTCGAAACTCGTGCAACTCTCACAAACGTTGAGGGACA
>CAZIFW010000128.1:0-3959 GCA_964538275.1 uncultured Bacteriovoracaceae bacterium
GAATGAAATCAATGCCTGCTCAGATAACCCCGTAATTTCTCCCGAAGGCAACATTGCTATGGGTGGCAACTTCTACGGTGGATACCTATCCCTCGGAACAGATTACTTAAAAATTGCAGTCGCCAACATGGTTGATCTCATCGATCGCCAATTGATGCTCATCATCGACGACAAATCTAATCGCGGCCTTCCCCCCAACTTAGCGGCTTGGGGTAATTTACCTCCTGAAAAACGCCACCTCTTGCACGGGTTGAAGGGCCTGCACCAAGCAGCCTCTGCTATCACCAGCGAAGTGATGCCTAAAGCCGTGCCCAATTCAATTTTCTCTCGCTCCAGCGAATCTCATAACCAAGACAAAGTGAGCTTAGGTATGAGCGCTTGTACGCAGTGCGCCGATATGCTGGATCAAGCTATGAGAGTTCAAATGCTACACCTTGTGGTACTTGCGCAAGCGCTTGATCTCAGAGGCATTAAATTAAAAGGTCGAAAATCAAAAGACTTTTATAACCTTGTTCGCAGCTATATTCCTTTTGTGGAAAACGACAAAGCCTTGGGTGAGGATTTACACAAACTTGAAAAAGATCTTCGACGAATGGCGAGATCAAATTTATAACTAAAAACATGAAACATTTTGATGTAGCAGTCTTAGGAGCAGGTCCTGGTGGTTCTCAAACAGCAACATTGCTTGCAAGAGCAGGCTTAAAGGTCGTTCAAATTGAGCGACTTGAATTTCCAAGGTTTCGTATTGGAGAATCGCTCCTTCCAGCCTCCATGCCCCTTCTTAAAGAGAGTGGATTTCATCCCAAGCTTGCATCTGGAAAATATATTGAAAAGTTTGGTGCTCGCTTTATCGACTATAAAACTGATGAAGAAGTTTACTTCGGTTTTAGCGGTGGCTTAAATGAAGAAATTCCTTCAGCATTTGAAGTGCCCCGTGCCATGTTTGATGCTGACATGCTTGAACATGCCGTAAGCTGTGGAGTCGAACTCTGGCAGCCATGCTTAGTCGATGACGTGACACTTCACTCAGATCACATCATACTCCACACAGCTAATGGAGATGTTCAAACTAAATTCTTAGTGGATGCCTCGGGCAGACAATCCGTTGTAGGCAAAAAATTAAACTACAAAAAAATCGGCGGTGACTTTAACAACCTCGGTGTTTTTGCCCACTTCAAAGGAGTTAAACGTGCTGAGGGCCGCAATGAAGGAGATATCCGTATTGGAATCCTTCCTAATAAAGCATGGTCCTGGCAAATTCCCTTTAAAGGCGAAGTCACTTCTGTAGGCGTGGTTTCACGCGCTGTAGAAATTCCCAAAGACGATAAAATAGAAAGTTACCTTTGGGATTCTGTTTGCGGTACGCCGAAAATGAAGTCTTACATGGAAAACGCCGAAAGAATCAGCGATATCCAATATGTTTCAAACTATGGCCAAGAATGCGAAAAGTTTTGGGGACCACGATGGCTATTGGTGGGAGATGCTGCAAAATTCCTAGACCCTTGTTTTAGCTCCGGAGTTCACAACTCAATTCAGTCCGGAACAGATGCTGCCAAAACAATCTTAAAAGCACTCCATGACGGGGTAGATTTTACTGATTCAAATCGTGGTGAATATTACGAAATGGATTTCCGAAAAGGATTGAAGCGTTTTCACTCTTTGATCAACCTTTTCTACTCAGATGACTTTGTTGCGAAGATGAAAAAAACTATGCAGCGTAAGGAATTAGAAAGAGCTTTCACTTCTGCAGTAGCAGGAGATATGTGGACAGACGCGAATATTCTGTTCGAACAAAACGTTCTCTAAATTATGAAAATAGTACTTTGGCGCGGTTTTCATTCAGTAGCTTTATTAGAGCTTCTGAATGAAGCCCTCCAAGGTAATTTATTGTGTATACTCTGCCCTCCTCATTTAAAAACTTACGACTTTTTAGATTTGTTACCACATGGAGAAGTTTCTATTGTGGGCGAATGGCAAGCAGAAGAGAAAGCTCTTGCCGAAAAAAAGGCTTTATCGCGCAAGCATGCTGAGTACCCCCATCTTCCAAACTTCGGCGTATTTACCTCTGGAACCTTGAGCTTCACCCCTAGCCTTATACTCTTTCGCAAAGAAGAAGCTGAATACTCTCTCCAAAGCATTCTAGCTCTCTTCAAAAATGAATGGGCGGAAAAGATAATTTGCTACCCACAGCCTTTTCACATCTTTGGTTTAACTCTCGGATACCTCCAAGCACTTTTATGGAAAAAACCACTTCTAACTCCAAACGGGCGCTATCAGAAATCTTTTCACGATACTTGGATGAGCGAAGACCGAAAAGGCTTACTGACATTAGGCGCACCTGTTCATTTTTTTGATTTGCTACAGCGTAGTCCTGTACCTCTTAAAAATGCACGCTCCAGTTCTGTGTGTGGCGGGGCGCGTGTCAGTCCCGAACTTTGGCAACAATTCCAAACTCAGCTTGGAATAGAATTTCCAAGTATTGGCTACGGAGCAAGTGAAGCTTGTCCCGGACTCAGCCACCTTCCTCCTGGAGTTGCACCTCAAGAAAGTGGCGATATTGGAAATTGGCTTAAGGGTGTTGAAGTTTTTGAACATCCCCAAGGTTTTGAATTTAGCGGCCCCAACATGTGTTTAGCACGAATAGTTGAACAGGCAGACGGAAGCATGCAACTAGACTTTCCCAAGCGAATTCTTATACGAGACGAAATTAAAAAGAGTGGCGACCGAATTATTTACAAAGGTCGTTGCGACTTAAAAATGAACCGTGGTGGAGAAAAATTCTCGCTCGAACTGATTGAAGAAAAATTACATATCGCTTTAGGAGTGCCCGTTTTAGCAACGGCTTTGCCCGATACTCGTTTGGGCGAGAAACTAGGGATATGCTTACAGAGCATGACCCAATCTCAAGAACTTAAAGCTAAATGTAAAGATTTTGTAGAAAAAGAGTTTCAATGGATACTTCAAGACCAAGAGATTTTGGTAACCGATACATTTCCAATCAATGCCAACGGCAAGTGGGACCGTAAACAAATACTTCAAAAACTAAGTTAAAATAGAGTCCTATGTTGAATGAGACCACATTTATTAAAGTATTCAATACGTACTTAATGGAGAGTATTGCGAGTGACCCTCGCATGAAAAAAGAATCTTTTTCAGATTACGTGCGATACACCGGACCCTCAAAAATATATTACGACAGCACTTTATACTCACCCAACTTAGATTGCAGTTCTGAAGAAAGACTGCATTCTTTGATTGAAGAACAAATTTCTTATTTCGCTTCACTGAGTAAAAACTTTGAATGGAAAGTCTATGATTTTAATCATTTAGAAAAACTAGAAGCACTCCTCCTTAAACGAGGATTCACCATTAGAAGAAAAAGCTCGGTCATGTACGCCCCCCTTGATGTGCAAGTACCCGTAAAAAACTCTTTTCAAGTTATAAAGGCAGCTCAATGGCAGGACTTTAAACACATTGTGGATATTCAAGAAGATGTCTACGGCAAAGGGAGCGGTGACTTTGTTAAAGAGCTCATGCAAGAGGCTCTACAAAATCAGTCTCGACTTGATGTTTTCGTTGCATTTAAAGAGTCTAAGGCCTTAAGTGCAGCATGGATAAGACATTACGGAAGTATCTCTTTCTTTTTTGGAGGGGCCACCCTAAAAGAAGCTCGTAGTTTAGGAGCTTATTCTGCACTGGTTAAGGAGCGTATAACTTGTGCCCAAAAACGTGAGGCTCAGTTTGTAGTGAGTGAATGCTCTCCTGATAGTGAAGCTGTCTTAAATAAAGTTGGATTTAAAAAAGCTGGTAACGTAACTGTCTATGTTTTTGAGAGATTTTAAAGAGAACCTTCTTCTTCTCTTATCTTTTGCTGCAAGAGAGGAAGTTTTTCGTTAATAATCGTCTGCATCTTTTGAAAAAAAATTGAATTAAATTCCTCTAATTCCTTTTCTGTCATA
>CAZIFW010000129.1:0-1877 GCA_964538275.1 uncultured Bacteriovoracaceae bacterium
GACGCAGTTTAGTGCCATCATCTACTTGATCAACGCGCTCAGAAGCTGAGGTTCCAGGCCTTGGAGAGTAGGCAAATGAGTAGACATTGTCGTAACGAAGCTCTTCTACGAGCTTTAGAGTTTCTTGAAACTCATCTTCAGTTTCGCTGGGAAAACCTACAATAATGTCTGTCGAAAAAGAAATGTCGGGACGAGCTTCTAACAAAGCATAAGCCTTTTCTAAGTAGGCTTCGCGGGTATAAAAGCGGCGCATTGAGCGTAAAATTCTGTTCGAAGCGGATTGAACAGGGAGGTGAAAGTTAGAGCATAATTTAGGTAGATCTTTAAAGCACTGGATGAGTCCAGGTTTTAGATCTCCAGGGTGGCTTGTTGTGAAGCGGATACGTTTGAGATCTGGGATTTCATGAGCTTTGTAGAAAAGCTCTTCAAGGCTTTCACCAGCACGTTTTCCGTATGAATTTATGTTTTGTCCTAGAAATGTAACTTCTTTCACACCACGAGCGCAGAGTTCTTTAACGTCTTCAATTACGTCAGCTATGGGGCGTGAGCGTTCGCGGCCACGTGTCCAAGGAACAATACAATAGCTGCAAAAATGATCGCAGCCCTTCATAACATTCACAAAAGTTGAAACTCCAGGATCTGTGATGAGAGTCTTGGTGTTCCAAACGCGAGATGCATCATCAAAGTGAGTCTTGGTGATGTGTTTTTCGGGGTTCATTTCAATTTCGTCCAAGGCCCATGGGAGTTCGTCAATGTTATCGGGGCCTAAAACGATATCTACAAATGGTAGATTTTGAATGATTTTTTCTTTTTCTTGTTGAGCGACACAACCTGTAATTCCCAGAATGAGCTTGGGATTGTTTTGTTTTAACTCTTTGAGTTCATAGGCAAAACTGCTCATCTTGCCTTCGGCTTTTTCTCGAATAGAGCAAGTGTTGATCAAAATCAGATCAGCTTTAGCGGGGTCGTTTACGGTTTCGTAGTTAAGAGGAGCTAAAACCGCTTTCATGCGGTCGCTATCAGATACGTTCATCTGACAACCAAAGGTTTGAATGTAGAGTCCTTTCACGACTCGGCCAAAGTAGCATAATTTTTGCTAATCGTTGAGTTCTTTTTCGTCTTCAATGGCTTTGCGCACGCCTCAGTAAAATACTGATATTGAGCGCGAAGGCCCTCGGGGGTGGGAATATATTCAATCTTGCAATCTACTCCAATGGCAGCTGCAGTAGCTGCTACAAGATCTTTAAAGGTACGAGCTTTTCCAGAACCTAAATTGAAAATTCCATTCTTGGCGTTTTCTTTGAAAAAGAAATAAAGCACGCGACAAACATCGCCCACATAAACAAAATCTCTAGCTTGCTCACCATCTTTAAAATCGGGGTGATGAGATTTAAAAAGTTTCATCACACCTGTTTTTTCGAATTGTCGTTTGGCGTGCCAAATCACACTTCCTTGAGATCCTTTGTGCTCTTCACCTGCACCATAGACATTAAAAAAATTTGAAACCTGCCCATTTTGATGGATTGTTTTTGTTTTGAATTTGCCCTAAAACCCACAGATCAAAGTCTTGTTTGCTTTGGGCATACAAATTGAGAGGTTTGTAGTTGTGGATTTTTGAAGGATCATCTTCAAAACCAAATTCACCTGCTCCATAAGTAGAGGCCGAGCTTGCATAGAAAAATGGAATTTCATATTGAGTGCAATAGTTCCAAAGCGTTTGCGAATAGTTGAGGTTTTGCTCATCGAGCTTTTCTTTGCTTTTTTCTTCAGTATTGGAGATCGCTCCCATGTGAAAAATCACTTGGGCCTTTTGCCCTGTTTGCAGGAATTTGGGGAAGTCGTGCCAATCGCAAATTTCAATGCCTGCTTTTCTGAGG
>CAZIFW010000129.1:1887-3911 GCA_964538275.1 uncultured Bacteriovoracaceae bacterium
CAGTGGTGCTTTTGCGTTCATTGTATTTATGGATGTCATCAACAACAAGAATGTATGAGGCTAAGTATTTGTTTTTTAATAAAAAATTGCCCAATTGTGAGCCTATAAATCCTGCACCGCCTGTGATGATAACTCTGTTCTGAATCTGCATTGGGGGCTAAGTTTAGCCTTATGAATAACGACTTGCACCCACTTTCCTTTGCTGAATCTTCAGTCAAAAGTGCCCCGCGCGAATCTTTAAGTTTTTAAGCTTAATCGTGGAGATATACGCAGTGCGGAGTTAGATGCGTTTTTGGCTGAGCGTATGGCGCTTGAATGGCCTGAGCAGAAGCAGATTGTAGAGAACTCAATCAAAGCGGGACTTCCAGAAATTCACGTGTCACCCTATGAAGGACATGTGATGTCATTGCTTTTGCAAATGATGTCGGCTCGAAGAGGTTTAGAAATTGGAACCTTGGGAGGATACAGCACGAGTTGGATATGTAGGGCATTGCAGGACAAAGAGGGCGCTAAGGTTGATTGCCTTGAGCTCAGCCCAAAATTTGCGTCAGTGGCCACGGAGAACCTATCCAAGTGGGCAGGTCTTTTTGAAGTTCATGTAGGGCCTGCGTTGCAAACCCTTGAAACGAAATTAGCGGATCTTAAGGAACTAGACTTCGTTTTTATTGATGCCGATAAAAATAATTACTTGAATTATTTTGAGTGGGCATGGCCCCGAATTCGCAAAGGTGGCGTTGTGTTAATTGATAACTTTTACCTATGGGGTGGGGTCTATTTTAGGGGCGAAAGCTTCCCTCAAAAGTATTCTGAGCAAATTCCAGGGGGGATACTTAAGGAAGACCGTTGGCTTGTGATGAAGGCCCTTTGGCAACGCTTGGAGGAATTGGGACCAGCTGCCTCTAAAACTATCCTTTCTACTAGCGAAGGCCTTGGGGTCGTTCTTAAGCTCTAGATATTTATTTGGTGCCTAGCACCTTTTCACTCATTGCCTACACCCAAACATTAATCAGGGTACAGGCAACGTGTGAAAAGGTGCTAGGCACCTTTTTGCAAAAGCTACTCTTTGCTCTATGCAAAGTCAGAAAGCTTTATTAAGTTTATCAACGCTTATGGCAACAGACGACAACTATATCAAACAGGTACGTAACATTGGTATTTCGGCGCATATCGATTCCGGTAAGACAACGCTTTCTGAGCGTATTCTATTTTACACCGGTAAGATTCACGCGATTCACGAAGTAAAAGGTAAAGATTCCGTGGGAGCAACCATGGACTCTATGGATCTTGAGC
Organism: uncultured Bacteriovoracaceae bacterium; assembly: GCA_964538275.1. GTDB lineage: Bacteria > Bdellovibrionota > UBA2428 > UBA2428 > UBA2428 > CANIGN01. The sequence goes on from CAZIFW010000129.1 coordinate 3,178, forward strand.
GCGAAAAAGGTATTACAATTCAATCCGCTGCTACTTATGCGGATTGGAAGGATTACCACATCAACTTGATTGATACTCCGGGACACGTGGACTTCACGGTTGAAGTAGAGCGCGCACTTCGCGTTCTAGACGGAGCGATTCTTGTACTCTGCGCAGTAGCGGGAGTTCAGTCGCAGTCTATTACTGTAGACCGTCAGATGAAGCGTTATAAAGTTCCTCGTCTTGCATTCATCAATAAAATGGACCGCGCGGGAGCTAACCCTTTCCGAGTTAAAGATATGTTGGTTGAAAAGCTCGGTCACAATGCTCACTTTTTAACTTACCCAATGGGAGCTGAAGACCAGTTCCAAGGTGTAATTGATCTTCTCACTATGGAAGCTGTTTACTTTGATGGAGACAATGGCGAAAAAGTTCGCAAAGAAGCTTGCCCAGCTGAGTACGTTGAAAAAGCAACTGAGTACCGCAATAAGTTGATCGAAGCTCTTGCAGACTTTGACGATGGATTAGCGGAGCGTTACTTAGATGGAAAAGAAATTTCAGCTGAAGAACTTCGCCCAATTGTTCGTAAAGCGACAATGTCTTTGAACTTCACCGCTGTTTTCATGGGATCTGCTTTCAAAAATAAAGGCGTACAGGTTCTATTGGATGCGGTTGGATCTTACCTTCCTAATCCAAGCGAAAAAGAAAACGTTGGTTTAGATCAAAAAAATAACGAAGCTCCAGTCGTTTTGGAA
>CAZIFW010000130.1:0-3760 GCA_964538275.1 uncultured Bacteriovoracaceae bacterium
AGAAACTAATGAAACTTGGGCTGATCGTCAGCTAGCTCGCCAACAACGTGAAGCTGAACGACAAGCCATCATTGAGAAAAACTACGCAGAAGCCGCGGAGCAACTCAATGCACTTAAAAAGAAAATTGAAGATGCCAAACTTAGATTTGCGGAACTCGATGCCGTTGCTACGAAAATTGAGAAAGAAGCTGAGACTGGTCTCAAACCTACGCCCGAACAGAAGCAAAATCCAGAATTCATGGCAGCATTAAAATTAGCTAGAGAAGTTCGCAAAGGTGCTCGTGCAGCTGCAACAGCTGTTAGAGATGAAATCACTGCTCTCGAGACAGAACTCAGAGCTTTAGAATACGAGCTAAACCATAAAGGCCTAGAGAAACCCCACGTAGTTGATCCCATAGCTGTTGAAGAAGCAAAAGTCGCACTTGCTGTTGCTGTAGAAAAGGCTGAAAAAGCTCAAGTAACTTTAAAACTATCCCAAGAACAAGCGGCCGAACTAGAAGCCGAAGCTGCTCGCCTCCAAGATGCAGCATCTCTTCAAAAAGCTAAGATTGCTCGCAATAAAGCTACGGGTGTTGAAAAAGCGGTAGCACAAGCACTCGCTAGAGTTGAAGAAGCAAAAGCCATATTGAACGAAGCTGAAGGCAAATAACGGCAGGCCTGTTTCTTATACATACACTTGTGACTAAATATTAGACGTTTCATAGGGGATTAGGCCCCAATACGGAATAGCATCTGCCTGTCGAATCTGTTACAATACGCGCTCTCATGAAGGTGCAAGTGGGTTACTCAATATACAAACGCGCGATTTCTGGTCTTCTCATCTTTGCTTTTACGCTGAGTTGGACTCAACCCGTTTTTGCCAATCCTCCAATTAGCACCGAACAACGTCCCATGCCCCCGCTCCCACCGGAAGTTGTTTCAAATGAACCTCTACCTGCAAACCACCCACTTGCTGCTTTTCAAAATGGTATTCCAAATTCTATTCCCGCGTTTCATGACGTTTACCACACAACAGATCAGTACATTATCGACTGGGAAAATGGGGATCCTAAAACCTATTCTATTCATGACCCCAACATTCCTGAGTTCAAACACTTAATTGCAAAACCTGCCACTCAAGTTGTAACTGCTTACAATGCCCAAACTCATGAGCTGCACCTTGAATATTATGCAAACGGCAAACGCATTCGTTCACACGTATTTCCAAAAGTTGTTTTAGACGATGTTAACTTAGCAGCTGCAGACGAAGACGGACTTATTCGCGATCTTCCACAAATTCACCGCGACTCTACACATATTCTTTGGGCCGATCAGGATGGTGTTAAAACCATTCACACGAACTTTTTAAAAACACTCTTTGGTCACAAACCTGTATTTGTAATGGATTTACTTCCTTCCATTCGAAATGTTGAAAAAAACTCACGTTTCGTTGGCATCGAACCCTTCCGCACAAACCTTGAACCTCGTGCTGTATATGACATCACCACAGGTGAACCCGCTAAAGAAATTGATGCTCTTCGAACTCTTTTAATTAACGTAAGAACCGAAAGTGGCGCACTTGAAAGTTACGCAATTCACTACAGCACATTGAGCGATATCTTTAAAAGTCACCTAAACGCGTTACTTGGCCTTTTATTTGTTTCTTCTCCCAATCCTCAGACTGCAGAAGAAATTATAATGATTCTAAAAGAAACTAAGATTGCAGAAAAAGCGCAAGACAACGCAGCTCTTCAAAAACTTTTGCAAGTTATGAGTTCAGATTCAGAAGAGCGCGACTTTATTAAACACCTTTTAAAGAAAATATCTGAAACTCCAGATATCAGCGAATTGATTCGTAAATATAACTCTCAGCCCCTTACGGGCGGGCGCAGCTCTATTGATGAATTAAGAGTTCCTCGCAGCCCACTTCTTGTAAACGTTGCCGATCCCAATGCATTAAACAGCTGGGCCAAGGCCTATGCGTCTTCAATGGCAGATGTACCTAGCAGTACAAGAACATGGGACGAAGAGATTGTTAGCAGTATGTCTAAACATTCTACCGACCCCACAGGTGCCTTAGCTAATCTTGCAGAAGTTCAAGATAAAATTGAAGCTGCGAGAGAATCAAAATTTTGGAGCCGCGTAAACGTTGTTGTAAAAAAATCTTTAGACAACAAAGCTGCAAAACTTATTTTCAACACCAAAGCTTTGGTAATTGGGGGCGCCTTAACTGTAGAGGCCATTAACTTTTTTTCGGGCGGAGTTATCGGCGCGTCCATCGCATCGTTTTTAACTAACGCACATCTTGCCATGAAGTCGGTACCTTTGATGAATGAAGCTTCTGGAGTTTTTGCTAAAAGCTCTGAAGTCTTTAAAATGCCATTTGCCTACGTATCTATGTCGCTGACATTCTTGTACTTAAATCAATTCATACCCATGTGTTACGCGCTTGGCGGAATGGCAGCTAAACTCGCCGGCGACAGCGTTGACAAAGTTACTGGCTTTTTTAAATACGGCGCCCGAATGTTCTCTAAAATTAACTATCCTCCCCAAAAACTTGTTTGGGAATATATGCTGGGTCAAAAGCAAGTTTACAAAGCGTTGGACGCAGGGATGCCCCTAACGGAGAAAAGTGTATTTCAAAATCCGTTCCGTCCTATGGCAAAAGCTATTGGCGGCCTATGGAACGGATTAAATGCACTCGTATTTGGTGGGACAGCGCCCGGAGCGGTTGGACCCTATCGCGCAGAACGTGCACGTATGGATGCAGAGTTTGAGGATTCCCTTAGTCGCCACATGGACAGACAATCGCGATCACTCCTCTTAGCAAGCGCCCTTGTAAGTATTCAAAATGGAAATACAGTTGATATCGTTACCTTGCACAATGCTTTTATAAAGAAAGAGGCAGGAGTTAGTATCAATGAGTTCTTAACGAACATCGATAAAGAGCTACCGCCCAACACATGGAAGACATTACACCTTGCTGCTTACAGAGAACTTAAAGAAATCGAAACTCACGGTTTAGATTCTATAGATTTAACAACTTTTGTTGAAAGTTTTGATAAACTTCAAGCTACTTCTAAGCAAATCATGAGTGAACTTAGCGCTACCGAAGGACTTAGAAATTCGCGAAGTCCTCTACGTAGAGCCGCAGTTTGGATTGAAGACGCATTTCACGGATCTAAATCCATGTTCTCTAGAAGCGTTTGGGTTTGGCTCTTCTTTGGTCACCAAAGTTATAAGTTTCATAAAAAATATAAATATATTGATGCCGATCCTCGCAACGTAGACACAGCAAAACACGTTTACGAAACTGACTACAGCACCTCTTTACTTTGGTACTTGCTTGCTGATGCCAAGAACGCAGTGAGCTTGAGCCGAATCATGATTGGTGACTTTACGGGCGCAGCGTCTATGTTAGCGCGCCATACGGCCATTATGACAGAGCAATCAGCGTTCTATGGTCTTAAAGGTTTGATCGACCAAGAAGTGAACAACCCTTCTAACGGTAAACTACAAGATCCAAATGCGCACCCTCTTGATGTGCTTAACGGCAAGTTCAAGCAGCGCACCGAAAGCTTTTCACGCTCCTTACAAATCATGCTCAGAGAAGTTGTGGATCCCCATTCTCCACGTTCGATTTCTATTACAAGTATTAACCGCTTATCTGTAGTGGTAGAAGGTGTTGCCGCGAACTTCTGGGCTGGATTCTTGCCTAAGTTTTTACTGAATCCACTTGTAATGGGCTTTTCGTTTGCCGGTGGTATCAGTGGATACTTAA
>CAZIFW010000131.1:0-3694 GCA_964538275.1 uncultured Bacteriovoracaceae bacterium
AAATTCTGATGAAAGCTTTTTTCCGTTTAAAGCGGGAACAATTCCTTCAGTTCCGTCTTCGAGTTCAATTTCAGCTGAGCTTAAATCAATCACATAATAGTCCAGCATGTTTTGCTTTTTATTAAAATAATGAGCCCCAATGCTTTGTTGAAATTTCCTATTCCAATCGCCTCTGTATATTAATCGAAGCACCTGCTCTTCGTTAAACACACGAGTTAAATTAATGGCAAATGTAACATCAGTGCCTAAATTAAAAACAATCGGCTCGCGCGTTGTAGTCAGGCGCACAGAGTACTGGCCGTTAGCCTCCACTACCTCGGCCTTCACAACATAACGACTAGGGCTTGCTAAATTCCAATCTACAATTCCAACTTCATTTTTCAAAAGATTATTGTTGATCATTCCTTTGGAATTCGTAACATCATCTGGAAAGTGCACGACTCCTACCTTGATAGACTCATCACCTAAAATAAACTGCGGACATAGAGTTAAAGCTAAAATGAATACTGATTGCACTTTTCCCATGATGAAAGGAATCTATTTTCATAGTTCTTTGAGATCAATCAACTTCTCACTTACAACGCCTTAACCTCCATCAACGGCCAAGTCTGCTAAGAGGCTACGCACCAAGTTCTGAGGATTGAAGCCAGCATCTGGAAGATAAAGAGTTCGCTGTTCTTCATTCCAAGAATTTGCATGTTTTTGAGTCCACCAATAAGCATGTAAATTTCGAGCTGCTTGTGGTTGAGTATTTGGAAGTTCTGCCAATCGATCGAGTAACTTTACCTTAGCTTCTAAATCTAGAGTTTTAAAAATGGGAAGCAAAGCCTCCACATTGCGTACCCTTGAAGAGTAACGAGCATCTGTAAGCTTCCACGCAGCCTCGGCAGAACCATAGGCTGCTAAGTTTGCTCTATATTCGCGACTTAATTGATTGATGGGATTTTCAAAAATATCTGTGTTTTGTTGAACAGAAGCCGGGTGTTGTTCTGTGTAATCCTTTGCATGCCACAATTCATGAAAAAATGTATGAGCAGCAGATTCATGATGAACTTTATTTTTTGAATCCGTAAAAGCTACAGCTCCTTCTGTTTTATCATCTAAATATATTTTAATTGTTTTAGAAGTTACGTCAGCTACTGAGGGACCTTCTCTATTTAAAAGAACAATACTCCATTCCTTAGCAGCATCTGTATTCAGAAAATTCTTTAGCTGTTGAAATTCAGTGCTATTAACTCCGTCATAAGCTTCTAAAGATTTTAAAAACTTTTGCTTAGCTACAGCATCACCTTTAACTTTACTCAAAAGCGGTGCCCAATTTTCGGAGTTTTTTGGAATTGCTACAAGATCAGATGACCTAGCTTGTTTAACTATATGAGAATCAGATGGCTCAGAAGTGCTACCTTGAAAAGCTTTCATTAATTTTAAAAGGCAACGTGCTTGTGCAGGAGCAACACTCGCAAATCCTATTATTAAAAGCAAAGAACGCCCTCGCACTCTTCTATTTTAACACAGCAAAAATGTGCCAAATTCGTTTTTAGAGCCAAAGTTACTGATACTGCGGACTAAAACCCCTAAAACTATTCTCCAGGCTGAGTCATTTTCTCTGGTTTTACCCAGTCGTTGAACTGCTGATCCGTGAGAAGTCCAAGCTCTTTTGCGGTTTCGCGAAGAGTTTTGTTTTCATGGTGTGCTTTTTTAGCAATCTTAGCCGCGTTGTCGTATCCAATATGAGGATTTAAAGCAGTTACTAGCATCAAAGTATTTTCTAAATGCTTAGCAATGTTAGCTTCATTTGGCTTCATACCTGCCAGACACTTATCTACAAAGTTTGAGCAACTATCTGATAAGAGCTCTAAACTTTCCATAAAGTTATAAATAATAAGAGGCTTAAAGACGTTGAGTTCAAAGTTTCCACTTGAGCCACCCATATTGATAGCCACGTCGTTACCAATGATCTGGCAACACACCATTGTGAGACTCTCAGACTGAGTGGGATTTACTTTTCCGGGCATAATGCTGGAACCTGGCTCGTTTTCTGGGAGCGATAATTCACCAAGGCCACAACGAGGGCCACTCCCAAGCCAACGCACATCGTTTGCTAATTTCATGAGACTACATGCGAGAGTTTTAAAAGCTCCATGCGCAAAGACCAAAGCGTCGTGTGCAGCAAGCGCCTCGAACTTGTTGGGTGCGCTCACAAACTTGAGTCCGCTCACTTCTGTAATTTTCTGAGCTACAAGTTCAGCAAATTTAGGATGCGTATTTAAACCCGTGCCCACTGCCGTTCCGCCTTGAGCAAGTTCGCGCAAACGGGGAAGACACTGCTCTACTCGCTCAATCGCGTAGTCCATTTGAGCGCGGTAGCCAGAAAATTCTTGCCCCAGTGTGAGGGGAGTTGCATCCATTAAATGTGTGCGACCTACTTTGATAATTTTTGCGTACTTTTTTTCAATCTCGGCTAAAGCGCCTTGAAGAATTTTCATTGAAGGAAGCAATCTTTTTTCGATGCCTTCTACAGCTGCAATATGCATAGCCGTGGGAAAACAATCGTTTGAAGATTGGCTCATATTGACATGGTCATTGGGATGGATGGGTTTTTTTCCACCTTTTTGGCCAGTAAGAATTTCGTTGGAACGTGAAGCAAGCACTTCGTTCACATTCATGTTGCTCTGAGTGCCTGATCCTGTTTGCCAAACAACCAATGGAAATTCCTCTATATGCTTGCCAGCAATAACTTCGTCTGCAGCTTGGCAAATTGTTTTGCATTTTTCTTCGTCCATCTTGCCCAACTCTTTATTGGCCAAAGCTGCACCTTTTTTGAGAAATGCAAAAGCGCGAATAACGGATGTGGGCATTTTGTGAAATCCAATAGGAAAGTTTTCAATTGATCGTTGAGTTTGTGCTCCCCAGTAGCGGTTTGCAGGAACTTTGACTTCACCCATGGTATCGGTTTCAACACGAAATTCTGACATGAGGAATTTCTACTTCAGAGAGCAAAACTTTGTCGACCGCCAAAAGATAACGAATACGCGCAAAAAGTATCTACTCACTTTTTGGCGTTCTCAGTTTTGTTTTGACGCACCCTCAAAAAAATTTAATGCAGTCCGATAATCTTAACAAGAGGACAACATAAGCAACATGGAAATTTCAGATGTTCAGATCTACCTCATGAATGAAGAAAAGCTCAAAGCTTACGCCACCGTTATAATAGACGATGCTTTTCTGGTGCGAGACCTAAAAGTTATACAAGGGAACACTGGCTTATTTGTAGCTATGCCCGCAAAAAAAATGAAAGACGGCAGCTACCGAGATATTGCTCATCCTCTTAATCAAGAAACCAGACAGTATTTTGAAAGAAAAATACTAGAAGCGTACGAAAAGGCCACTGCCCCAGGAAGCACCTCGGCTTCTACAGATTCTGAACAAGGCAATCAGTAGTTAAACTGTCGAAAAGGTCGCGGAAGGTAGTTAAAAAGGTCTCTGACGCCTTTTCGACTACTGCGCTTTTTGAAGTTTTTCTTTGGATAATTCAGCTTCCAAAGTTGCTTCGAGAGCTTGCATTCCAATTTTCATTACAGATTTTTGCCATTCAGGGTTGCTAGGATTGAACAGCTCTGCAAAGTATTTGCGAACTTTATTTTCAAGTTTTTTAGAGGCAAAACCAAAATGTTGTCCTTGGTTTTCTAAAATT
>CAZIFW010000132.1:0-3665 GCA_964538275.1 uncultured Bacteriovoracaceae bacterium
AAAAAATTCCATGTATCAAGAAAAGCCCTTAATTGAGGCTAAAAAATGTAATCCTTTTAGACACCTGTCAGAATCCTACTGAGTAAAAGCAAGCGTTTAGCTTCTTTCTTAACACTTTCTTAATATTCAAAAAGTTAAACTAAGAGACATGCTAAGAAAGGTTTTATTTATTCTCGTTCTTAGCGCGCCTTTGCTTTCATTTGGCAAACGCTCAGACATGGATGCTTATGCAAGCCCACTCACTGAGGCTCAATTGAGTAACAAAAGAGTTCGCCGTGAGTTAAGCGAATTTCAAATCGGAAAAATTCTAGGCTTAGGCGAATCATTCGGCCATATAGAAGATCAAAATGCGAACTACAGACTGACTGCACTTTATTGGGTTCAGTCCTTAAGAGACAAAAATGGCGAAGCTAAACTTGCCGAACTTAAAGAAAACCATACAACAACAGTACCTCTTGCGTTGAACAACATTATAGAAAAAGTTGTCAACCAAGGTTGGGGCAAAGCACTTTCTATAACTGATGAAGAAATTAAAGAATGGCGCGAAAAAAACCCTAAAACTGCCAGCCACTACGTTTATAATAATGGCACCGAAAAATCTTTCGTAGATACAGACGACAGAAACTACTACACAGCTCTTAAAATTTACGAAACAGCTCAAAAAGATTTAAAAAAAATCGAAGCAAATTTCCAAGCTCATACAACTGATGAAGAAATTCTTCAGGGTCAAAATGATAAGCTCACTATGTTATTAAATGATTATGTAATGTCGGAAGACAAACTTCGACACGTATCAGGTATGCAAGATTATGTTCGAAGTCTTAATGGCGGTACAGACAGAAGACCTGCTAGTATTGGCGAGCAGCACGAAAAGCAAACTGTGTTTAATTCTCAATAGGTAAAATCAGCAAAACGTGTAGGCTCTTTCACCCAACGAGCTAGAACTTCAGCCCAATCATCTCTGTCATTGAGACTCGGCACCAAATGAAAATCTTTTCCACCTGCGTGCATAAAATCTTCCATACCACGCTCTCCAAGCTCTTCTATGGTTTCCAAACAATCCGCTGTAAATGCTGGACTGAGCATCACTAAGCGTTCAACGCCTTTAGGAGGTAACTCTTTCAAGACAACATCCGTAAAGGGCAAGAGCCACTGATCTACGCCTAGGCGGGATTGGAAGCTTACCGAATACTCATCGTCCTTGAGGCCTAATTTAGCAGCTAGGGCCCGAGCTGTTCTTCTACAATGTGCGCGGTAACAAAACTCTGGAGCATCTGGTTTAAAGCAACAATCTGCATCTATAGGGCACTTAGAACACCCGGGACTTTTTCGAATATGCCTTTCGGGTATACCGTGAAAACTCAACAAATAATGAGTCTTGAGTGTTGGATCTTTAAATGTTGCTTGAACTTCTCTTGTACGTTGAGCAAATAGCTCTATAAAATCATTTTGATCATAAAATGGTTTTAAAACAGCTTTAACCCTACAAGGATGATTAAGCTCTCTAACATGTGCCTCAGTTGATGCGCTAGAAGCTAGAGCCCATTGTGGATACAAAGGTAAAAGCAAGACATTATCTATACCTTCATTTTTAAATTCGCTAAGCACGTCTTGAAAAGACGGATTTGCGTACCTCATTGCAAACTTCACACTGTATGAATCGCCCAAAGCCTCTTGAACTTTTTGAGTTAAGTTACGTGTGTAAACAACAAGAGGAGAACCTTCCTCTGTCCATACAGTTGAGTATGCTTCAGCAGATTTTACAGAGCGTTTTCTAAGAATAAGCCCACGCACCACAAAGGCGCGCAACAAATAAGGAAGATCAATTACGTAAGGATCCATTAAAAATTGATCCAGATATTTTTTTACAGCTTCGGGAGTGGGAGCATCAGGGCTTCCGAGGTTACTAATGAGTATTCCAGTTTTTGCCATAGTTTTTATGCACCCGCTAATTCGTGAGCTAGCTCCTTAGAAGATATTAGTACTTGGGAAAGACCCAGCTTTCCAAGGTAATTTCCATGAACGTAAATTCGAGCATCTTTAAGCTCCTGTCTCATACTAGGCCATGTTTCATGCAAGAAACGCTTTAAGGAATGATTATAAATGGGTAAGGCCTTTTCCCAAGAAGTATGAACCGTTCGTAATGGCACATCCTTACGCCCCCAAAGCTCAAGTCGCTCCTGTGATATATCACTTAAAGTCTTGCGTTCATCTTGAACACCCGAACGAATCCAGGTTTCTGAAGATTTTTTATAGCGACTCGGAAATACACACGCATTCAAAAGAGTCCCCAAAAAGCTTCTTGATACAACACGTGGATAAAGCACCCCAAAAGCTTTTTGTGGCAAAGGCTTTTCGTAAAAAAGCGTAGTGCTACTTACACTTAGCATTTGAAGCTGAAAAAATTCAGAAAAGCGCGCATATTTTTTTAAGAAGTTCTGCGCTTCAAATAAAGACCCGCAAAACACTGTAAAGTCTTGTGCCTGATCATTTAAAATTTCTTCTTTTGAAAATTCAAACTTAACCCCTTGCGTTTGCAAATGGTTGCGTAGTTTTTGAGCAAATTCATTCATACCCTTGCGAGGAGCGACACTTAGAAGTTTTTTCTTTTTCTTAGCAGTGTTTTGCTCAACTGCATTTTTTTTATCAGAAAAAAAACGCCCTAAAATAAGCTCCGCATTGAGTTCCTCTATGGGTGCAGCATAGATTCCTCCCATTGCGGGATCTACCAAGTAGCGAGTGGCCTTAAGACCTAAGTGCTGCTTGCACCATTCAAAAACACTCAGCTTAGAATCGGGAAAAAGCTGATAAGAGGAGGTCCCTTTTAATTTAATGATCTTATAAAGAAAATAAATACTTTCCCAAAGTTTTAGAGGCCATGCTCTTAAAGCTCCCTGCCTCAATATATAGGCGCGTTTGATTTTAGGAGCCGCCTCTAATAATTCCAAATTAATTTCTTGCGCAAGAGTTCTAAGTTCTTCGCTGTCTAAAAGTGCATTGGCCGCTTTTTCTACAACTCCAAAGGCAGTCTCTTCGCTCTGAAGAAGACCACCCACATAATCTTTTTTTTCTACAATTGTTATTTCAGAATCAGGACTAGCTTTTTTTAAATAATACGCAAGGGTAAGTCCAGAAAATCCAGCACCCACTATGCGAAAACGCCTCACTTGAAAGTCTTCCTTATCCCTTCAACAAAGCGTCTTACGTTTGCTTCTTTAGCTTGTGGGGTAATACCGTGACCCAAATTTGCAACCCATCCCGCACGCTCGTGAGCACTTAATTTTTTAATGGGCTCAAGGTATTTTTCAAACTCTACTTCAAATGCCGCAGGCTCTAATGTCATTAAATCTTGATTGAGATTTCCTTGAACAAAACCCTCAGTTGTATTTTTTAGAACATCTGCAATTTCAAAATTATGATCATAACCAAAACCCGCACCAAAACCCTTCATGGATTGGTAGTGCGCCGCGGATGCATGTTTCATGTAATAGCCTGTCTTAGCGCTTAAGATTTTTTTCATATCAGGCGCAAGATGCTCAGAGTAAATACTTGCATCCACTTCGCCCGCAGCTGTGTCCATAACAAGTACTACTTCAGCCCCTGCATTTAATTGCAATTCAATATTTTTCTTTAAAAAAGGCACCATCACTTCGGCAAATTTTTTG
>CAZIFW010000133.1:0-3623 GCA_964538275.1 uncultured Bacteriovoracaceae bacterium
CGTATTCTTCTTCGTCAATCTCTGCATCAGAGGCCGCTTCGGTATCCTCGGCAGCTTCCGTGCTTTCAGTATCAACGGCTTTCCTTTTCCGTTTTTTTCTAACCACTGGTTCTGCCAATTCTTCAGAGCTAGGTCCAGCAGAAGCTTCGGGCTCTTCGTCCCTATTGGCTGCTGGAAGCTGCATTCTACCCGTCGGCAATCTATTTTGCTTTAAATTCCTAAAAGCTGTCGCTGGGGGCGTATTTGCCTCTACATTAGGGGCTGCACTCTCAGTAGAATTCGCAGAAGAGTCCAAAAACGGCTTAGCTAGAAAGCCAGCCGCAGCGATCACAACAATTGCAATGACGGATATAACCCAAGGAAATTTAAAACCCTCAGCAGGCTGTGAAGTAAAACTCTCTCCAACTACACGTTGAGGAGCCTCTCCAATTTGTCTTTCCTTGCGGAGTTGAACCAACTGGGTAGACTCTAAGCCATCTTCGAATTCCGATATCAGACTTTCTTTAGAAGCAGACACTGCACTGGTGCTTTGTTCCGGCGCACGAATATGAAAAGATTTTGGAGCCTCATTTTTTTTGAGATCAAAAATAAATTCAGGACCTAAAACATCTGCAACGGAAAGATAAGCAAAGGTGCTCTGATCTTTTTCTGCTTGCTCGGGTAAAAGATAGTCGCGCGGATCAATTTTTCCCGCCTTGACGGACGCTGCCACCTCTTCTTTGGTGTAGGGCCCTTCATGGCGTCGATCTCGCAATAAATACCAACGCACACTCTCAGGATATCCACAGAGAGGCGGGGTTCTTTGTCAAAATTTTGTAAAGAATAGGTTATTTTTAAAAGCCAGCAGTTCTGCGCCTATCTGAGGTAATTTGAGACTTCTTTTTCAGCCATTTCTTCGGCCTTCTCAATTAAGCCAAAGCGCTTTTCATACTTTTCAACGCTTTTTTGACGCTCACGCTCCTTAGCGTTTAGCTCTGCAACAAGCTTTTTTACGTCCACGAGCAAACGCGAAGAAATTCCGCCCAAATGACGATGCAATTCGATGCTCCCTGTCGTTAAACCTTTTTTATCTTTTGCGTATTCACATAGCTGTGCTCGAATGTGCTGGTCTACCATCTCTCCATCCTCGGGATTAGGATATTTAGCGGCCATGTATTTGCGAATGCGGTTTACCGAAAAAAGATTTACGTGGGTGGAGTTTACCGCCCCAGCCTCGATCACAGAACTTTGAATGGTCTTTTCATAAAAATCCCCAAAGAGCCCATCTGGAGCAAAAGGGTTGCCGCACCCATCCGGAAACTGAATGACTTCCTGAGCCGTCAAAGCGAGGGGGAACAAACAAAGTAGGACCCTAAAAGCTGTAAAACGTAACATTCTTCCTCCATTTTAGGTCTTCTCGCGAATTTAGTGCAAGGTTCTAAGCCCAAGCAATTGACTTAATTACGACAGGTTCCTAATTTTTATATTTATGAAGCGTAAAAATCCCCTCATAAAGTCTTTCTACCTTTTGGGGGCCGCAGTAGGCCTCATCCTTCTGAGCGTATTCGTACTTAAGCCTCAGTTTCAAAAAGAAAAAGAACAAAAAGAGAAAAGCGATTTGCTTTGGAAAAACACCAAACGCGACAAAATCCTTGAGATTAGCGTGAATGCTGATGGAAAAAATTATTCTCTTAAGCGCAGCGCCGAATCAAAAGAATGGATTGTTGACGTAGAAACAACTTTTGACGCCGACTCCTCAACTGTTGATTCACTCATTTCAAGCTTACTGGGTATTAAAAAAGAAGGCACTCTTGATACCACTCCTGAAAAAGTGGGCCTAGATGTTCCAAAATTTGAAATCAAAGTTGTGTATACAGATGAAAACGACAAGAGCGTTACTCAACATCTACAAATCGGCGAAGACAGCCCTGTGGACTACCAAAGCTACGCAAAATGGAAAGATGAACCTGAGATCTTTATGATTTCAAAAAGTCTTAAATTCTCAGCTGATAAAACAGCATCTGACTTTAGAAATAAAAAAATATTCGATTATAAATTGGCTGAGTTTAAAGAAATCAAAGTTGCTGGTCAAAAGAATTATAAACTAGAGTTGGGTGAAGGTGGTAAGTGGTGGTTGCACCTCAACAATAGAAAATTAGCAGCAGATGCTGCTGTACTTTCTGATTGGATGAACTCACTCAGCCTTGCACGAGTAAGTCTATTTGCCTCAGACGACAAAAAAGAAATAGGCCTCTACGGACTTAAAAAACCCGCAGTGACATTAAACCTCTTAACCCTCAAAGACGAAAAACCTGAGTGGAAAATTGGTCACATCAAAAACTCAAAAGAGAACAAAGCATTTGCCATCAACAATAAGAGCGAAAGCATTTACGAAATGCCCCTTACGTTTCTAGACCAATTAAACAGAAACCCAAGCGAATTCCGTAACAAACGCATTGCAACTTTTGACAAAGCTAAAGTTAAAAAAATTACTTACAACTCAAAAGAATTACAGATTGAACTCAATAAAGAAGGTGACACTTGGAAAGGTGTGCATGTACACAAAGGAGTTCGCTCCGAAGGTAAGGCCAACAGCGAAGCCATGGAAAAACTTGTAAACTCTCTGGCTATTATTCGTGCTGTAGACTTTGTAGAAAAAAGTCCAAAGAGTGCGTCGCTTGGTTTGGGTAACAAAAAAGTTGAGATTTTTGAAGAAAGTGCGGCCCCCCAGCTCAGCTTTGAAATTGGAAATAAAATTAAAAACGACACAATTATTTGGGGCGCAAATTTTGAAGACCCTGTTCTAAGTCTTTTAGATTTTGATGATCTTTTTCCTCAAAACGCTCAAAAACTTATTGAGGCGGCTCCTGCGCCCGCTTCTGTAGAAAATAAAAGTCTTGATAAAAACACCCCATCCGGAGCATCATCGGGGAAAGGTAAAATGATGAAATTAGAAAAATCAGTAGCAAACGTTAAAGATCTTAAAAAACTTCCCGCTCCTATTGTTGAAAAAGGCGCAAAATATAGCGCGCTCATTACCTTCAAAAATGGACGTAAACTTAAAGTGGAATTTGCTTCAGACAAAGCTCCTTACACTGTCAGCAACTTCATTCACCTCGCTCGCAATGGCTTTTATGACGGAGTTTCTTATCACCGCGTAATTGCTGATTTCGTAGTTCAAGGTGGCGATCCCACAGGCACTGGCCGTGGAGGCCCTGGATGGATGTTTGATAACGAAGACAACGATCTTAAACACGTTAAAGGCGCATTGAGTATGGCGCATGCGGGTCGCAACACGAATGGATCTCAATTCTTTATCGTTCTTGCTCCTCAGCCACACCTTGACGGATTACACACAGTATTTGGTCAGGTGACTGATGGCCTTAACGAAATTGATCAAATCAAACAGGGCGACACCATGGCCTCTGTAGAAGTGTTTCAAGAACAGTAAGCCATAAGCTCACTGTGAATGACTGTCTTATATGATTGAAAAGGGTGTAAAGTTTTTTTGGTTACTTTCAAATGTGATACTCACGCTCACTTATGTGATTGCCTGGTTCAGAGCTGACGTAGCAACATATGTTCCGTCTTTTAATCCGGTAGAGTTTCATTTTTTAACAGCCATACCTTCCACCCTTTTTCAT
>CAZIFW010000134.1:0-3505 GCA_964538275.1 uncultured Bacteriovoracaceae bacterium
AGAAGTGAACGGCCCAGTATTTTCTTGAGCAGTTTTTTTTGTTTTTCTCCAATCGTTGTAATAGCGAACATTCTTAATAGTTTCGCACTTCGCCCATGCTTTTTTACTTGCTGCTCCCAAAGATAGACCAGGAGGAAGCATCAATGCCTTTTGTGAACCTGCTACCAAAACATCAATTCCCCAAGCATCCATGGGAGTTGCGAAAACACCCACAGAAGTTACTCCGTCTACTAGAAGGAGTGCTTCGGGGCATTTTTCTTTAAGCATTTTTGCAATTTCTTTAACAGGGTGTCTCACCCCCGTAGAAGTTTCACTTGAATGAACGAAGACACCTTTGGTGTTTGCTGTAAGCTGGGATTCAATTGCAGCAACATCTACAGAGCGACCACGTTCTACAAATATTTCTTTTACATTGAGTCCATAAATTTTTGCTTGTTGCCCCCAACGCTCACCGAATTTTCCACCATTTACAGCGATAACTTCTTCTCCTGGGCTAAAAAAGTTTTGAACCGCACCTTCCATAGCGAGGGTGCCTGTTCCAGAAAAAATCATAACTTCTTCTTGTGTGCCAAACAGTTTTTTAAGCATCACACGAGTTTCTTCCATGATTGCCGCAAACTCTGGTCCGCGGTGATAGTAAACGGAAGAAGACATTGCACTCAGTACAAAATCAGGAACGGGTGTAGGTCCTGCCGTTAAAATTCTAGGTTTGAAAAATGCATTTGAGAAAGGGTTACTTACTTGATTACTTTTAGATTCCATTTAATATCGGCCTCTTTGAGCCTATTTAGCTTATCGCGCAATTCTGCCGCTCTTTCAAACTCAAGTTTTCTAGCCGCTTCTTTCATTTCAGCTTCAATGCGTTGCATTTCCCCGTGTACCTTTTCAGGTGCCACTTTGAGTTCTTCAAGTTCTGTAGCCGCCTGAGAGAGCTCCAAATAGTCGTGCAAATCCAAGCGATCTGTTACTGAAGCTTGATCTATCTTTAGAATCGTTTTTGGCGTAATTCCGTGTTTTTTATTGTATTCTTGCTGAATATTCCGTCTTCTGGTGCACTCATCGATGGTTTCGCGCAAGCTTCGGGTTATTTTATCGGCAAAAAAGACCACATGCCCATTGGCATTTCGCGCAGCTCGGCCACAAGTTTGAGTCAGTGAAGTCTTAGACCTCAAAAAGCCTTCTTTATCAGCATCCAGAATAGCAACAAGAGAGACTTCAGGTAAATCCAATCCCTCCCTCAACAGGTTGATTCCCACCAACACATCAAATTTTCCTAAGCGTAAGTCCTTCAATATCTCTATTCGCTCAAGAGTTTCTACGTCAGAGTGCAAATAACGAACTTTTACATCATTTTTTCTTAAGTAATCACTTAAATCTTCGGCCATGCGCTTAGTGAGGGTTGTCACAAGCACTCGTTCATTTTTTGCAACACGATCGCGTGCTAGCTCAAGTAAATCCTGTACTTGATTTTTAACCGGACGGATTTCCATTGTAGGGTCCAACAAGCCCGTGGGACGAATTATTTGCTCTGTAATCTTACCTTGAGCTTTTTCTAACTCATAAGGAGCAGGAGTAGCGCTCACATATAAAGCTTGATTCACTCCTTTTTCGAATTCTTCAAATTTTAGAGGACGGTTATCGACCGCACTTGGAAGTCGAAATCCATGATCTACCAAAACTTGCTTGCGAGCTAAATCTCCACGATACATTCCCCCTACTTGGGGAACAGTTACGTGACTCTCGTCTGCGACGAGTAAAAAATCTTTAGGGAAATAATCAAATAAAGTTGGGGGAGGCTCACCTGGCCCTCGCCCTGTGAGATGCCGAGAGTAGTTTTCAATTCCGGGGCAAAATCCCACCTCTTGCATCATCTCAATATCAAAGAGAGTACGGGCTTCAATGCGTTTTGCCTCTGCTGTTTTTCCTAAGCTCTTAAGTTGAGCAATACGTACCTGAAGCTCTTCTAGGATTGAATTAATAGCTCGTTTTCTATCATCTGCGCTGGTTACGTAATGTGATGCTGGAAAAAGTGCGACACGTTCGAGTTTAGAAATTTTTTGTCCACGCAAGGGATCTAATTCGTGAATACTCTCAACCTGAGATCCAAACATTTCCACACGGATAGCGCGCAAAGACTCGTACGCAGGAAAAATATCAATAATATCTCCCCTAACTCGAAAAGTTCCTCGGTGAAAGTCTTGGTCGCTGCGAGCATAGTTGATCTCAACAAGTTTTCTCAGCAAGTCATCACGTCTTATTTTTTGCCCTTGTTCAAAAATAACCATCATCGACAGGTATTCTTGAGGAGATCCCAGACCATAAATACAAGAAACACTAGATACAATTAAAACATCGCGTCGCTCTAAAAGTGAACGCGTAGCTGAGTGGCGAAGCTTGTCGATCTCATCATTAATTGCAGAGTCTTTTTCAATAAATGTATCCGTGGAAACAACATAAGCTTCGGGCTGATAGTAGTCGTAATAACTGACGAAGTATTCGACAGCATTGTAGGGAAACAAGTTTTTGAACTCGGCATAAAGTTGTGCGGCCAATGTTTTGTTAGGCGCCATCACCAATGTAGGTTTGTTAATTTTAGCTACAATACTGGCTACTGTAAAAGTTTTGCCAGACCCCGTAACACCCAACAAAACTTGGTGTTTCTCACCTCGCAATAGGCCTTCTGTAAGCTCTGCGATAGCCTGCGGCTGATCTCCAGCAGGTTTGTAGGGCGTAACAAGCTCAAATTTTCCGCTTAGCTTTGCCGTACCTTGGGTAAAAGAAGAAACATCGTTTTTTGACACCTTCGTCAAGAGTAGCGCGTCTTTGCAAATAATTCACGGAGCTTTCTCTTAGGGATGAAAGCAGAGTGCCGAAAGAAGAGTTAGATGGCAAGTTCATTGGAATTTGAAACAAATGTTCAAGATGTGCTCCCAAAGAGTATTCTCAAAAAGTATCGGATTGTGCCCATGGCAATTCGCGATCGAAAGCTTTGCTTAATCGCAAGACGCCCCTTGAGTAATGATGCTCTCCTAGAGCTAAAAAAACTTACAGGCATTGAAGATTACGAACTTCAGCTTGTGGGGGATGACGTTCTTGAAGAGTACATAGAGCTTTTCATAGATGGTCGCTTATTTGCACTCCCTGCTTAAGCTCAACTAGTACTTAAGTGCACTTAGACGCTTAAAAACACTTTCCAAAATCCTTTGCCTTTGACCCACTCCCCTCAATTTCTAATCTCAGCTAAACGCTGAGGTATTCTGGTGCAAAAGAATAAACACAAAAGAACAATATCATTTGCCAATGGTTTTTTTATTTTATCTCTAAGTTTGGCTACGCAAGCCTCTGCTACATGGAAATGTAAACTCTCGCTTACGAATGGATCCTTAGTTATTGAGGGTGTAAGCGCCCTAGAAACAGATGCTTGGATTCCCGAGGGAGCCGTCTTAGCCGAATTTAAAGTATTCAAAGCTGCACTTCCTAAAGAACTTCAAAACTCTCGTGAACT
>CAZIFW010000135.1:0-3460 GCA_964538275.1 uncultured Bacteriovoracaceae bacterium
TCAATGTTTGTTCAATACACCAGTCAAACTCTTCAGCATTCATGCCTTTCCACGCAAATACGGGGATTCCACGTGCTGCAATCGCAGCTGCTGCATGATCTTGAGTTGAAAAAATATTGCAAGAGCTCCAGCGAACTTCAGCGCCGAGGTCGATTAAGGTCTCAATCAATACAGCCGTCTGAATTGTCATATGCAGACAACCACCAACGCGTGCACCTTTGAGAGGGAATTTTCCTTTGTATTCCTCACGAAGAGCCATAAGGCCAGGCATTTCGGTTTCGGCAATTGCAATTTCTTTGCGACCCCACTCAGCAAGTGAGAGGTCTTTTACTTTGAAGTCATTTTTTTTATCGCTAACTGTTTGAAGCATGCAAAGAGCATAGACCGATAATCCAAGATCGTCACGGCTTCTTAAAGAGTCTTAAAATTCTAGTTCTTAACGGGGCGCTCGGGGCCTTGATCAAAAAGGATTTTGCCCGAGTTTTGCTTGAGTCTTTGTAGAATCTTCATTTTATCAACAACTTCAACGTAGCTTAGAGATTCTACAGTTTTGGCTGGGAGCACAAAATTTGCAAAAATTGCGATGACGTCTTTGGTGCTTACGTTTACTAGGGAGCCATCTTGTTTAACGCGCACCTTCATTTCAGAGGGGACTGTTTTAGATATGAAGCGGCTTATTTTGGCGGTGCTTACTGTAACTCCCACCTGAATAACGTGAGCATTTTCGACGGCTACAAGACCTTTGCCTTGATCCACTTCAATGTCTATTTTTTGTGCCATTACAGGTGATTGCATTTCTTCAATGACGGCTTCGCCTATGCTCTCGGTAAGAGATCCGCTGGAGAGTTCTTTGAGCCATAAATTGCGCAGCTCTACGAGTTCGTCGTCACTTAAGGAAGCTATCCATTCGCGAGGACTTGTATCTGCAAGCTCAGTGTCCTTGGAGGAATTTTGCGAAGTTGTTTCATCTTTGATTTTGTCGGCATCAATGTTTTCTTCCACTAGCTGCAACATGTCTTCGCGGGTGCGAGTCTCTTGCAAGCGTTTACGAAAGCTCAGTGTGCGCGTGTGAAGCAAGTTTCTTAAAACAGAGCGCACATGGCCCACGGGATTGATCATAAACCAAAGGGCGTGCAGTTTTTCTTTGGGATCTTTTCCTACAACTATTGATTTGGCTTTACTGGCTATAGAACCAACAAGGCCCTGCTCTACTTTGTTTTTAAAGATTTCCCCATCGTCCCAGCGCTGCATAAGCACTTTAGAAGAGAGAGCTTCAAACTTGTCTAAACCCCATGGGTTGGGAATGCCTACAGTAAGCTTTCGATCTTTATACAAAAAATTACGATCATTCATGAGTTTGCAAGGGCAGAAGTCTATAATAGCTGGATGGAAGTGTCCGAGTGACCGACCTCGTGTTGAAACATAAAACTCTTTGACAAAAATCGCAGCAGATTCAAATTGTTTTTTCATGTTTTGATAATCGTCTGGGCCATTGATGTCGTAGTCTTTAATTGGATGCCACGGATCTTCCCAAAAGCATTCGTTGCTATTTTCGGAAATATAAATTTTATAAACACTGCTCATGCGCGGAACAAAAGCCGGATCAATTCCCAATACGAGAAGTTCCTCATCGGCTTCTTTTTGAAGTGCACCCGTGGGAGCTAATAGTTCTAACGCATAGGCATTCAATTGCTTTATAGAGGCTGCGGTGTCTGAGGGGGTGGAATTAAAATCTTTCTCTGCCAATGCTAAGAGCGGGCTTAAAGAAAACAAAAGAAGGCTTTTGGAAATGATTGTACTTGCACCCATGGGTTGGAGTCTTAAATCAAGATGCGCAGAGCGTCAATCGCTGAGTGCTTTAATTTGTAAGGTTCTGCTTGCGGAATAAAATCTGTTCTCTAACGGGTCAGGACACCAGGTGTCACTGGTGTCCTATTCAAAGATGCTTCCCTAGAAAAGATTACTGCTTTTCTTCAATCTTTTTATTTCCCGTACTGCCGAGAGGCCACTTGAAGAATGACTTTTCAGTATCTGATTTGGGCTCTTCAATTTTGATGATTTTCTTTTGTATTTTTTCTAATTTTGGAAGGGCAATTCGCAAAACACCTTGGTTATAATCTGCGCTTACTTTGTCTGCATCAACACCCTTTGCAAGCTGAAGACTACGTTCAAATGTGCCAGCTTTTCTCTCACTGAGTAATGTTTCAGCTTTTTCTACATTATGAGAAATGTTTCTACTTCCTTTCAAGGTAACGCAACCATCGGGTGTAACTTCAATTTTGATTTCCTCTTTTTGAAAACCTGGCATGTCGACACACATCAAATAATGATCATCTGTCTCTACCACATCAACATCGGGAACAAAGATGGGTTGTGCAGTAGGGGTCAATGTCGCAACAGGATTAACCCAACTTTGATCCAATTCTCTGTTTACAGTGTCAAAAAATCTAAACGGGTCAAAAAGAAATTCGGGTTTTATGTAGTTATATTTTTGTTTCATTTTTACCTCCTTTAAACCTTTCTGGTTCAAAATATAGATTTGCATTTTTCAAAGTCAAGTTTGACTAGAATAGTTAAAGTTTTGTTAAAGCTTAAACTTAAAATCAGATGCGAATAGGAAGGCTAGATTTGAGGAAAATAAAAAAATATTTATGAAAGTTGCATATGAAAATTAGCTCTTGATTTTTTTTATACGAAATATGAAATTGAAACTATGAATTGTAATACTCAAATGTAAAGAACTAAGGAGGAAGAATATGACATTTGATAAATTTCAATTTCAAAATCTGGAGCCCACTGAAGAATTAAGGGTCTTTGCAAATAGATGCCTTGATCGTCTACGCGAAGCTGCACCTTATTTGACGACTTTTGTTGCCACTTTAAAATTCGAGTCTGGTAAGTATAACTGCACAATTGAGATGTATTCTCATTGGGGGCATTTTAGCGCTAATTCGACAACAATCTATCCAGAGGCTGCCATCATTTGGACGGAGCACAAGATAAATTCTAGGCTTTGGAGTTGGAAAGAAAAACGTTTTTCAAATCTTGATGATGAGAATGCATTTTTCTTTCGAGCTAATGCAAAAAAGGAGGGAGGCTCTTCTTGCGGAAATGAAAGTCGAAATTGAAGAGGCTCATATATGAAAAGTCTTTTTAGAAAACCTATTTCACTCTTGCTCTTTGGTTTCGTAGCAGGAGCTAGCAGTTTGTATCTCTATCAAAAATATATTCTAGCTGATTCAAGACAAGGTGTTGTAACTCCGTTTGGAAACATGGATCCTATTTTTGATCAGTTTTATAATGAATCTATATTTAACCCATCATTTGATCCCTTTGAGAGCATGCGCCAAATGAGAGAACGTATGGAAAAGCAATTTGAAGAGCCTTATTCAGGAGGAAATGTTTTTGATGCTTGGTTTAAAAAGAGATTTGGAGGTGGAACTGCTGAAGAAATTACCAA
>CAZIFW010000136.1:0-3304 GCA_964538275.1 uncultured Bacteriovoracaceae bacterium
CAATCTAGACATACAAACCTCTACCAGACAGAGCAAAGGTGCTCGCCGCCGATGCGACTTTCGCGAGCTTCTTTACCAGTCATGACTCCCTTTGATGTTGAAAGAATAGCTAAACCGAATCCGCTCATTACTCTAGGCAAGTTGTCTGCTCCAACGTAACGACGAAGGCCGGGCTTAGAAATTCTTCTGAGTGATTTGATGAGGGGCTTACGAATATCGCCATTTTCATATTTCAAGAAAATGCGAATTGCAGGCCTTCCATCAACTTCTACTTCTTTAACGCTTTTTACATAACCTTCTTTAAGAAGAATGTTAGCAACAGCTTCATTCATTTTTGTCTTCATTACATCAACGCGAATCTTACGTGCAGTTCCTGCGTTTCTGATACGTGTGAGAAAATCTGCTAATTGATCATTTGTCATATAATTATTACCTCACTTCCGGTCTTCTGAACGGGAAGTTAAATTCCTTCAACAGAACCAAAGCATCTTCGTCCTTAACAGCTGTTGTGCCGATAGTGATGTTGAAGCCTCTGACTTTATCTACGCGATCGTAGTTGATCTCAGGGAATACGGTGTGTTCTTTAATACCAAAAGAATAATTTCCACGTCCGTCGAAGCTCTTCTCAGGAAAACCTTTGAAGTCGCGAATACGAGGAGAAGAAATATTGATGAAGCGATCTAAGAAATCGTACATACGTTCTTTTCTCAAAGTGACAACACAACCGAGGTTGATGTTTTCACGAAGCTTAAAGTTCGCAATCGCTTTTTTAGCTTTTGTGAGAACTGCTTTTTGACCCGCAATGTTTGAAAGTTCTTCTGCAAAACTCTCAAGTGCTTTAGGGTTCAAAAGAGCTTCCTTCATCGAGCAAGAAATAACAATCTTCTCAAGTTTAGGAACCTGCATAACGTTTTTGAATTTGCCTGAAGCAATTAACTTCTTGCGAATTTCGGTGTTGTACAACTTTTTGAGGCGCGCCTCATACTTTGTGCCAGCGGATTCAGTCTTTTTTTCCGTTGCCATAGTCTATTTCCTTCCGCCTGAGAAAGTGCGCTCTTTTTTGTCGCCGTCCACTTTGTAGCCAACTCTTCCGAGTTTTTTGCCTGCGTTGTCGCAAACTTGAAACTTAGAAGCGGGCCACCATCTCAATTGTTCAACAATTCCACCTTTAGGGTTTTGTTGGTTAGGCTTGATGTGCTTTTTTACAAGACCAAGTCCATCGACTTGAATCTTTCCACTTTTGTTTTTTACAGCAAGAACTTTGCCTTTTTGGCCTACGTGAGCACCAGAAAGAGCCACTACTGTGTCATCTTTTTTAATGTGAGAAACGCGGGACATCTTAGAGCACCTCCATAGCAAGAGATACGATTTTGCTGCTCTTAGTTGCTCTCACTTCACGAGCTACGGGACCGAATACACGAGTTCCAATAGGTTCAGAAGCAGGGTTTATGATTACCGCAGCGTTATCGTCAAAACGAATGTAACTACCGTCAGCGCGACGAACTTCTTTACGAGTTCTTACGATGATAGCTTTTACAACGTCACCTTTACGAATTTTAGATTCAGGAGTTGCTGCTTTAACAGAGCAAACGATCACATCGCCGAGACTTGCGTAACGACGGCGTGTTCCACCCAAAACTTTGATACATTTTACAACACGTGCGCCAGAGTTATCTGCGACGTTAAGTTCTGATGTGTGCTGAATCATGACTTAGCTCCTTTATCTTTAGGAGCTTTGTTTGCAGAAGCTTTCACAGACGCCTTTTTAGGGGCCTCAGGAGTATCATTTACTTCCAAAGCTTGCTGAATTTGTTTCACGATCTTAACGAGGCGAAACTTTTTGTCTTTAGACATTGGGCGACACTCAGAGAAAAGGACCAAATCCCCTTCGTTCACCGTGTTGTCTTCACTGTGTACTTTGTATTTCTTATCTCGATATACAATCTTTCCAGTGCGACTTTCTTGAAATTGACGAGTTACAGTAACCACGAGGGTTTTCTGCATTTTATTACTCTTCACTGTTCCTTCAAACGTTCTTGCCGACATAAATACTTCCTTTAGTTCAACTGAGACAGAAACTTCTGTACTTCAGCTTTCTTACGACGATATTCCTTAAGGCTAGGCGCCTGAAGGTTAAATCTAATAGCTAAAAGCTCTTTTTTAGCCTGACGCGCATGAGCCGCTAGTGCTTTTCTATCAAGATCTTTTGTCTCAATAGACTGCTCGCCTTTTTTAGCTTTGGGAGCCGCTTTAGCTTTTACTTTAGCGGGAGCTTTTTTAGCTTTTGTTTTTGCTTTCGCTTTTGTTACTTTTTTAGTTTTTTTCTTAACTGCCATAATCTTACCTATCACCCTACAGAATGAGCTCTGCGCGAGAAATAATACGTGTTCTCACGGGAAGCTTGTGAAGAGCGAGTGTGAACGCTTTTTCAGCAATTTCACGAGTCACGCCTTCCATTTCAAAAAGCATGGTGCCGGGTTTAACCGGTGCTACCCAATACTCAGGGTTACCCTTACCGGAACCCATTCGAGTTTCAGCAGGTTTTTTAGTGACTGATTTTTGGGGGAAAATTCGAATCCAAACTTTACCACCACGTTTAATTGAGCGGGTCATAGCAATACGACTTGCTTCGATTTGACGAGCTGTGATCCATCCTGGCTCAAGAGCCTGAAGACCAAACTCACCAAATGATAAGGTATTACAACGAGTTGCTTTTCCAGCAAGGTGTCCTTTATGGACTTTGCGAAATTTTGTTCTCTTAGGTGCTAACATCGTTCACTCCTTATAAGGGCAATGCAGCAGCAGCGTTTGCAGCAGCACCGCGGGCTCTACCTAAACGAGTTCTCATGTCGATCTCGCCTTTGTATACCCATACTTTGATTCCAATGATTCCGGCAGTGGTTTTTGCTTCCGCAAAACCGTAGTCGATGTCAGCTCTGAGTGTATGAAGAGGAATTGACCCCTCAGCATATTTATCAGAACGAGCAATTTCAGATCCGCCTAAACGGCCAGATACACGAATTTTGATACCTTCAACGCCAAATTTAAAAGCTTGTTGAATCGCTTTTTTCATAGCGCGGCGATAAGCCACACGACGTTCGATTTGGTTAGCAATACTCTCAGCTACTAACTGAGAATCTGCTTCTGCTTTACGAACTTCTGTAACGTTCAAAAATACTTCTTCAACTGGCTTTTTGATTTTCTTAGCAATTTCGCCACGAAGCTGTTCAATACCAGCTCCTTTTTTACCGATAGCAATACCGGGACGAGCTGAGAAAACGTTTACTCTTAGCTTAGATGCCGT
>CAZIFW010000137.1:0-3012 GCA_964538275.1 uncultured Bacteriovoracaceae bacterium
CTCTAAAACTCAAAGACGACTTCAGACTTTGCAAAACTTAGTTGACCCACTGAGACGCCATGACTGGAATAAAAGTGTGATCAGCAAAGAATCAACACGCATTAAAGACATGTTTAATTCCTTGGCAAAAAATTATGATGTTGCCAATGATGTGCTTTCTTTTGGAATGCATCGTGCTTGGAAAAAGAAATTAGTAAGCCAAATCACAAAAGATAAAATTGCAGTTCTAGATTGTGCAACTGGCACCGGAGACATTGCTCTTCTTATTAAAAAACGCATTCCAAAAGCTGATGTAACTGCAATTGATTTTAGCGAAAAAATGATCGAGCAAGCTCCACCTAAAGCCGAAAAAGCTGGCTTTAAAGATATAAAATTTCTGGTGGCAGATATTCTTAAGCTACCCTTTAGCAACAATTCCTTTGATCACATCACAATTAGTTTTGGGATTCGCAATGTAGAAAATCTTTTAGGTGCCATTGCAGAATTTGAACGCGTTCTAAAACCCAAAGGTATCTTACACGTATTAGAATTTGGACAGCCACAAAACCCCGCTTGGTCTAAAGTTTACAGCTCTTATCATCGCAAAGTGCTTCCCGTAGTGGGCGGTATGATTACCGGAAATATGAAAGCTTATTCGTACCTAAATAAAAGTTCAGAAGAATTTCCCTCAGGCGAATCTTTTATAAAACAATTTCCGCCTATGTCGTGGAAAGGCCTAGAAAGCACCTCTCTTTTAGGCGGCATTGCGTATATCTACAGAATTCAAAAGCAATAGTTACCTAAGAAAGTGTGTTAAATTTGGTTCAATCTTTTATGCAAAGTTTGGTCAGCCAAAACAAGCCATGCCATGGCTTCGAAAACAACTAAAGCACGCAATAAAATACACGGGTCATGTCGCCCTTTCTTGGCAACATCTAAAACAGAACTCGTGGGCTTAACAGCAATACGCAGAACAATATCTTCGCCTGTACTCACACCACCGCGAATACCACCATAACCTTTTTGCTCTGAATGAAAAGCTACACCTTCACGTTCAGCAACTGCAAAACCGTCTCCAAGCTCAACACCTACCACCGCTCCCACACTCATAAAAGCTGCGGCAAATTCGCTCTTGAGTTTCATAAACACAGGCTCGCCTAATCCTTGAGGCGCACCCTTAATAACAAGTTCAGCCACCCCACCGTAACTTTGTCCTTGGTTTTTAGCTTCCAATAATAGCTCTTCGAGTTTTTGAGCAAATTCAGGTGTGTTGTTTTTCAAAGTACCAACCTGCAGTGTAGTAGCCTGAACTTTAATATCTGAATAACTTTGAAGTAGAAAGTTTTTTGCAACTGCCCCAGCAAGTACACGCGAGAGTGTTTCTCTTCCTGAAGAACGACCTCCTCCTCGGTGATCTGAGTGTCCGAATTTGAGTTTCCACATATCATCAGCGTGCCCTGCCCTAGGAGCGTTCTTTAGAGATGCATAATCTTCAGAGCGCTGATCCGAATTTTTAACAACAAGTGCTATGGGAGTGCCTAATGTTTTACCTTCAAAGACACCACTGAGCACTTCCGGTAAATCACTTTCATTGCGTTCACTCACAATCTTAGAAGTACCTGGGCGCCTTCTAGCTACAAAATCTTGGAGAATACTTTGGTCCCACACAACTCCTGCGGGACACCCTTCCACTATAACGCCAATAGCGGGGCCGTGGCTTTCACCAAAACTTGTCATTTTAAATAGTGTTCCAAATGAATTGGGGCTTTGACTCATAACTATATTTCTCTCCAAAGTTCTTGTTGGGCCAGTCCCTGAATTTTAAAAAACTCTAAACCATTTTCATAATCCACCTTGGTGGAGTTTGCGTATAAAATCGCATGACTTCGTTGCGTATATGACAAATCATAAATTTTATTGGGCTTCCAAAACTCAGGCGGCATTGCGGCCTCATCGCCAGCTGCCCAAAGAAGATTAAAAGAAGAACCCATAACCACGCCTTTAGCCGCAACTTTTTCAGCGCTACGGCTCGAATACATCTCTGCATTTGAAAGAACTTCAAAACACTGTTTAGCCACCGCTCCTGATCCCCAAATTCTCCAGCTTTGTAAGGATGATCCGTAACATTCTCGAATGGAGTTTAAATCTGTATTGTGCCTCTTCCACGTGGTGTTTTTTACAAGCGTATTACAGACTTCTTTCGATGTATCTGCCACGGATTGCGACTCATTCAACAATACAGGATGTTCTTTCAGCGGACTGGTTACTGCATAAGCACGTGCACCTAAATCGTCTAAAAACTTAAATGTTTTTTCAGTCAGATCTTCCTTAGACATTGGAATGGCTAAAAAAGGCATCTGTTTTTTCTCAAAAAAGTTTCTATGAAAACTTGGGGAATAAGAATGAAACACGGGCTCGCCCAGTATTGCTGCAAAATGCGACCCTACTTGGTGCTTGTAATACTGAGCCACTGTTGGCTGATCTTTAGGTCCTTCGGTAGCTTCGCGTATAAAATTTATTTTTTGCTTAGCTTTGAGCAAAAGTCTAAACCATTGCCACTTTGATTCTTCATGTGTGCTTTTAGTGCGCGGAAAAATCATATGTCTTTGGGAATTTTCCAGTTTCCATTTCCAAAGAATTTCAAGTTCAGAAAACTTATCAAGTATTGGCGAGGCTTTTAATAAAGCGTGTGGATAAGCATGGGATAATTTCTCAAGCTCTTTCAAAGCTGCAGATAATCCTTTAGAAAAATCATGCTTGGAAATAATAGATGGATTTAAAACTTGCGGAATTTCTCCAAACTCAAAATCCCAATCCCACATGACATCTTTGGATTGAGTAAAACTAAGAAGTTCTGCAACGGGGAATTTTTTTGTTCGCACACTCAAAAGCAAAGGAGCTTGAGCAGAGTTCACAACTTCTTTTATTTTTTCAACGGACCACAAATCACTTCTTAACTCGAAACGAAGTCCCCAATTTTTTCTAAGCTCAATACTTTCGAGGGGATCTTTATGAAGACGAGGAACCAAAGTA
>CAZIFW010000138.1:0-2931 GCA_964538275.1 uncultured Bacteriovoracaceae bacterium
GAGGGGAAAATAGAAAGCATTCAGATAATTTTAAAACAGAAAGAACAAGAATTATGATTACCTCCGAAACTAAACCCAATAACTCAACCACTTTTAAAGTCGCAAAAGTTGCTATCCTCGGCAGACCCAATGCAGGAAAGAGCACTTTGCTTAACGCACTTATGGAAAACGAGTTGTGCGCAACTTCTAGTCGCCCACAAACAACTCGCCGTAAGATGAGCGGAATTTTACAGCGCTATAATAAGAAAAAATGGACTGGCCAAATCGTATTGATGGACACTCCAGGAATTAACTTTCAAAAAGGCGTTTTAGAACGTTCGTTTTTTAATGCTGTTGAAGAAAGCCTTGCAGAAGCAGATATCATTGTATGGCTCGCAGATGCGAGGTCATTTGTAAAAGACCTTCATGATCTTGAGATGGATAAAGTTCAAGAAGATCGCGTTGCCAATTGGATGAGTGACTTGATTAAAAAAACTGAACAACCTTGGATCTTGGTTCTCAACAAGGTGGACTTAGTAGACAAAGCAGATTTGTTACCTTTGATTGAGCGCGCACTCAGAATCCTTCCACAGTTTAAAGAAGTAGTTCCTGTTTCTGCGGCAAAAGGTTTAAAGAGTGATGATTCAAACCTTGAAGGTTTGTTAACGGTACTTGATCAATATTCTCATGTGGCTAATCCTTTGTTTGATCGCGATGAGTTTACGGATATTTCTTCTAAAGAATTGATTCGAGAATTTGTACGTGAATCAATTTTTAGAGGAACGCACAAAGAAGTTCCTTACGAAACTGAATGCCAAGTGGTGCGCTACCAAGAAGCTGGCGTAGCTGGACCCAAGCCCGAAGTAGATGTGGTGGTGTGGTGTTCGCGTCCTAGTCTTAAGAGCATCATTGTAGGTGCTAAGGGACAAAAAATTAAAGAAATTGGTATGAGCGCTCGCAAGCGTTACCAAGATGTAACAGGCCAAGAGATTATTCTTCGCACTACAGTAAAAGTTGTAGATCGCTGGGAACGTAGAGCAGATTTACTCGGTGAACTTGGTTACGGTGAAATGAATGTCTGATCGAAAAGCACACACCTCGGCCCGCCGAGACGGAACAGCTCGAAAAAAGCAAGCTCCTAAAAAAGAAGCCTCTGCGACAATGAGCAAAAAAGTTTATAAGCCTGGGCCTGAACCCGCGCATTCCTACACCACCCAAGGTGCTTACACGATTGTATTGTGGGGGCCAACCAACGTAGGTAAATCTACTTTGTTCAATCGCCTAACCTCAACTCGCAAAGCGATTGTTGCTAACCGTCCAGGGGTAACTGTTGATACGCATCAGTTAACATTTGATCGCGATGGTATGGGCGAAATTCGTGTTATCGATTCGGGGGGAGTGGGTTCTGGATTAGCAGCTCACCAACTTAAAGACGAAATCGAAACACGCGCCATGAGAGCTCTTGTAGAGGCCGATTTGGTTTTGTTCGTAGTGGATGGCACTAAAGAAGAAAGTGAATTGCAGGACCTTGCGCGTCTCTTAAGAAAAGAACTCGGCAAGTTTAACGACAAAAAAGTTCCTGTTGCGTTGGTAATCAACAAAGCCGACCGCAATGATTTTCAAGAACATAATTTTCACAATTTAGGATTTAAAGATATTTTTCCTATTTCGGCTGAGCACTCAAAAGGTGTGGGCGATTTGTGGAGTTTTATTTACGACCACAAAGCGGAAGTAAAACCTACACCTGCTCCCTTGCCTGAAGGTGTTGAAGAAGAAAAGCCTAAAGAATGTCCGCGTGTACTTATACTTGGCCGTCCTAACGTGGGTAAATCCACATTGATGAATTACCTCAGTGGTAAAAATATTTCTGCGGTAAGTGAAATGGCAGGAACCACGCGCGACACTATTTCAGAAAAAACTGAAGTGGATGCATCGTTTGAAATTCTTTTAACAGACACTGCAGGTATGCGAAGACCCGGTCGTCGGGAGCGTGACGTTGAGTGGGTAGCCACTAATAAGATTGTAGATTTATCGAGAAGAGCAGACGTAGCTGTACTTGTATTAGATGGCGACGAAGGTGTAACAGACCAAGATTCTGCAATTGCAGGTTTTGCGTTGGATGCTGGTTTAAGTTTAGTCATCGCGCTCAACAAGTGGGACTTAGTCAAAGAAAGCCCCGATATGGAGTACAAGTTTCAAGAAGTTGAACGTTCCAAAGACTTGAAAATGGCGTTCCTTGAGTGGTGTCCCGTAGTGCGCATTTCTGCAAAAACAGGATTAGGACTTAAAACACTTAAAGAAAAAATTATTGAAGTCACGCAAGCAAGAGCTGAGCGTGTGCAAACTGCAGAGCTCAACACAGTCTTTGAAACAAAAATTAAAGATCGTTCAGGAGCAGTAAACAACGGGGGTGGGGCACGTGAGCGCATGTACTATATGGCTCAAGTTGCCAGCAATCCTCCAGAGTTTGTACTTTTCTGCAATATGGCTGCCGATCAAATTCACTTCTCTTTCCGCCGATATGTTACAAACATATTGCGCGAAGAATTTGGATTCCACGGCACTCCCATTCGTTTGCACTTTAAGAAGAGTTAACGTTTCATCAGAAGATATTTCATACTAAACTTTGCGTATGAAATATCTTCACACCATGCTTAGAGTAAATAATTTAGAAGAGTCTATTAACTTTTACACACAAGTCTTGGGCATGAAGCTACTTTCCAAAACAGATTACCCCGAAGGTAAATTTACTTTAGCGTTTTTGAGTTTTGGAGAAACAAAACAAGATCCCTGCATTGAACTCACTTACAATTGGGATCGAAATTCATACACATTAGGCGATGCTTACGGTCACGTAGCTTTCTCGGTTAACGATATTTACTCAGCTTGCGATAAAATCAAAAAAGCTGGTGGCAAAGTTATCCGGGAGCCCGGCCCCATGAAACACGGCAC
>CAZIFW010000139.1:0-2926 GCA_964538275.1 uncultured Bacteriovoracaceae bacterium
TTGAGTCCATATTGGGAAACTTTTTCGGTAAAAATCTCTATGAGATTCTTAATGTATTCATCTCGCTCGCCTTTTTTCTTGTTCACGAGTTGCGAGATCTTTTTATAAACATCGGGCTTGAGGTACTTAAAGCTTAAGTCCTCAAGTTCAATTTTCATCCAGCTAATACCAAGGCGGTTGGCCAGAGGAGCGTAGATTTCTATGGTTTCCTGAGCAATTTTTTGCTGCTTTTCAGGCTTCATATGCGTAAGCGTACGCATGTTGTGAGTGCGATCTGCGAGTTTTACAAAGATCACGCGAATATCGCGAGCCATAGCAAAAACCATCTTTCGAAAGTTTTCGGCTTGTTTTTCATGGCTGGTACTAAAGGAAATTTGAGAGATTTTGGTTACGCCATCTACAAGGAAGGCGATTTCTTGGCCAAACTCTTTGCGGAGTTCATCTAAAGTTGCAGGGGTATCTTCTACTGTATCGTGCAAAATTCCTGTCACAATACTGGGAATGTCCATCTTCATTGTTGCGAGGATCTTCGCCACGCTAAGAGGGTGAACGATGTAGTCTTCGCCCGACTTTCTCTTTTGTCCCTTGTGGCGAGACTCTGAGAAGCGATAGGCCCGTTCTATAAGTCCAAAGTCGGCATCTGGATAATACGTCTTGATCGCTGCATTTACATCTTCAAGACTGGTATTATCTGGTGCTTCCATCTGGATTGGGCCCTGATATTAACTTTGAAGTTTTTTACGGATAAGGGATTCAATTTCTAAAGTCACGCGGTCTAGGCGATCATTTAAAACAACGTGGTCAAACTCAACTGAGCGGCTCAATTCACGACGAGCATTTTCGAGCCTTCTGCGAATATCATCTTCGTTTTCTGTTCCGCGCTTTCTCAAACGGCTTTCAAGAACATCAAAATCTGGCGGTTTCACAAAGAATGTAAGTGCGTTGGGATAAGCGGATTTGATAGATGCCGCGCCCTGCACATCGAGCGTTAAAAAGAGAATAGCGCCTTCAGCTAAAGCCGAATCAATATATTGTTTTGTTGTTCCATAGCGAGAACCGTGAACATTTGCCCATTCGGCGAGCGAATTCTTTTTAACAAGGTCATCAAAATCTTCGTTGGATAAAAAGACATAGTCTTGATCGGGAATTTCAGTGCTTCTAGCAGGTCGAGTTGTCACGCTTATGCTTCTTCTGGAATTTGGAAAGCGGGACATGAGTTCTCGGGTCAAGGTGGTTTTACCACCGCCGCTGGGTGCAGAAATAACAACTAAAAGAGAGGTACTCATTGGATTAGCTTAGCACTCCTTCCTGCTCTTAGGCAGCAGGCTTTGAAAACGTTCTGAAAGAGTTTCGCGGGCCAGAGACGATAAAACCACGTGTTGGGAATCTAAGATCACCAGAGATTTGACCTTACGGCCTTTAGTTGCATCAATTACTCGATGCAAACGCTCCATTTCTTGGCAGTGGCGGCGCAAAGGTTCAGATTCGTAAGACATAATTCCTGTTACTCGATGAGCAGGGACGGTATTTGAAAAGCCTACGTCTAAGACAAAGCCTTCAAGTGCGGTGTTGATCATTTGTTACCCTTCATAAATTTAGAATCGAAGTAACGGTATCGTTCATATCTTTGCTTCATGCGAGCCTCGGGTTTCATTTTAAGAAGTTTTTTGAGGTGACGGCTCAAAGTTATATGAAGCGCGTCAGACATGAGTTCAATATGTTTGTCAGCTTCGGGGAAGTCGACATCAATGATTTCGTCGCAAAGACCCAAATCTTTTAAATAAGGAGCTGCAGACTTAAGGGCAATGGCTGCGTCTTTTGCCTTAGCAGCGCTGGACCATAAGATAGCCGCGCAACTTTCAGGACTGATCACGGAATAGGTTGAGTTCCTAAACATAAGAACAACATCGGTACAGGCCATTGCAAGAGCGCCGCCTGATCCGCCTTCTCCAATAACGATAGAAATTGTAGGCACTTCAATACTCAAGAGTTTGTATATAGAGCTTGCAATCGCTTCGCTTTGCCCACGTTCTTCCGCGCCAATTCCTGGAAAAGCTCCTGGAGTATCTACAAATGTAACAAGAGGCATCTGAAATCTTTCAGCCAGTGCATAGGCTCTTTGCGCTTTTCTATATCCTTCTGGATTAGGCATTCCGAAGTTGCGTTCAATCTTTTCTTTGGTCTTTCTTCCTTTTTGGTGACCAACAAAGACTACGCTTTGCCCCTTGGGAAGTTCTTTAGAGGGGTTCAGCATGCCGAATCCCGCTATGATAGCCTTGTCTTCACGAAAGCTACGGTCACCTTTTATCTCGGTCCACGCGCTAAACGCTTTGTCAAGGTAATCTTGTGTATATAATCGCGCGGGGTGACGAGACTGTTCTACCGCTAACCAAGCGGCTCCAGAGTCTGCAGATTCTGGCTTCTTGGTTTTTGCAGGAGAAGCGGGTCTTTTTGCATTTTTCATAGGAGAAAATCTCGCAGATAAGCTAAAAACTAGCAAGCACAACAGGGTTTTTGGGGGTCTAAAAAAATGACTCGGGAAATCTTTTTAAAAAAAAAATGAAAAAAGTTTTTTGGGTGCTTGACTCTTTTAGCGGGTCCGCATACATCTTCATCTCACACGAGAAATCGTTGTTCTTTGAAAACTAAATAGCAAGTGACGCGCGAGTGAATCACTCCCTCCACGGGGAGCGAAACTCGCAAGTGTTCTTGTCAATTTTTTTTTGATTGAGTTTTTATTAAAAACTTGATCGTGCTTCTGAACTCGAAACTTCGGTTTCGGGAACAGAATTTACTAAGTAATTTAGCTAGCGAAAGACACTCTTCAAACTTCGGTTTGGAGATTGAGTTCGCTGAGCTGGATAAAACTTTATATGAAGAGTTTGATCCTGGCTCAGAACGAACGCTGGCGGCGTGCCTAACACAT
>CAZIFW010000140.1:0-2886 GCA_964538275.1 uncultured Bacteriovoracaceae bacterium
GGATTGTGAAAATCAGCTTCTTTAAATCCTTCGTAACGCACAACCATTGTCAGTTCGGCGTCGACATCAGAAAAGAGTCTCTTTTGGCGAGCAGAACCCACCAAACTACTTGCGGTCTCAATAACAACATGTGTGCCTTCAATGTTGTATTCAAAAATTCTTTGCTGAGTCGTGCCCGTCAATGCGCTCACTGCTCCCTTAAGAGCAATAGCTTCATTGCTGGCCATTTGCACCGCTTTGCGAGTTCCAAAAACTCCCAGACTTCCATCTGGAAAAACTTGAACGGCAGAGGGTTGCTCATAGGGACCATAATTTTCAATGATGGGCTGAACGGCTAAGGGCAACGTAGCTTTTTCAACATATGAGCTATGTGAGTCTACAACTGAAGAACGACCCACGGGTTGTATGTTGGGATCGAACATATCGTAAAGTGCAATGGTGCATTTGCTTCCGCCTCCATGTGCACTTATGGGAAGAGAAAAAAGTGCAACTAGAACTGCTAGTACCCTTTGAGGGACTGGCTTCATATTTAGCAACATACTCTGATCCCCTCCCTTATTTAGCGTCTGTTGTTTTACTTGTCTCCAGTTGTGAATAGGCATCGAGGAACGAAGCTCGCACCTCTTTAAAGTCGTCGTCAGTAGCTCTCACAAAACCAGTAATAGCGTAGAGATCTAAGATCACTGCCTTACCTTCTTCAGTCTTACTAAAAGCAATCATACCTTCGCGAATAGCTTCTTTAAGTTTTTCTAATTTAGCTGGGTCCTTGTACAAATTGGAACGAATCACCCAAGGAGCGTTTGGAATTTCTTGAGTAAACCCGATGATTTTAATTTTCTTTTCTACGTCTGGATACTGGGTCAAAACGCGCGCACGCGCATCTTTCATAACACCATCTTTAGGATCGTTATAATAGACAGCTCCCGCTTCAACTTGTCTCTGATAAAGCATCGTCACAACGTTGTCGTGTCTACCCGCAAATACGGTTTGACCTAATTCAATTTTCTTTTCTTTGAAAAGCAACGCAGGAAGTATATAACCAGATGCAGAAGCCGCGTCTACGTATGCAAACTTTTTACCCTTTAGATCTTCAATGGAATTAATTTTTGAATCAGCTCGAGCAAGAATGGCGCTCTTGTAAGTCATTTCATTTTCACCGCGAACGATGTTTAAAACTGCTTCTACGGGATACTTTTTAATGTCCTTTGCTAGAACGTAATCAAAAGTACCGATAGCTGCTAAGTCTGCGCGGCCTGTACCGAAAGATTCAATCACAGCTATATGGCTCGTAGGCACCGCTGTCTTAATATAGAAGCCTTCGTCTTTAGAATAGAGTTTTTGAGAGATGAACTTCTCTAGAAAACTTTTAACCTTTGCGGCATTGCCTTCAATTTTTTGAGTATTGTCTGACGGAACAAAAAAGAGCTTGAGGGGCTCATCTTTTGAACCGACCTCCGAATTGTTAGAACACGCTAGAACATTAAGGATCAACACCAACAACGCACACGATTTAAAGTTCATTTACACCCTTTTCCCACTTTTTTGGACTGCACCGTGGGGTCTGTGAAATGTACAAATAACGAGTGAATATCTCAAGAAAAAAATAAAGCTTTTTTAATGCGTTACATTAGCTTTACTTATGTATTTTCCCTAAAACGCATTTTAGCTAGCTATGGGTAATCCAAATAAAATCATACTTATATATCAACATCAGCCGTTGACTCGGCGCGCTATTTTGTGGCAATCTCCGTCGTTGGTGTTACACGCGTTTAAGCTGAAATCTTCATTCCTAGCGGTATTGATTCTGTTGAGTGGAATGAACATTTCACACGCCAACCCAGATAGCTTAGGCGACCCAACACAACCCGCATCTACTCGAAGGCGCGCTTGGAACATTGCCGCTAACATAGCGGGACACATCATTCCCGTTACTCCGCTCTTACGGAGCTTAAGCAACAAGGATAAACGCTTCTACATGTTAGTAGAAACACCTGCTGTTGGCCTCCTCACAGATCCCGTAGGTATGATTATTTTCAACAAACTTACGGGCACAGTTTTCTCCTTTAGTGATTTGGTACAAAACTACTTTGCCTACCAAGGGTCTCAAATTGTTCGCAATGGTGTCACATTAGAAAAAAATCTCAGTGACAGAAAAAAAGTATTCATGAACTGGTGGATTACGGTGCTTTTTTACGGAGCCTTTAATGGAATCCCCCAGATCATGCACGCCATTCATACAAATGATCCGCAAGCCATGAGCTTTGCACTTTCCACTGTTAGCTTTGCTGCACTTTGGCCCATCATCACTCAAAACATTAACACTCGTTTTGTAGTTCCTATGCTTTTTGATTCATTTCCCAACAGAAGCCTTCTGAATAAAATATATGATGTTGAAAAGTATTCTCGCGAAGAGATAATTCACGAACTTGA
Source organism: uncultured Bacteriovoracaceae bacterium (assembly GCA_964538275.1). Taxonomy (GTDB): domain Bacteria; phylum Bdellovibrionota; class UBA2428; order UBA2428; family UBA2428; genus CANIGN01. The sequence goes on from CAZIFW010000140.1 coordinate 2,431, forward strand.
AGATGAAATGCACGCAATAGAGGACAAAGCTCAAGGACGAGAACTCACCGGTGCAGAAGCTCGCTCTATTAAACACATCAAGAAAAAAATTGAATACGTAAATTGGTTTCGCCTAGAAAAAAAAGACGGCACTTCATTTGGCATGAAAGCCAAACAGCGTTTGTTCTGGCTTAAAAAAACAGCCGTAGCTTTTCTCGTCGCCACTGTAATGATCAGCGCTTACCACAGCACTCGACTCTATGTACGAGGATCCGCTCCAGATCCTACCCAGTGGGGTCCACTTACAGAACTTGTTCATAAGGTAGGAAGCTATTTTTCAGAAGATGCAGGAGTAAAACTTTCGCCAAACGAACTTGACGACTTTAGCAAAGCTGTAATTTCTCAGGTAAAAGATCAAGGTCCCGCCCCAGAGTTACCCATCTCTTCGTTGCCTCCTTTGCATGAGACACCTCCCAA
>CAZIFW010000141.1:0-2855 GCA_964538275.1 uncultured Bacteriovoracaceae bacterium
ATAATTCTTGTTCTTTCTGTTTTAAAATTATCTGAATGCTTTCTATTTTCCCCTCTGAACGCTTAAGCAAATCTTGAGCGGCCATAAGGGTAGCTTCTTTTTTACTAGCCGCACGACTGCGGACTAATTCTATATTTTTTATGCGCAAACTCATTTCGAAAAAGCGCTGCGAACCTAAACGTGTTTCAGAAACACATTCGTACACGGGAGCCAATCCCCAAGCCTGTTGGCAAATTTCTTGAAGATAACTTTTGGGATCACGAGGGCGACCACGGCCTTGCACCTCTACTCGCATTTTTTCGAGCTTATCTCCAAAGATGTTTTTTAAAAAATCCAAACAAACCTGCAAGCCGCCATCTATGTACAAAGCCCCCAGAACGGATTCAAAGGTATCTGCAAGAGTAGAGGCCCGCTTGCGCCCGCCCATGCGCTCTTCGCCTTTACCTAAGAGCAACCACTCACCCATGCCTAATTTTTCTGCATACTCTGCAAGAGTTGTTTCAGAAACAAACTGAGAGCGAAGAGCAGAGAGTGTGCCTTCATCCGCTTTAGAGAAGATTTCACACAAGAGCTGACTCATAACTAAATCAAGAACGGTGTCGCCCAAAAATTCTAAGCGCTCGTTGTTATACTCGAGCTTTTTTTCATGAGAATAGGATCTGTGAGTCAGAGCTTCGGTTATGAGATCAACACTCTTGAACTCATAACCGAGGGTCCGAAGCACGGCCTCAGGGGCAGCCTTCATGCCAGAGAACGTACTGAAATGTATGCTTTTTGTCGACTTCGTATTTGAGGCATTCTCCTCAATTTCAAAGGATAGCCGCATTCAAGCTGGCTTATGAGCAAGCAAGCGCCCGCATAGAGCGTATTAGTTGAATAATTTCAGCTGTTTGGGGATCTCTATGAGAATAGGAATATCTCGAGCTTATTGATCGTCAAACTGAGTGGCCTGCGCAGGTTGCGGAATCAAATCCGCAGGCGTATCTGGGCCCGAACCTTGATTGAGAGCCAATGGATATTCTTTCATGAGGCGATTCACGATTTTTTGTTTTGTCATCACGTCGTGCTCGGACATGATTTTCGTAGCGGCTTCTACGTTGTTTGCTTGGAGCTGCGATAAGATTTGCCCGTAGAGTTTATCAAGATCTTTTTTTTCTTCAGGTTCCTCGGGAATATCAGCTACATTCACTTTCACCGGTGCAGGGCGCGCGGGTCGCACAACTTTGCTAGCCACTTCTCGTTGCACCACTACTTTATCTTCGTCTTCTAAATTAAAAATCTGCGCTCTCAATAAAAAGCTGCCCACGAGTAGAACAGGAATCACTCCCCAAAGAATACGCATAACTCTAGAGTATCAAATACCAAATCTTTAAAGAGTAAATTTTTTGTTAAGGCATCCAAACTAAGCCACTAAACTCTGAAGCCACATGTCTACTTCTTTAAAAAGGGCCTTTAAACTCGAGGGAAGGCTTTTGTATCTTCTTACATGATTTTGCCAAGATTGGTCCATTTCTGGAGTAATCCACTTTAAATCAAGCCTCAACGTTACTTCCCGTTCGGTAATTATTGCCTTTAGAAGTTTTTTATCTATTGAAAGTCCACTGTTCATAATACGCCAAAGATCATCAAAGTCTTTTACCCGCGTATTGCCCGACCCGAAACTCTGCGAAGCAGCAACCTTATCCACTATAATGTTTTCTAATGCTGCTACTTCTATTTCTAGGTCAGGCGAGACTTTAGAAGTAATATTTGTTGTGGCCGCATGAATTCTCAAAACTATGTCGATTTCAAATTGATTATTGGCTCCTTCATCGGTTCTGTATTCAATGGATACAGAAGCTGCCGGCGAACCCTCTATTGGCTCGTACTTCACTAGTTTAAACTCAATGCCTTTAGCTCTTCCTCTTAATGCTGCATTTTCCAGAAAACTTCTTACTTTCTTATGCTCAGTTAATTGCTTGGTGGCTAAGTCCAGATCGACAGTTTGCCGTGGTGTACGTATGTAACACCAAAGAAGGTTCCCCCCTTTAAAAACAAACTCATTTGAATCCTCGGCCAAACAATCTACAAAATTTAAAATTACAAACTTTAAGAAAGAATGTGCTCCATGAAGATCATTTTCCTTAGCCCAACTCTTGGCTTTGGCAGAAAATAATTTATCTTTAGCCATTGGCAAGTTCCTGTCGAAGACATCTAAGAACTTCAGAGCCAAGTTGAGCATCAAACTTCTGAATCAAAGCTGACTTATTTCTTTCTAAGCGAACGTATCGCTTAAGTGCCTTGAAAAAAACAGCTGACTCGCCTTCTTTTAAATAGGCATCGCAAAGCGAGCGTTCGATATTATAAACTTTTATTTTCTCACTAAAATAGTCCACTGTTTCAACGCCTATCAATTTTGCCCCACTCACTCGATGGGCTCTTAGCAGCTGATTTCTGATTGATGACTGTCTTGGAATATCAACATCAATGAGTTCTGGATGCTCGTCTGTAAGCTTATGGACAATGAGAGCGGAAGTTCCGGAGATCACAACCTTAGGGTAAAACTTTGAGGCTGCAATAATTTGAGCAGCATATGGGTCTAAATTCGGACTCGCGTACATCCCATGTGTTAGCCTACTGAACCCATAAGCCTCTACAAACTCCAGAACCTTAGCTCTGGAGCCGCACTTTTTCTCTAAATCTCTGGTTCTAAAAACGCCTTTAAGCTTGAGTTCTTTCATATAGCCACCAATACAAAGTTACCACAAATGTCGATATTTGTGGTAACTTTGTAAAATCTTAACACAGTCATTATTCTGCCATTCTATCTACTTAGACTAGCTGTTAATGGACTTGGCTCACCAACAGCTCGTCCT
>CAZIFW010000142.1:0-2812 GCA_964538275.1 uncultured Bacteriovoracaceae bacterium
GGCACTAAACTGCGTCGTCTTATGGAACTTCAAACGGTAGCTCGCCGTATATCGCGCGAACGCCATGTGGCTTGCGTAGGAGAAGTTCAAGAAGTCCTCATTGAAGGTAATTCTAAAAAAGACCCTAGCCGCTGGACTGGCCGTAACAGTCAAAACGTCCCCGTGCACGTTAATAAGTCTTTTGGACATAAACCTGGAGATCTTGTGAAGTTAAAGATTGTAGAAGGCAGCCTGACACATTTGATTGGCGAAGCTGTTGCATTGTCCAGCTAATTTGCTATTTTCACTTCTACTTGTTGAGTTTTGAATAAAACTTAGCTGAAAAGGAGAAACCAATAACATGAAAAAATTCTTAGCACTTTTTGCAGCTGCAGTTCTTGTAACTACAGCTTGTACAAAAAAAGCAGAAGAAGTACCTGCGGAAGTTCCTGCTGAAGTACCTGCGGAAGCACCTGCTGCTGACGCTGCGCCTGAAGCACCTGCTGCTGACGCATCTTCATCTGAAGCTGCAAAATAATTTTAGCATAAAACTAAAACACAAAAGCCACTTTCCTTAGCGGGAAAGTGGCTTTTGTGTTTTTAAAAGTAAGATTCAACAGGAACGTAATCAACTCTGCTAAAAGTATCCAAAGCCTTAAGTTTTTCAACCTGACTTCGTTCTTTATCATCTAGACTCTCTAAGTAATGAGCATACGAATTATAATTTTGCCTCATTTTCTTAAAGTTAACATTCAAAGTTTTGGGATCTAAAGTTACATCTAAATTTGAAGCGACCTTCAAATCTCTGCAAAAAACATTAAATGTGGAAAGTAAGTCTGCAACGATTGTAGGCGCAACATAGAGCCCACCCCTTTGTTCACTTCGGCCATTCACATTTTTAACGTGTACATCTAAAGAATTCGGCTCAAAAACGAGTGCTTCAACATCATAGCCCCTCGCCAGCATTTGCTGCATAAAAGGAACTCTCTGCAAGGTTAAATTCGTAATATCAAAAACAACGGCCTGATCTGGATTGACCTGACTTACTAAAAAATCCAAATCCATCACCTTATCCCGCAGCTCACTGCAAAAGATATGAGTTGTATCCCGTGGATTAGGCATGGATAAGTTTCCAGCTAATACTAACTCCTCACCCTTAAGCTGTGCTTCTTTAAGCCATTCCACTCTTAAGGTATCCGATTGCAATAGTTTCCAGTTTTGAGCTGCAGCGATATCAGCCCAATGTGATTTTCCCGATCCTGAAATGCCAATAGTGAACACTGCCCGTAAGCGGCCTTGAGCAGATCTAGGGGACGCAAAAAAATCTGATGGGCTTAAGCCCGACGTAGTTTTTACTTCTGTTCTCAATGATTGAGATACACTCAATTCAACATTCTTCCAAAGTTGAGAATTTGAGAATGCAAAAGGAATTGAGAAAGTTTTAGATTTTAAGTGTTCGTTCCAATCAATAGGTTTAGAAGACCAGAAGCTTGCACCACTCTCGCTCAAAAATAACAGGCAAGGCATCAAGTCCCAAGGACCACATTTAGATTCACCATTCAGATAAAGATCCGCGCGCGAACTCGCAATGTCGACTGCTTTAAGCCCGATAGATCCTCGGGGCTTCTTTTCACCAAAAAGTACCTGTGAACACAAGCGACTCACCCACGCGTCTTCTCGGCTCTTAGAAATGAGCATAATGGATTCACTGGGTTTAGAACGAGAACTTGCGTTTAAGCGCGAAACATTTTGAGAGACTAAATTTTTACAATAAGCTCCTTTGCCGGCAAGCGCCCAGTAATAGTCTTGCGTTGTTGGTTGATAAACTACAGACAAAACAATACCCGTGTTAGGAACATACAAAGCGAGCATCATGGCCCACTCGTCTGTTCCATTGATAAACTCGCGGGTGCCATCTAAAGGATCTAAAACCCAACAAGGGACATTTGCAGCGAGGCTCTCTTCTAATTGAAAATCAGAATCTTCTTCTTCTCCAATTAATACAGAATTAGGAAGTAAATTCTTGAGCTCACGAATGAAAAAAGTATTTAATTCTTTATCCGCTTGAGTGACAGGACTCGTGTCCGCTTTATTCTCAACGTTTAAATTTGCTGATTTAAAATATGGAAGCACTAACTTACGTGCTTCTAAAAATGTTAACTCAAGTTGGGACAAGAATGCCGAATCGATCGGAGAGCTAAGGGGCATCCGCTCCCCTTGGATTTAAATCTAAGTTACGATACACAGGCTCAACGGGAGTAGGATCTTCTCTCTCTCGGAAGAGAACACGAACTTCAGAAGTCACAGCATCTACACCCATGTCGAGTGGAGTTTCATTTGCTAAAAACTTAGAAAGATCTGCGTGCTCAACCTTACCTTGAAGATAAGGTGGCAATGTACACAATGTAATGTGAGGAACAAATTCCTCCAAGCGTCTATCCGCAGGCATTCCAATTCTAAGCATAGCTTTTCTCAACGCTACCACTGCAGCCTTTAAACGAGGGTCCACTTTCTCAGGATCAAAGTGCAATGCGATAATGGCGTCGTTTTTACCACGACCCACTTTTCGAAAAGAAGCATCCGCAAAATCTAAACTTATGCCCTGAGTGCTTCTTACAAATTCCTCAAGTGCGCCTTGAGCTTTCACACGTTGTTCTGCGCTAAGTGTGCCCAAGAAAGCCAAAGTCATGTGTAAGTCTTCGCGATTTTCGAAAATTAAGTTCGGATAACGCTCTTTCCAAACCTTTAAGCGATCATCATACTTATCTAGGAAAGATTGAGTGGGCGTGTAAGAAACGAAAACAGCTTCTTTCAATGCTTGAGGCTTATTGTA
>CAZIFW010000143.1:0-2724 GCA_964538275.1 uncultured Bacteriovoracaceae bacterium
AATCTAAGCCCGCTGCAGTTTTGCGCGGAGCTTTGTTGGTTCCTCCTTTTTTCTTCCTCGTTATTTCTTACTTCTTGTGTTCGTCACTCGGATTCGGAAGTGCAACATTTATTTCTATGATTGCCGGCGCTATTGGCGGTGGAATTGTAGGATTGATTACAGACTACTACACCAGCAGCACTCCTATTGTTAGAATTGCTGAAGCTTCTAAAACAGGTGCAGGTACAAACGTTATTCAAGGTCTAGCAGTAGGACTTGAATCAGTGATTTGGCCTCTCCTTGTAATCGCAGGTGTAGCTTTGTTGAGCTTTAACTTCCTTGGTCTTTACGGAATTGCAATCGCTGCTGTTTCTATGCTCTCAGTAACTGCAATGGTAATGACTGTAGATGCGTACGGCCCTATCAGCGACAACGCGGGTGGTATTGCCGAAATGAGTGGTCTCGGGCCTGAAGTTCGCGAAATTACCGATGAACTCGATGCAGTTGGAAACACAACAGCAGCTATCGGTAAAGGTTTTGCGATTGGTTCTGCGATTCTTACTGTGATTGCACTCTTTGCTGCTTTTAAAGCAGAAGTAGATCACACGCGATTGATTTCAAATCTTGCTCCGTTGAGTCTTGAGCTTACAAACGGAAACGTTCTTGTGGGTCTTTTACTCGGTGGTATTCTTCCATGTGTCGTGGGAGCTTCTACTATGAGAGCCGTGGGTCGCGCTGCGGGTAAAATTGTAGAAGAAATTGGTCGTCAATTTAGAGAAATTCCCGGCCTTCTTGAAGGCAAAGCAGGTGTTAGACCTGATGCTGCTAAATGTGTAGACCTTGCAACAAAAGCTGCTCTAAGCGAAATGATTCTTCCAGGATTGGTTGCTGTTGTTGTTCCTCCCGTTATTGGATTCACACTTGGAGCTGAAGCTCTAGGTGGAACTCTTGCGGGTGCCATGGTTACAGGTGCTGTGATGTCTCTCTTCATGGCAAATGCGGGTGGTGCTTGGGATAACGCTAAAAAATACATCGAAAAAGGTGGCTTAAAAGGTGAGAAAAAAGGCAGTGATGCCCACAAAGCAGCTGTTGTTGGCGACACTGTAGGTGATCCGTTCAAAGACACTTCTGGTCCTGGTATCTCTATTTTGATCAAAGTTATGAGCGTAGTTTCTCTCTTGATCGCAGCTCTCCTAAAATAAATTAGGAAAACATTTTAAAAAATATAAAGCCGCAGTTGAGCAATCAACTGTGGCTTTTGTCGTTTTAAAATCAAAAAAATATCGTTGCTGCTCAACTTGCACATCTGAATTTACCTAATCTTAATTTAAAGACTTAGATTATCGTCGATAGTGTTCCATGATGATCCTTAATCTAAAGCTTAGAATGTCAGCACTTTGTCTGTTCGGACTTTTTACAATTCATGCATTTTCGCAGACGAGTAGTTATGATCCAAAAAAAGATCCTGCTTATGCCGGTTACAAATATCGTCCAAGCCAAGGTTTCACACAAGGCAAACACAAGCTTCCACCGCGCCCTAGTTGTGTAAAAGAAGTTAAAACAACAATACGAGTGAGTGGTACTTTTGATGGAAAGGGCTGTCTTTATACTTTCAAAGGAAAGTGGAAAAACAAATCCTATAAAGAACTTTGTTTTGCTCCCAAGGAAATCGCAGAAGGTATGCCGCCAATGTTTGATTTGCAACCAGGAGCTAGAATCAAAAACGTTCAATTGGAATGCGCACTGGATGGAATTCACACCAGCAAAAACAACGTGATTGATAATGTATTTTTTCGTGATGTCGAAGAAGATGCGATAACTTTGGGAGAAAATATTACTGTAAAAAATTCTTCTTTTTGGTTCTGTAATGACAAATGTATTCAGATGAATCGTGCCAATAAAGCTTCAATTACGAACAACAAGTTTTACTACGCTCAAGGCACGGCCATATTGGCAAACTATGGTTACAACATAGAAGTTCAAGATAACTATCTCTTTCAAACAAAGTGGGGAATTCGTTCACGCACGAGTAAGTCTCTCATCAAAGCTACTAAAAACACTCAAGAAGGAGGAGAGTGTCACTTGATGGCACAAGACAATGCCATTTTAGAAGACTGGGGCGCGAATACCGCTACCAATGTAAAATCTAGAAAATGTGAAGTAAACGGTGGGCGAGTCATCACTAAATAGATTCAAATTTAATAACTAAAAAATAGTTATTTAGAGTGCTCAGTCTTAGGCGCGCTGTTTTTGTGCGCATTGTAAACTCCTAAGAATCCTTTAACGACAGGAAGGTTTTTACAAAATTCAATACCACAAGATTTGAAGCTTTTATCTTCAATACCTTTCATGACTCCAGCACTCAGTGCTGTTGCCGCTCCAACAAAAGTACCAGTGGGGTAGATTGCTGCTGAAGCACATTCTGCACAAAGCTTTAGGTAGGCCAAAGGAATAGAGTTGGAATTAGCGGCACTTTCCGCAAAAGCACTCGAAGAGTTTACGCAAGAACTCAATGTTAGCGGAAAAAGTGTGTACTCCCAAAGAGATGCATTTTGTTTTTTAAATGCTTTAAATGCTTTTTTGTAATCGACTTCATAGAGCTTTTGTAAATCTTGCTTGAGATTAATTGGATATTGAATGCCTTGAATCACCAGTGCACTGAGATCGATGTTTTGATAATCAACTTCAAATTTTTGATTACTGTCTTCGATTGTGAGGATGAGTTTAGTGCCAGACACTTCAAAG
>CAZIFW010000144.1:0-2719 GCA_964538275.1 uncultured Bacteriovoracaceae bacterium
TAACTCAATAATGTATTTTTTTCACCTGTAGAGATTTAGACAACGTGACTTTTTTTGGCAATTCTTGTGACCTTGCTTCCCAATTGAAATGAAATCACCGATGTTTTCACAAGAATAAAGCCAAGCATGAACCAGTAGCCACTTTGCCCAAGCTCCCATGACCACAGAATTCCTAGGGTAGCAATTGCGGCTCCAAATTCAGTGATAACAACTGTCCCTCTTGGCGAAAACTTATCTGTGTAATGTCCAAAGACCCCAGCTGCAAACATGGGAACTAGTCTTTGCAGTCCAAGAATCAGACTCACATAGAATAAATCAAATCCACCTTGAATCATAAATGCAACAAGACACACATTAAAAACGAAGCTTCCAGTCGCAGAAATTAACGTTCCAAAATAAAACCAAAATACAGATTGCTTACTCACGACTCGATTCCTTCCGCAGACTCATCGGCCAATAAGGCTTTTTTTCGCTCGTAATAATGTGACCTTGACATACCTAAAAGGGAAAGAAGTTTTTGATTTTCTTTTGCCACCTTAAGAGCTCTTTTTAAATAAATTCGTTCTACCCAGTCCAATGCTCTTTGACGATTTTCAAACGAAATTTCGCCTTCATTTTTAGGCAGTAAAAAATCAGGCAAAGACTGACTGCTGTGAACGATTGAACTCGACAAACCAAGGTGTTCTGGTTTTACCACAGGACGACCAGATTCTTTGACGTGAAATGAAGACCTCTCCATCGTATTTTGTAGTTCACGAATATTTCCGCGCCATACATGCTCCATTAAAGCTTTTTGAGCGGGACCAGAAATTCTAGCTGTTGGCAAAAGTCTTTTTAAAAATTCCTCTGCCAAAGGCACGATGTCACTTTTTCGCTCACGAAGAGGTGGTGTTTTCAAAAATACCTTTGTCAGACGATAATAAAGATCTTCCCTGAAGTTTCCCTTTGCAACTTCTTCTTCAAGATTTCTGTTTGTGGCAGCAATGACTCGGACGTTAACTGTGATGGGTTTTGTCCCTCCAACAGGTGTAAAAGTTTTTTCTTGTAATACGCGAAGAAGTTTTGCTTGCATGGGAAGTGGAATTTCACCGACCTCATCCAGAAAAATATCACCGCCATCAGCCATCTTGAATTGGCCATGTTTATTTTCAGTAGCACCTGTAAATGAACCTTTCATGTGACCAAAAAATTCACTTTCAAATAGAGTAGAAGGAATAGCAGCGCAGTTGACAGCAACAAAAGGTCTTGTACTATCATTTTCTTGAATGTTAAGACCTCTAGCAACAAGCTCCTTTCCAGTTCCATTTTCACCAGTAATAAGAACAAAGGTATTGCTGCCCTTGAGTCTGAGCATATCTCTTTTCAAGACAAGTATGCTTTCATCACTTCCAAGAATCTCGTAGGACTTTTCTTGCAATGCCAGTTTACTGGTAAGATGATCTGGCCCCGATTTGTTGGAGACGAAAAAGTGTGGTATAAGGCCTGAGCAACAGGCAAAGGATACCCAAACAATGACAAAACGAAAGTACACCAAAGAGTTTCAAATAGAAGCCTTAAATTTAGCAAAAGAACTAGGATCGTACTCAGCTGCTTCAAGACAGCTTGGGATAACAGATAGTGTTTTACATACTTGGAAAGATAAGTATGGCATTTCTATCAACGATATAGCCAAGAAACCAGTTATTGATTCCATAAACGAAGCCGAAGAGCTCAAACGTCTACGCAAAGAGAACGAGCAACAGCGAAAGACCATCGAGATTTTAAAGAGGGCCGCCGCTTTTTTCTCACAGGACCATCTGAAGTAAAATTCAAGATGGTCGAAGAATTAAGTTTTGAACTATTTGATATTAGCTTTTGCTGTGAAATCTTAGAAGTAAGTTCCAGTGGATTTTATGCATGGCTAAAAAGACCTGTATCAAAGCGAAAAATAGAAGACGAGCGTATTTGGCAAAAGATCAAAAAGCATTGGGATGATAGCCGTAAGACCTACGGCCGTCGTCGTATTACAAAGTGTTTAAAGAATGAAGGTGAAGTTATAGGTAAAAATCGAGTATCAAAGCTTATGAACAAACATGGTATTGAAGGTATTGGTAAAAAGAAATTTAAACCACAGACAACAACATCAAATCATGGGTTGCCAGTAGCGGAAAGACTTTTTAAAACAGAAGTGGCAGAAGAACAGGTAACAAAACCCAATCAGTACTGGGGTGGTGACATTACGTATGTAGCAACAGAAGAAGGCTGGTTGTATTTAGCCATCGTGATAGATTTATTTACCAGAAAAATAGTAGGTCACTCTATGAATGAATCAATGCCCTGCGAGTTAGTGATAAACGCTTTAGATATGGGATTAAAGCGTCAAGGATTAACAGTGGTTGATGATTTAACAACGCACACAGATCGAGGTAGTCAGTATGCGGCCTTTGATTATATCAAAAAATTAAAGGCGCATGGAATTACGCCAAGTATGTCCCGTAAAGGAAACTGTTATGATAATGCATTTGTAGAAAGTTTTTTTAGAACCTTAAAAGTGGAATTAATAAATCGAAGAAACTTTGAAACCAGAGAGGAGGCGATAAAAGCGATATTTGAATTTATAGAGGTGTGGTACAACCGTCAAAGACTGCACTCTTCACTTGACTATATGACACCAGAACAATATGAACTTAAGCAATTAACAGCCGCATAAAACTGTCTCCACCAAATCGGGGCCAGATCA
>CAZIFW010000145.1:0-2641 GCA_964538275.1 uncultured Bacteriovoracaceae bacterium
CCCGAAAAAATTGCTCACACTGTGTCCAACATGGACCTAAGCTATATCGTTTTAACTTCTGTGGATCGCGATGATTTGCCCGATCAAGGTGTGTCTCACTTTGTAAAAACCGTGCAACTTACCAAAGCCATGAAGCCCGAAATGCTTATGGAAGTTCTCACTCCCGACTGGAGAGGCGACGATAGATGCATAGCAGATATGGCCGCATCGGGGGCAGATGTTTTAGCTCACAACGTAGAAACCATTGAACGCCTTCAAACAGAAGTGCGCGACCCACGTTGTTCTTATTCTCAAAGCCTTTATGTTCTAGAGAACTATTTAAAAAAATCTCAAGAAGCAGGCATTCGCGCAGTTACCAAAACCTCCATCATGATGGGCCTTGGTGAAAGCGATGAAGAAGTTCTCAAATGTATGCGCGATCTTATAAATGTTGGAGTGCGCGTTCTTACTCTTGGCCAGTACTTACAACCTACGGCCCGCAAATTAGCTGTTAAAGAATATGTGAGCCCTGAACGTTTCTCTGCTCTTGCAAAAGAGGGAGAAGCGATGGGCTTTGCTTACGTAGCTGCTGGACCACTCGTGCGTTCAAGCTATCGTGCTGGGGAATACTTTATAGAAAAGATATTAAGAGGGGAAAAAAGTGACGGAACTATTCTTGCACCCAAAAAAGAGCCACAATCAGATAGAAACAACGAATCAAGACACAACAATGAGCAGCAGCAACAAAAAATCTAATCCCTCAAAACGCGCACTCCCAGTGCAGCCTTTTAAAGATAAAGACTTTGCATTGAGTTTTCACAAGCTCATGGTGCGCACGCGTTGCCTTGAAGAAAAGCTTATTAAAATGGCGAAAAGCTCTGATGGATTTTTCTGGATTGGTGGCCCCGGAGAAGAAGCCTTTCAAGTTTCACTCGGACTTCTCGTCGATAAAGGCGAAGGCCTTGAGCATGACTACCTTCACCTTCACTACCGTAGCAATGGCGCTATTCTCGCTATGGGCGAAGATAGCATTAGCTTTATTCGCCAAATGCGTTCTGTAGAAACAGATCCCTTCTCGGGCGGAAGAAACTTTGTTTCTCACTGCTCAAAAAAAGAATGGAACCTCGTTCCCATCACTTCTACCATTGAAACTCAATTTTCAGTTGCTCCAGGCACAGCTCGCGCCCAAATGAAGGCTGCTCGTGCCGGACAAAAAACTGGAATCACTATCGTATTGGGTGGAGATGCTGGATCCGCAGAAGGGGACTTTGCAACATGCCTTGTATGGTCTTCGCGTCCTAAAAACGAACTTCCGATTCTTATGATCGTGACCAACAACGAATATGGAATCTCTACACCTGCTGGCACACAGCACGGCGAAAAACATGTTGCAGATCGCGCCAAGGCGTTTGGCATTAAAACCAATGTAGCTGACGGTAACTCTCCCGAAAAAGCATGGGCTGCACTCAAAGACGCTATGGATTATGTGCGCGATACTCAAAAGCCTTTCTTGTTAGAACTTAAAGTAGCTCGCTTAAACGGACACAGCTCCTCATCAGGTGGAAACCGTGTAGAAGGCGAAGAAGACTGCATCGAAAACTTTGCCCGCAAGCTAGAAAAAAATGGCTGGCTTAGCAAAGAACAAGAGCAGCAAGTTTGGGCCGAGGCTCTAGAAGAAATGAACGCAGGTCATGCGCAAGCTCGTCAGGAGAATTATCCTGATCCTGCAACGATTCATGATTTTGTTTTTGCTCCTAAGAAATAATCTCTCAAATTACTTTTTAGCGAACAACTCGGCTACGCATAAGCTTCAGTGCAAAAGGCACACATAGTGCTGTCCAAGTTAAGAGAACTATCCACGCTTTCCACGGCACTGTTACGTTAAAACTATAGGCTCGTATGAGATCAATCGTTGCCGATAAAGGCAAAAGCTCTAGTATTTTCTGAATCGATCCATCAAAGGAACTCAAGGGATAATAAACCCCACAAAATAGAGTCATGGGTAATACAATCAACAACTGTGGGTACGATAGCTCTTCAATCGTGCGTGCTAGTGCGGCCGAAAGCAGCCCCATACTTGCATACAGCACTGCAGATACAATCAATACCGGAAGCAAAGACAAAGCTCCCATAAGACTAAACTCACCCATCGCAACACCTACAACAACTAAAACCATCGCAGACGCCATACTTCTACTCACTATCCATAAAAGTTCAGCACTTAAAATTTCAGAAAGAGTAATCGGCGTTAGAGAAATAGATTTATAAACCTTTTGGTAATACATTCTAACAAAGCCTCCATAAGCTCCTTCAAAAAAGGCTTGAAACAATAAGGTTTGTCCCAAGATTCCTGCATAAACAAAAGATCTATATGGAACCTGAATGTCTCCGTACGGCATGTCGGGCATTAGCCTTGCCATCCCAAATGCAAAAGAAGCTAGATAAATTAAAGGGGTTACGAATGTCGTGACAATGCTGTAGAAAATTCCCTTACAAAAAACATCTAAGTACCTAGTCCAAACACGGAAAACAGCAATTAAAGAAACGTTTCTCATTTATGAAGCTCCGCGAACTTAAGATAAACATCCTCAAGTTTTCCACCAAAGCTGTATCCCTTAATCAAACGCTTTGGATTATCACAATCAATGATCTCGCCCAAACT
>CAZIFW010000146.1:0-2636 GCA_964538275.1 uncultured Bacteriovoracaceae bacterium
CAAGACTTTTTCGAACCAAGTATTTATGAAAAAATTCACTCACTGCCATTAAAAGCATGAGAATTACCAGATAGCCGCAGAGTTTTTGAATTTCGGTTTCTTCCCAGGCTCTTTTAATAAAAGCTACATCAGTAAATGCACCGCCCAGTTTGGCGATCATGGCTTGAGAGGCAGCAAATACACCCGCAAAGAAGATAGCGGGTATGAGGGAGGATTTTTGGACCCAGAGACGTTTTAGGAAAAACTCCCACATGGGTTTAAGGCTTTCTTTCATTTCCTGCAAAGCATAGCAGCACTCAGCGGCTACTTAAAGGCTAAGAGAGTGCTAGAAAGGGCTTAAAGTGGGGGGCAAATATGCTAGCTTTGTGGAATGGATTTGAAGTCCCTTAAAACAAGCGCACTTGAAAAGCTGGATATCCTAAAAAATTCGCCTTCTACTTTGCCTAAGATCACGGTTGCAGGAGACATGGCGGTGGATCGTTTTGTTTTTGGAAATGTAGATCGCATTTCCCCCGAAGCTCCCGTTCCTGTTCTTTTGGTTGAAAAGAGCGAAGATAAAGCAGGTTGTGCGGCTAACGTTGTTAGAAATTTATCAGCACTTTCTGAAGATCTTAAATTTGAAAGCCATCTCTTAGGTTTGATTGGCAATGATGTGGGCTCCAAGCGCTTACTTGAGATCTTAAAGGTTGCCTGCCCTCATTTGTCTCTTCATTTAAAGAACGATCCCGATTGGGCAACTCCTATTAAAACACGTTACATTGCAGGTTCTCAGCATCAACTGCTTAGAGTGGATGAAGAAGATGTAGATTGGGCTAAAAAAAATCCTCGAAGTTTTCCTGAAGAATGGAAGGAGCCTCTAAAAGCCTCAAACGTTTTGATCTGCCAAGATTATGCAAAGGGTTTATTGCGTGAAAACTTTTTATCTGAAGCTATTCGCTTAGCAAAAGCCCAGAAGATTCCTGTTTTGGTTGATCCCAATAGAAACACGCCAGCGCTCTGGTACAAAGAAGCAACCTTGTTGACTCCTAACATTGATGAAGCAGAAAAACTCTGGGGACGTCCTTTAGAGCGCGGAGCGAATGAGAAATTGGTTTTAGAAGCGGCCAAGGAAATTTGTGAAAAATTGTCTCTTGATTCAATTCTTATTACCCGTGGTAAACATGGAATGACGGGTTACACTCGGGGTGGGGCGCATTTCAGTTTCCCAAGCTTTGCTCAAGAAGTTTACGATGTTACAGGTGCTGGCGATACAGTTATTGCCGTCCTCGGTGTCTTTATGGCACTTGGAATGGATTTAATGTTTTCGTCCTATATGGCCAATGCAGCAGCTAGCGTGGTTGTGTCTAAAGTGGGTACCGCGGTTGCTACTTTAAGTGAAATCCAAGACGTAATTCAAAACCAAAGTTAAGATTTTGTTAAGATATTGAGTGTCTCGTCAAATCTAGTGCTTTTTTTATAAGATTTTCCACACAATAGCCGAAATGAATATCAGGCATATATGCAAAGAGCTGTTGCGCTGGTTTTCATTTTCGCTGCGCTATCTACGTCTTGTACGCTTAAGGAGCGTCAACAAGAACCTAGAAGTCTAAAGGTAAATTCTGAAAATTCATTTGTTCAAGACGAGTCCAAATTAAATGCTACTTATTCTTATTTAGTTTTTCTTTATCACAACAACAAAGGTGATGTTGATATAGCACGCAGAGCTTTAGACAAGACAATCGTGAGCGATCCATCTTCTGCTATTTTAAAATTAGAGAAAGCAGAAGACCTGTATGCGCGCGGTCTTTACGCTTCAGCTCGAGAAGAGTTAGTAGAACTCAAAGACAAGGATAAAGAAGCAGAAAAGCTTTATATTCAAGTTCTCGTTCGTGAGGGTAATTTGAGTGAAGCGCGTGTTGCACTCGATGAGTGGATTGCTAAGTATCCTAAGGATGAAGAGTTTTATTCATTGAGAACTCGTATCGAGATTGAAGATCAAAATATTACTGCAGCAGACTCATTGTTGAAGAGGTTTTTAGCGAGTATTCCAGATTCTTCACAAGCCTATCTTTTGCGTGGGCGTGTGCGACAAATGCAAAATAAAGAAAAACATGCGCTACAGGATTACAAAACAGCTTTGGAATTAGACTCACAAAACGTATCGGCTGCAGCTCATTTAGCCTTCTTACAAGATTTAACGGGCAAGCGTGACGACGCACTTCAAACCTATGCTTGGTTAGCTGACTTAACAGATAACCCTGAATTTCATAAAAGACTTGGTTTGTTGTATTTAGAACGTTCTGATACACGCCAAGCTATTGCGGCTTTGGAATCTTATGCGCGCCACCAGCCAGCAGATCAACAAAACTTAGCTCGCTTAGCAGCGCTCTATTTAGAATTGAAAGACTACGAACAGGCAGAATACAAGCTAACAGAACTCATTAAACAACAACCTGCCAATGAATCACTTCGTTATTATTATGCGGCAGCACTTTTTGAGTTAAACAAAAAATCACAAGCTCTTACGGAAATACGTAAAATAAATTCTGGTTCTTCGCTTTATTCAGAGCGTATTCGTATAGAGCTGGATTCGCTTTGGGACCTTGGTCAAGAGAGTAGTGCAAAAAGTATTGCTCAAAAAATAGCACTCGAGACTA
>CAZIFW010000147.1:0-2627 GCA_964538275.1 uncultured Bacteriovoracaceae bacterium
GAGAACCAAATCATGGGTCAGGTGCGCAGCGCTTTAAGAGAAGCCAAAGAAAATAACATTTTAACTTCGCCCCTGAATCACATGTTGCAAAGAGGCCTGCGTGTTGCGCGCAATATTCGCAACGAAAGTCGAATTGGCGAAGGTCGCGAAAACTTATCAGATCTTGCTATCACCACACTTCACGAAGTTTTTGAAAGCTTGAACGATAAAAGTTTTTTGATCGTGGGTGCGGGAACTATGTCTTTACTCGCTCTTGAGCGTTTAAAGTCTTTAAAGGTTTCTAAAATCACATGGATCAACCGCAGTCGTGAAAAAATCGAAGCTCACCCCTATGCGCGTTTTTGCAAAATCGAAGAGTTTTCTAAACTTGCCGAATTAGTAAACACTCATGATGTAAACTTTTTAGCCACTGCGGCTCAGCATCCCATTCTATCGAAAGATATTTTAGACAGAGCGCCCCATGGTGTAAAAAAACTACGCACTCCCAATCTAAAAGTTGTATTAGATCTAGGCTTGCCGCGTAATGCTGACCCTAATTTAAGCGAGCTAGGCTTTATTGTACGAAATGTAGACGATTTTAAAGAAATATTAGATGACCAAGATGCATTTCAGAAAGAGCGCATAGATTTTGCAGATAAAATTCTAAAGCGCGATCTAGACGAAATCACGCGTGATTTTGAATTAGAAACGATTGCGCCTATCAAAAGAGAGTTCCTAGGCAAGTGGAAATGGCTTGCAGATGAGATTCTTCTGGAAAATTCAGACAATCGCGTGTATAATACAGAACGCTTCTGGGCGAAACTAGGTCACGTGCTTATGACAAAAGCAAATGAACTAGGTCCCTATGAAGGGGGTCAGTTCTTGAAGTACTTATGTGAGGGTCTAGACTCGTTCGAAGTCGTTAAAGGATCTCAGCAAGTAGTTTTAAATGATCCTGCAGTTAATACAAAAGTAGAATCTGCAGTTGACCTTAAAGAAGAGAATGAAATTAATTTTGTTAACGTTCTTCCTATCAGAGAGAGGTAATTAATGACCACAAAAGGCAGCCAAAACTCGTCTTCAAAAAGCCCAGCCCTCAACCGCTTAAGTGTTCTTGGAACTCAAAAAACTTCCGTACTCAGCGGATCGATCTTGGGCAGTAGACTTAGCTCTACAAAATTAGGCACGCCTTCTGCGACGCCTTCTAAAGATAGTAAGAAAAAAGCTGCATCTTTTGACTTCATTGGTTCTTTTCCTCTCAAAAAAGATGACGGTAAGAAATTAGAAAACAAAAAACAATCTACAGGTCCTGTATTCAATCCGGGTGAGTATAAAATTGCTTGTCGCGGAACTGAACTCGCGCGGGCTATTCGCGACGACTTTAAAGAAATTTTTGTGGGTCGTTACAAAAAAGATAAACTTGAAATTCTAGAAGTTGGAAAAAGCAAAGACCACGTCTCTGCTTACTTTAAAGGTGTTCCTTATGAACATCACAGAAAGTCTGTAACTTCTGATAGTTTTGAACAACTTCTTGCGGGTTCAATCGACCTCGCTGTTCACAACATGAAAGAAATTCCATTGGAACTTCCTGAGGGATTAATGATCGCGGCGGCTCTTACTCGTGAAGACCCTCGTGATGCCATGGTTACACGTGCAACTTATGGTGCGATTCAAGAACTTCCTACCAACGCTCGCGTTGGAGCTCGTTCACAAAGACGTATTATGCAAATTCGTGCTCTTCGCACGGACGTTGAAATTATCCCTACACCCGGACCTCTTCATGAGCGTCTTAAAGAATTAGATCGTGGCGCACTTGATGCCTTGATTGTTTCTTGGGCAGGATTAAGAAGACTCAACATTTCTCCTCGTTATTATGTAGCACTTCAACCAGAACTTATGATGCCCGCTCCTTGCCAAGGTATTATTGGTGTTGTTTGCCGTGTTGCAGATGAAGAACTTAAACAAAAGCTTCACTATGTAGAAGACAGCGAAGCAAGCTGGGCTTCTCGTTGCGAAAGATCATTCCTCTTGAAGTTTGGTGACTTCGGCGATGCTCCTGTTGGTGCAAACGCTCACCGTAAAGGAACTCAAGACCCTTGGATTTTAGATACTATTATCGGAAATCCTCGCACCGGCGAAATCCTTCGTCACCGTGAAGTAGGCACAAGCCGTTGTAAGCCCGAAAGTCTTGCTGACAAAGCTTACGTAGGAATTCTTGCTAAAGGTGCAAGAAAGTTTTTACCTTTCGGCCAAGGATAAGTATCCCAACAATTTATAAAAAAAGGCTGCTAAGCACTTTGCTTAGCAGCCTTTTTTTTTGATAAAATTTAATAACGTTCCTACTGAACGACATCGTTAGGAACAAAAGGCGTCGTAGCTTCTGGCATTTTTCCCTTATGGCCTGAACCAGTAGTGCTCCCATCACCATTTCCACCCGAGCAGAATATCCCCTCTAAAGGAGAGCCAGCTGAAACAGGTTTACAATTTCCTGCAGCATCACATTCATGCAACACAAGTGAGTTTCCACCTTGAATGCGGACAGTGTCGGGACCATGAACAATAGGCACTGGGGGCTTCTCTACTAAGGGTCTTCTTTTTTCTTTCTTTATAGTCGGCATCTGAGCCCTTACCGATGCCATAATGGCCTT
>CAZIFW010000148.1:0-2624 GCA_964538275.1 uncultured Bacteriovoracaceae bacterium
CTTCTTCCTTTGTTGAACCTTCAAAAACACGCCTATTTAGCTGAGCGCGATTGGTCGACTGTTTCTAAAATCGACGTCAAACTCGACAAGAATTTTGGATCCAAAGTGAAATACTCTTGGGACAGGGCGGCATTGTCGGGCAGCGATATGGATGGAGCCTTTTTGTTTCAAGCTACCAGCACGGATCGTTGGGCTTTTGTAAATCTCAAAGGCAACCCGTCTAAAACGGGTGAATTGGCTAGCATGAAGGGCCTTGAAGACGAATTCAAAGTTTTATTCATGCGTTTGCACAACACGGGTCCAGATGTGACATCTGCTGAAGGTCACATTCGCGGAGCTAAACTCGCAGATACTGTCACTGTAAAAGGTGTGCCTGCTCCACTAGAAGCTAAAGTAAATGGAACTAAGATTACATGGACTCCCATTGAAAGCCCAGGGTGGATGACACTTGTTATTAACTCTGTAGACCAGGCTGCAAGTGGCAAAGTGTTTTTCAAGATGGACAATATCTTTGGTGGATTTTTTGCACGCGCCGAAGAAGCATTGCAACTTTGGTTAGATCCTAAAGCAGGCACAACATCTGCTTTGAATTCTAATTCCCTTCAGAACACCGAAATTATCCTTACTTATATTGGCACAACAGAAGAAGTTCCTATGCCAGAAGATGGGCAAGATAATTCAGCATTTTTGGATGCCGCTTCTGAAATCAGGATGAAGAAGATACAATAAAAATATGCGACGTGGGATCTGGCTAGGAGTACTTCTTGTTTTTGCATCTTGTGTTTCTTCTAAGCCAGCTCCTCGTCCCTTAGATTTACCTTATAGTTTTATTTTCGAAGGTCGCTTTGATGACGTGTGGAAATCCACCGTAGCTGTTCTTGAAAGTTATACAATCACTGTAGCCAATCGCGATGCGGGTCTTTTGCAAACAGATTGGGAAAATCAACGTTATAATCCTGATTTGTATGAGCATCCAGAAATTCCAACCCTGCTTGAAGAAGTACGCAGTCGCTTAAAAATCAAACTTTCAAAAGCAGTTATGAACGACACAGGTGCTCCAGCTGTGCGCATTCAAATTAACAAAGAATTCGAAGTTTTTAAAAACTTCTTCTCGGATTGGGAGCGTCAAGCTACTGACGGCTTTGAGGAGCAAGTGCTTCTTTATCGCATCAATCAAAACCTAAAAATCATCGAAGCCAAAAAGAAAAAGAGCTTAGGTTCAAAGTCTAAAGACTAATTAGAAAAAAGGTACAGAGGACCCCCTAATTTGGTCCCGATGACCCAACGGGGACTAACAAATTTTCGGCTATGGAATTTGGGGAAGGTGTCGAAAAAGGCTTATGTCAGGTTTTCCGTTTCCAACGTCTACTCATAAATGGATGGGTGTCCCTGAGGCTAAACATCCTCTTATTCAAGACCTGATCAAGCTTTGGGAAGAAAGTCCTGGCTACATACTTCCGCAACAATCGTTTATTAAAGATCGGCCCAAGCTTGAAGCTTTTATAGATGCGTTAATAGAGATGCAAAAACAAAAAGCGATGATGCCTGCAAAAGTTGCTATGGCTAAACCTAGTGTAGTCAGTGGAGCCGTTAGTAATAATGAGGCTGCTTCAAAAGTTGAAGATCCTAACTGGGAAAAAAATCTTGCATCAGCTTTGGCTATGAGCAAAGTGACAACAACAAATAAGGCGAGTGCTCCTATGCCGGCACCGTTAGCATTGCCTGTGGATTTAGTTAAAGATGCGAGGTTGCAAGACAAGCTTGCTGAACTTAAAAAACTCGAGCCATTACCAATCACTCAAACAAAAGCACCCAAAGCTAAAAACATACATTTGATTATTTTGTATGCAATTAGCATGAGTGCTTTTGTTCTCGCATGTGTAGCTCTTATTCGCTAGTTTTTATTGGTATTTAACAGAACAACCGTAAGGCTTGTTGCTTGCAACAGGGATGGGCTTTTTAGCTTCAGCCGCTGTCATAGCTGCCGTTAATGCATTCTTGAAAAGTGGAGTAGCTTTTGCAATGTCAGATTGATCTGGAGTTGCTTTGTCATCAATAGCACCACTGTAAACAACTTTACCTTCTGGGCTAATGATATACATGTGAGGGGTCACTTTAGCATCATAGGCTTTACCAATTTTTCCATCGCTATCTATAAGTACAGCCGTTGCTGCTGACTTATGTTTATTCTGAGAGGCTAGGGTATCAGCAGGATTTTGATAACCTTGTTTTCCTTCGGCTCCAGAGTTGATGGAGTACCAAACAACACCTTTAGCAGCGAACTCATTTTGAAGGGCTTGCATGTTTCCAGTGCCTTTGTCGCCATAGTGTTTTTTAACAAACGGGCACTCATGATTGAGCCACTCTAGAACTACAAATTTTCCTTTGTGTGCAGAAAGTTTGTGTTCGGTGTTCTTGGCATCCTTCAGTGTAAAGTCCGGTGCTGCTGAACCTACTTTTAGAGCATGTGCATTCATTACAAATGTAGCAAGTCCAAGGGCCACTACGGTTTTTTGAAAGTTACGTTTAAAGTTTATCATCTATTCCTCCTTATTTTGGTTGATGATTGCGGTCGTTAAAATATCCATACTAAGTAATTCAGGTAGAATTACGGGATCCCTTTT
>CAZIFW010000149.1:0-2623 GCA_964538275.1 uncultured Bacteriovoracaceae bacterium
TAGGATTGGGAAGCGAAAACATTCAAGCCATCAAAGTTGATAAAGACGGAAAAATGGATGCTGCAGCCTTAGAAAATTCTATTTTAGAAGCCAAAAAAAGTAACGTAGTGCCACTAATGGTTGCGGCGACAGCTGGTACAACAGTGCTGGGAGCTTTTGATCCGATCGAACAAATTGCAGATGTTTGCGAAAGACATTCCATTTGGCTTCACGTAGATGGAGCATGGGGAGGACCCGCAATATTTTCCTCTAAACTCAAATCTCTTGTTAAAGGATTAGATAGAGCAAACTCTTTTACTTTTGATGCTCACAAATTACTTGCAGCTAGCCTGACATGTAGTTTTTTAATAACTCGCGAAAAAGGCGTACTCTTAGAAGCAAACGATGTTTCAGGGGGAGATTACCTTTTCCACGACCAATCCAATGAAATTGATCGCGGTAGAATGTCTTGGCAATGCGGCCGCCGAGCTGAGGCCTTAAGCTTTTGGGCCCTATGGAAAAACCTAGGAAATGAAGGTTTCGATACATTTGTAAATCGCCTTGTTGATATTCGTAGCGAAGCTGTTGAATGGATTAAAACTCAAGAGCGCTTAAGCCTTTTACATGATCCAGAATATTTAAATATTTGTGTGCGCGTTCAACCACACAAAAATGAGATTAAAAATTGGTCTGAAATAGTCCGCAATGAATTAAAAGCTAAAGATCAGGCAATGGTCAATTTCTCCAGCGATGAAAATGGCCCTTTCTTAAGACTTATTCTTGCGCACCCTTACCTTGAAGTTAGACATGTAAAAGATATTTTAAATTGGGCTTTAGAAATTTAAGACAAGGTGCTCTTTTGCTAATACTCAAGATATCCTCTTTTGGCTAAGTGCCAAAACACATGCTTAGATCCTCTAACCCCCCAAACCCCATAGCCAATATTTAGAAATCCGCCTCTGCTCGCAAAACTTCCATCTAAATCGCTCACAGCATGCATGCAATTAATAGCAACACCACTTAAACGCGCTTCACGATCGTCAGCGATATACTTAATAGCGCCTGAGTTTAAATAATGAACACGTTCTAAACCCAAATTATAAAATGTTTGATCAATTTTATAGGGTCCCCATGCTGTTACTTTTTTTTGAGTGTCGTGAGCCAACTGCAAAGTTTGGATCAACGAGTAGTTGGTGCCAACTTCAGGACCACAGGGATTTTGTCCGATTTCAAATCTTGCGGCTTCAAGGAAATCTTCAAAGACACAAATCTTCTTCGTTTTATAGAAATGCTTCGGCAACCAACTTATGGTGGACCAGTATTGTTTTTTGTTTGGTGCTACACGAACAAAGCTGGCAAAGGTATGTGAATCTTGCGCTTTATTTTTTGGCCCTTCGTATGCAAAAAGATAAAAGTAGTAGGCTGTCTGCTTTTCTAAAGCCGACTGCTGACTGACCTTTAACTGCAATTTTCTTATCTCTTGTTGAACACTTTGATCTGCGTGCGAAAACCGCAAACATCCAAAGACTCCCAAAATAAAAACGATACGGGTAAAAGCTCGCACCACCGTCTCCCAAGAGAACAGTTAACACTCACTCGAATTCGAAAATAATTACAACGACTGAAAAAGTACTAATTCTTCTATGCAGCAGGTCAAAAAGCGCGCACTCTCGCGGAACATTTCTGTGTTATCAAAATTCAAGAATGCTCTCAGCGATCGCGACGCACCCATCCCCCCAAAGGGGGATATATCTGATTTCCTTTGGATTTTTCGATGCTTTTTAAATTTTTAGCGAATTTCAAATTGCCCTAAAATAGTGGTTGAGCTTCAAATACTAAAAAACTCGCTAATTCCAGTACTTGAACAGAATTTTTACTCTAAAAATCTTCATTTCAACCGTTAATATAAATGTAGGCGCGACTGCAGATGAATGTAAGTAGAAAACTCTCTAGCTTTAGCAAAAAACTTCTCGTTGCATCTGCATCTTTTTGTCTATTTTCTGCCTCCGCCGACAACGTGACGCTCTATCAATCCTTTGCCGGTAACATGAACTTTGTTACGGCTGGTGGAACTTTGCGAACAGGTGCGGACGGCACAGGCAACCAATGTAACGTCACCAATGGTCCCGTAAATGGTACCGTTTCTGGAATACCTGCAGGCGCAACCATCGAAGCTGCGTTTTTATACTGGGCGGGTTCAGGCACAACCATCGATTCAGCTGTTACCTTTAACGGAAATAACGTAACTGCGGATCGTACTTTTACTGAAACGTACAATCTTCCACCACTCTTTACCTTCTTCGGAGGAGTTAAAGATGTAAAAGCATTTATCACGGGCAACGGAACATATTCTTTTAGTAATCTGACAGTTGCGACAGGCGACCCATGGTGTGCAAGCTCTGGTGTTGTATCTGGTTGGGCACTTATAGTTATTTACTCTCACCCCTCTGAAGACTTTCGAGTTGTAAACGTCTTTGACGGATTACAACAATTTCGAGGAAGCTCTATCACGCTTACACCCAATAACTTCGTAATTCCGTCCTCACCTATCAACGGAAAATTTTCTATTATCACCTGGGAAGGTGACGTAGGTAACTCTGCCGACCTCAATGGTTTTACTGAGGATATTAGGCTTAATGGTACC
>CAZIFW010000150.1:0-2570 GCA_964538275.1 uncultured Bacteriovoracaceae bacterium
GATTCAGATTACGAACTCTGTAGGTGCGCTTGTGAGTTCGGTGTTGATGGTTGGACTCTTTGACCAACTCTTTAACCCGAACGCGAACCTCCTTCACATTGCAATTGATACAGCGGTTGCACTCACAGGCACGTGGTTAGGTACAAAGTATTTGATTAAGCCTATGGTGAATTACATCACGAGCTTAAGAAAAGTTCCCAAGCCCATTGACCCCGACGCCCCTAGATATCCAACACGCGGAATTCGAGAAGCGATGGAAACGGTTGGCAAAATAGGAAGAGGCTGCAAAGGCGCACTCTCGCACTAAAATTGAGACAATTTTTGTCTCAAGCGTATAAAAGCTAAACAGATTTCCCCTTTAATTACAGGCACTTAGTCCTGTATTTTCAAGGGGAAAAATGCTATAATACGCTCATGCAGAAAGGGCTTAAATCTTTTAGCTTCATTCTATTAGCACTTCTCTGCACGCCCTTGTTTGCTGATCTTCGATATCCTGAACTTAACGAAGAAGGTTTAACTAATTTAGAAACAATCAGAAAAAAATTAAGAGCCGAGTGCCCCCATTCTACCTGTCTTGTAGTTTTTATAGGACGTTCAAATGTTTTGATTTCAGCTTATTTTGAAGCAAAGAATTTTAAAAATCACGTAAGCCTTCCAGGAACAAATTTAAGAGCTCCCCTATCAGCAAGCAACATGCTACTGGCTCAACAAAATTTTAACGAGCTAATTCTTACTCCATTCTTAGCGCCAAAAATTGAAGGTCGAAATAAAATTATCGTAGTTGATTATTCTCATACTGGAGTAACGCTTGCTCGATCTGCAGCTTGGATACACAGTTTTGCGAGAACCCATGGAGTGAATCAAACTGGGATTCTCTATTACGGAGTGCCCCTACAACAGGAACACGCTAAACAACTCAGCAGCTTAGGAATAAAACAAGAATTCATATCTTTGGGTGGATCAAGACAAGTTGGATCACTAACTTATCTTGCGTCAGACTCCAGACTCTCAGATTACGCTCCCTATGGAAGTTGGGAACCTTTAAAAGACAATACGACTCCTAAAATAGATCCCAATCGCCGCAACAACTACCCCTATTACGAAGAAGACGGCCAAAAAAAATATAACCAGTACGCAAGTTATAACGATTTAATTGAGGCTTTTGAATCTACAAATCCGCTATCTAAAATGTATAAACCCGCTCATTCATGCAAAGGCATGTTAGGTGGCGGAGATATTCTCTAAGCAATTAAACCTAGTACGACTTAGCAAAAACCAAACGCTTAGTGCTGGATTTGCCAGTTAGAAAACATTTACCAGCTTCTTCAAAACTTTTATCAAAGGGAATACAGCGAATTGTAACTTTAAAATCTTGTTTGATTTTAGCTTCGTCTTCTTTAGTTCCAGCCCAGTGGCAAAGTGCAAAGCCCCCGTGAATTTCGGGCTTAGCGTCGTTCTTGGGAGTAAAGAAAGCTTTGAACTCGTCAAAAGTTTCGATTTTTTTCATGTGTTGATCGCGATGTTCAGTGGCACGTTTTAAGAGAGTGTCCTGAATTTCGCCAAGAATTGCAGGAATGCTTTCGAGCGCGACATCAATTGCGAGGAAATCTTTCTTGCGATGTTCGCGATCACGGCGAGCCAAGGCCACAGAACCTTTTTCAATATCGCGAGGACCGATTTCTATGCGCAAAGGAATTCCTTTTTTAATCCATTCCCAATTTTTCTCGCCGCCGTTTTTGTCGCGCTTGTCGACTTCAACATCGATGTTGCGGCCAAAAAATGTTTTTTGTCTAAGTTTTGCTGCGAATTCATTACAAGCCGCTAAAACAGTATCGCGCATTTCTTCTTTAGGAATGACAGGAACAATCACCGCATGTGAAGGTGCTACGCGCGGAGGTAAAATCAATCCGTCGTCATCAGCGTGAGTCATAACCATAGTGCCCACCATACGCGTGCTTGTGCCCCAACTTGTGGTCCACGCATGTTCTTGAGTTCCACCGCGACCTTCGAATTTAATTCCGCACGCCTTGGCAAAGTTTTGGCCCAAAAAATGGCTAGTGCCCGCTTGCACAGCTTTGCGATCTTGCACCATGCTCTCTAAACAATAAGTATTCACTGCGCCGGGGAAACGTTCGTTCTCAGTTTTTTCTCCCACAATTACAGGAAGCGCTAAACAATCGCGCATAAAGTTTTCGTAAACCTTGAGCATTGTAAGAGCTTCTTGCTGAGCCTCGTCTGCTGTTTCGTGAGCCGTGTGCCCTTCTTGCCAAAGGAATTCTGCGGTTCTTAAAAATAATCTTGGGCGCATTTCCCAGCGCATAACGTTGCACCACTGGTTGATGAGCAAGGGAAGATCGCGATAGGAACTTACCCAACGAGCAAAAGCTGCGCCGATGATTGTTTCACTTGTGGGACGAATAATGAACGGCTCGGTGAGTTCGCCCGCAGGAATCATTTTAACTTTTCCGTCGGGTTGTTTTTGAGCTTCTAAACGATGGTGAGTTACTACCGCACATTCGGTGGCAAAACCTTCTACGTGCGATGCCTCGCGCTCCATATAACTTACGGGA
>CAZIFW010000151.1:0-2561 GCA_964538275.1 uncultured Bacteriovoracaceae bacterium
AGGATATCAAAAGCTTCGATAAGCTCTTTAGTTGTTTGAGGTCTAAAAGCATTGCGCACTTCGGGACGATTGATTGTCACTTTGCCAATGCCGTCTTCAGTCTTTTCTAAAAGGATATCTTCAAAATCTTTAATTTTAATCCACGAACTCATGGATACTAAACTAGCCCTAGTATTGGCGTTTATCACGCAGATTTTACGTGGGATTTAAGCCATTAAAGGCGTCCCCAGACTGAATTTCCCCAATTACTTAATGGGTTAAAGAAATGGGCATCTTGTCACGCATAAGCTCAATTTCCTTGATGGCCGCCCTAACCCAATCTTTTAAGTTTTTCCTGCCTTCTTTAGTTTTTAAACTGCCAAAATACTCCTCCGAAAGTGAAAGCCTAGCTACACTTTCTGTAGTTCCGTCCGTGTTTTTCTTTACGAGTGAAAGATTGTTCTGAGGATTAAACCTTATGAAAAAGCTGGGTTCCCCTACTCCCAAGAGTGCCTCATCAATTCTACGCAAAAACATCAGAGTATAGACCATTAACTCACTATGAACTGCAGCAATATCGCCAAGCAACGTTTTTCTATCTTCTTGAGTTAAACCCAAAAAGCTGGGGTTATCTTTTGCAAGTTGAGAATCAAACATCCTGCGATCATTGTAAAAGGTCATGAGCTCTTCGATAGAAAAACCTTGATTGTAAACAATTCGACTATTTTTAAAACGAAGCTCTCCTCTACCTGGAGCTAAAATATAAACTTTACTTTTGAGTGGGTTCTTATTCGAATCACGATTGCCCTCATAATAAACATGCCTTAATTCGTGATACATAGAAAAATTTAAATGCATGGGATCAAGCAGTATTTCAATAGGTAAACTGATTCCTCTTTCGGAGTGATTCACATGAGCCTGAAATGAATTTTCAATATTACTTCTAAAGTTTATGTAAAATAAATATCCTTCTTTTCGCAATAATTGATGAGCCACGCGACCATAAACACCTGCAGAGTCTGGTAGCAATACGTACTTAGTATCTACACGCTTAAACTTAAGCCCTGACTCTTCTAAAAGGCTAAGCGCTTTGAGTTCTAGCTCAGGATAAGAATCATCGAGCAAAGCAGCTGCGTCTTCAATTAAGCCTTCATCTATCAAAGCTAAATATTCTTCTTCAAGATCCTTGATAGAGTTATAAACTTCTTGAGATTTATCTTTTAAAGACAAACCCTTCACTTTCATTGGATAAGTTTCTAATGCAAGAGAACACTTTGGCTTTGAAAAAGCAGCATTCACAACAATCAAATGAAGAAAAAACAAACGTAAAACTGCACCCCTAGGAAATCCCACCGAGGGTAGGTTTTAGACAATTTTACAAAAAAATGTGCTTAATAAATCTTATAATTATTTAAGGATCACTTAATAGGTGCATTTGAAGGAGCTAAAAGGCCACGAACTCGTAGACGCTCGCCTATAAGATTAGGGACGGCGTCGAGATACCTACCCCCACCATTGCCAATGACTAAATCTGTCAACTCATCGTAGCGAGAAGAAAAAACAGAGTCTAAAATTCTTAAAGTTTCGTTGGCACAATTTCTAAGGGCCACGTGGTAAATCACAGAAAAGGACTTTTCCGCACTGTATTTAAGCACAGCTTTTAATACTGCATTGAGGTAAACACCCACTTCCTCCGTTTCCAGCATCAAGCGACTTGGATCAAGCTCATGAGATTTAAATAAAGCGCCTTGTCCACGTTCAACATCTAAAGCCTGTTGAGAAAAAACACGCGCTACAATGGGAAAGCTAGAAGCATCCGCTGTTGGATCCCATGCTTGGTTTTGAGTAGATAAGGTTCTGCCAGACTCGATTGAAAAGTATAAAGTATCCGTCTCTAAATAACGTCCGCGCAAGAGTGATTCCTTTAATTCCTCAGGATTAAATACACCGTTCAATTGCTGCCATATTAAACGTACTGGCTTATCCAAAACAAAACGCATTCTTACGTGCTTGAAAGCTTCAAAACCATTTATGTTTTGTTCTTCAATAAAAACTTTTTTAACTTTTACATCATGTAACCACGCAATCCAAAACGTTTTCATGTGTTTGAAGTTGGCAATGAGAACATCTTTTTCACCAAGTCCCAGCGCTTGCTTTACTTCTTCACTTAAAAATCCAACACCACGTTGAGAAGAAGTTGCAACACACTCACCTTCAAAAGGTCCTTCTTGCATTTTTCTAACGGGATCCCACGGATCAATACGAGTGCAATCCACTTGACTAAAACCTTGAAGCGAGAAGAAGAAACTAAGAGTAATAATTTTCTTAAAAATGGATGCACCCATGAAGACTCTTTTACTCGGAATTGAGTGAGGCTTAAAGAACTTCTTTTGCAAAGCTGGCTATACGATGGCCGCGGTTGAAAGCTACGAGATAGTTAATTTTTGGATGTTTTTGGCAGAATGTCTCGGCAAGTCCGCGAAACTTATGATCATGTTGACCGCAAACCCATTGAACCTGTGCATCTTTAGGAAATTTAATCGCATTGTAATTGGGCATGTGCCCCAAACCTAAAACATCAA
>CAZIFW010000152.1:0-2551 GCA_964538275.1 uncultured Bacteriovoracaceae bacterium
GGAATTCATTCTTCTTCAAGGACTAGACTCAGCGCATGAATAACGCCCGCTTTGATTTCATCTCCAACAATGGCGTAAACAAGACGCTCTTTGTTAACGCGGCTAAGCCCTTTAAATTTTGGGCTCTTAATCTTTCCTTTTAAATGCAAGTTCTGATTTTGGGGTGCCATTTGAAAATGCCCTACATGTTGCTCTGAAAAGTCGTATAACTCGATTTCAGAGGCCTCTAGGGCACTTTTAAGCTTTGCAGTAATTTCACTTATAGCTGACACAATTTACAGCTTAGAATTGAGGGTAGTGGGTGACAAGTGTCACTTGAGAGAGTTAGAAAAAAGACCATGAACATGGAGGAAGGTAATCACAATATGTCTGTTTCAGCTAAATCGGCTCAGTCTGGTCAGAGCCCACATAAGGAAGCGGATTTTTTACCCTTATTGGGGACTGACCATATCGAATTCTATGTGGGAAATGCCAAACAAGCTGCTTATTTTTACCAGCACGCCTTTGGTTTTAAACCTATAGCTTATGCCGGCCCAGAAACGGGTGTGCGCGAAAAAGCCAGTTATGTTCTTCAGCAAGGTAAAATTCGTTTTGTTTTTACAACTTCACTTCAGACAGATTCAGAAATTGCTCGCCACGTAGAAAAACATGGCGATGGAGTTAAGGCACTTTGCCTCACGGTGGATGATGCCACAAAGGCTTATAAAGAAACCGTAAAACTTCGCGGAGCCAAAGCACTTGGCGAACCCGTTACATTGTCCGATGATCTTGGCGATGTGGTGATTTCAAGTATTCATACTTATGGCGATACAGTGCACCGTTTTGTTGAGCGCAAAAAATATAAAGGCGCGTTTTTGCCAGGCTACCAAGCTTGGTCGGGTAGTGGAGATGCGGTTGAAGATGTGGGTCTTCAATATGTAGATCATTGTGTGGGCAACGTTGAACTTGGAAAAATGAACGAGTGGGTAGATTTCTACCGTAAGGTCATGGGCTTTGATCTGCTTGTAACTTTTGACGATGAAGATATCAGTACTGAATACACTTCATTAATGTCTAAAGTTGTTTCAAATGGAAATGGTTTTGTTAAATTTCCAATCAATGAACCTGCAATGGGTAAGAAAAAATCTCAAATCGATGAATTTTTAGATTTTTACAAAGGCCCAGGTGTGCAGCACATTGCAATGGCTACAGATGATATTCTTCACACTGTTTCTGAATTGCGCCGCCGTGGAGTAGAATTTTTGGTAGTGCCCGAAGCTTATTACTCTGACTTATTAGAGCGCGTTGGAGACATTAAAGAAGATATTGAAGAGCTTAAAAAGCTCAATATCTTGGTAGACCGCGATGAAGAGGGCTATCTCTTGCAAATTTTCACTCGCCCTGTGGAAGACCGTCCCACATTATTTTTTGAAATTATTCAAAGAAGAGGCGCTAAAAGTTTTGGGAAGGGCAATTTTAAGGCTCTTTTTGAGGCCATTGAGCGCGAACAAGATCGTCGCGGTAATTTGTAGATAGACTCGGCGTTCGTTAATAGCTAAAAGTTAGCTTGAATGAAAAATCTATTCCTCACTTTGGGTCTTGCGTTTACACTTGTGTCTTCGGCCGAAACTTTTTGGCCGCCTGCGGGATCGGGCATGCAGGCACCTGGGACTCAAGCACCTACGGCGCAAGGAGCGAGCTCTGATGCTGCAGCTTCTCAAGCTGCTCCAGTTGTTGCAGAAATTAAAGTTGAGCCACGCAAAAGACGTTTTGCTTTTGGCCCTCAAATCGGTGTGGCTACTTTTACATCAGACTTAAAAGGTTTCGAAATGAAACCAGCGTTTAGCTTGGGACTTCGAACAAGTTTCGATATCGTTCACGACTTTTTAGCAATTGGGTACATGTTGCACGCGGATTTTATTCATTTCAGTACCTATAAAGATAGCTCTTTTTTAGGAGACCTTGATGTTAGCAGTTTAAATCATTCTTTATTTTTAGAGTTCAAACCTGTAGCAGGTCTTTATTTTGGCCCTTATCTTGGTCTTTCTCAAAAAGCATACTCTTTAAGTGAAGGTGGAATATTTTCTCAAGAAGGCAAGTCTGGCACAGACGAGTTCTTATTAACGGGTGGCTTTATTGGTTACTTTTTTCAACCTGGTCGTAGGTTCTATTTAGGGCCTCGTGTGGATGTGTTTTACTTTAGTGCCTTAAGTGGAAACTTTTTAAATTCGCACGGTGGTTTTAATATTCAATTTGCTACTAAGTGGACTTTCTAAAATTACTTGAAATAATTTTATTTTTTAAGAATAAAATTTAATTCCTGTGAAGGTACTCCGTTCACTAAAACGCTTAAGAATTGTTTGCCGGCGTAATAACTGCGCGTAGTGACTTCAATAAGTTTTATATCTAACAATACTTTTACTTTTTCTCCGGCATCTAGCTCCAGTTTTTTGCCTTTGAAAACTTTAGTTCCATATTTTCCATTGGCTCGCAAAAGTTTGAGCTCAGTGTCTACTATGGCTTTTGCTTTTTTCTTACTCGTGTTTTGAATGCTCACTTCGAGTTTAAGCTT
>CAZIFW010000153.1:0-2505 GCA_964538275.1 uncultured Bacteriovoracaceae bacterium
CTGGTGATAATTCAAATCCAAATTCTTGGTTTTGTTTATTTATTGAATCTATACGCTCAAAACCTTGTGCTCTTTTAATCTTGACCTGATAATTTGGATCTAAAGACAGCTCACTTTTTCCACTTAACTGAATTCCATTATCTGTAAGATTTATTTCTGAAAAACTCGTTACTAATTTACTTTTTAAGGTCTCTATATTCGAATCCAAAAAAGAAGGCTTAAACTCAGTTTCCCATTCCAAAACATCGATAAGAGTTTCTGTCGGTAATCCGAATATACTCATTTTTCTTTTGGCTTTTTTTAGAACACTTAAGTGTGCGCTTTGATTGAGTTGTAGCTCACCCTGACTATTAACATAGAGACAGCGAATCCCGTCATCGCAGAGCCCTAGTACACCCCAAAATACAGTTGAAAGAATGAGATACTTTTTCATTGCACCTATTTGTAGAAACACGGCATTATGACTTTCCCACTGCTTACGCGCGGTGTCAAGGCTAAGGTTATCAGCTACTTAGCTTTTATACTTTGAAAACGCCAAGGGGCCATGTAAACCTAATAAGGTGATCCTGATAAAAACACCCCAAGAAATTGAGGGGATCAGAAAAAGCTGCCAGCTCACTGTGAGCGTCTTTGACTTTATTGAACCTCATATCCAAGCTGGCATTACTACAAATGAACTCGATAAGTTGTGCTTTGATTTTATTGTTAAAGCAGGCGCCAAACCCAGCCCACTCAATTACAAAGGCTATCCCAAAAGCATCTGCACAAGCATTAACGAAGTTGTATGCCATGGAATTCCTGACAAAACTGCCTTGAGAGAAGGCGACATTATCAAGGTCGATATCTCAACGTACTTGAATGGATTTCATGGAGATTCCTGCAGAACCTACGCTGTTGGTAAGGTTCCTCGTGCTGCTCGGGACCTCATGAAGGCTACAGAAGAGTCGCTCTATATAGGAATAGAACAAGTTAAACCCGGAGCTCATTTTGGTGATATTGGCGCAGCCATTCAAAAATTTATAGAAGCTAAAGGTTACTCTGTGGTTCGTGAATACGGGGGCCATGGAATTGGTAAGTCATTTCACGAAGAGCCACATGTACCTCACGTTGGAAAAAAAGGCAGTGGAGCAGAGTTTAAAGAAGGCATGGTTTTTACAATTGAGCCTATGGTGAACCAAGGCAAAGCTTCCATAGTCCTCTTAGACGATGATTGGACCGTTGAAACTGAAGACGGCAAGCTTTCTGCCCAGTACGAACATACGGTAGCCGTAACCGCTACAGGCTGCGAAATTCTTACGCGCAAAAGCACTTGATTGCTTAAAAATTTCAATTAGAAGAACGCCATGAAAAAGCTTCTTTTCACCTTGTCTCTTGGACTTCCACTTTTTACTCACGCAAATGTTCCTTTAAAAAATGCTCCCAAAGCACTTTGGACATTAAATGAAGAATTAAAAACTCCAGAAAGTATAGTTTATGACGCTGCCAGCTCTACTTACTTCGTAAGCAATACCAATGGAGACGGAATGGCTAAAGATAAAAACGGATATATCAGCCAAATCACTCTCGACGGAAAAGTTAAAAAAGCACAATGGGCAACAGGATTGAACGGCCCCAAAGGTTTAGCTATCAAAGGAAATTCTCTCTGGGCGAGCGACATTGATGAATTAGTCGAAATTGAACTTAAAAGTGGAAAGATTCTCAAAAAACTTAAAATTGAAGGTGCGAAATTTTTGAACGACATTGCCACTACACCGGAATTTGTTTTTGTTTCAGATACCCTAGGCAACCAAATATATAAGTATGATGGTAAAAAAGTACTTCCAATCTCTACAAAAGTTAACTTTGATTCTCCCAACGGACTCACTATTCAAGATGGAAAACTTTATGTTTCTTCATGGGGCGAAGTGACTGACTTTAGCCAGAAACCCAAAGAAGCCGGCAGAATTTATTCAATATCACTCGATGGAACCAATAAGACTTACCTCAGCAAAAGCTTTGGTAACTTAGACGGCATGTTAAAAGTAAAAAACACATTCTACGCAACTGACTGGATGACTGGCCAACTTTATTCCGTAGATAGCAAAGGTAAAGTTACTCTCCTTAACCAAGGTAAACAGGGCTACGCCGATCTTGAAGCAAGACATGAAAATGAGAAAACAATCCTAGTAATTCCTCTGATGGTTGAAAATAAAATCATCGCCTTAGAGATTTAAATTTTTCAAGAATCTCTTTGAACACATTAGGATCAAAAGTTCTGCGAACTGCAGGGTTATTGTGAGTAAGTATGTCATATACTTTCTCTTTGTATTCCTTAAACAAATCTTGCTGCATTCTGCCGTTAACTGTTTGTCGATGAGCAAGATAATCGCTAGGGTTTAATTGACTAAAAAATATCTTATGAAAAGACTTTGCTAATGTATAAAAGTCAAAATCAGGTTTTACTCTCTCTAAATCTCGCAACCTAAACCTTCGTTGACTAAATTCTGGAGGTAAATACTCAGGCTC
>CAZIFW010000154.1:0-2501 GCA_964538275.1 uncultured Bacteriovoracaceae bacterium
CTTTTTTGACGCTTTCCATCTGGTATTCATGGCAAAATGGGGATGGGGCTAGATACTTGAAAAAGCAGCTTATCCTACTGGTAGGACTTAATTTTGCGTATCTTATAAATGTGGCTCATGCTCAACAGGTTGGCGACTTTGCCAACTGCTCTCTAGCTAACCAACAATTAAAAATGTTGAACGACTATATGGAGCCTGATTTGCGCATTCGTGCCTCGCAATCATTGGTACAAGATATTGAATTATTGCGACCACACACTGTGAACAATAAAACCGGTTTGCCAGATCGTCTCATTAAACTTTGTTTTGATATTAAACGAAATGCTTTTAAAACCACGTTCGTAAAAGGTGGTCCGTCTCTCTTTGGAAGTTTTGAATTTCTAATGGCAGCAGGTAAATACTTTTTTTACGAACAAGAATGGCCTGTATCTTTGGATGCTTTCGAAGCTGCTGCTATGTTGCGACCTAATTTATACGAGCCAAGTTACTTGGCATTGCACGCTCTTGTTTACACTCAATACACTGCTGAAAAACCAATGCCTGTTACAGCGTATAATCGCAAGGTTAAAAGTTATGTAGAAAAAATGCTCAAATCCCGCGATATCAAACCAGAGCAAAAAAGAGTGGTGATTGGGTTTTTAGCGAGTGCTGAAGAAAAAGTTTCAAAAGTTTATACAGCTCGCACGATGCTTCAACGTTCAGTTAATTTAAATCCAAATGATTTAAAAGCACGTTTGCAATTGGGCGAATTAGAAGAAGGTGCGGGACAGTTTAGAGATGCTCAAAAGGTTTATGAAAGTGCTCTTGCTGCAAAAATTATGGATCCGCCTATAGAGAAAAAAATCTATGCAAATCTTTTAAGACTCTATGCCCTTTTGGGAGAGACTCAAAAGTTATCGATTACTTCAAAGCAGGCGTTGGCGTTGTATCCTTCAGAGCCCTACTTTAAAAACATGGCTGGCCAAAGAGCACCTGCGAGTGTCAAAAAATAGTTAATCTTTCATAGCTAGTGTTAAGGTCTTAACATTCATATTTGTTTAGTGTTAATAGTCACTTAATTGTTCGTTAAGAGACTAAAGTCTTCATTCTTGTGCGCCAATTCACAATACAATAAGGGAAGGAGTACATGCGTGCGTTATTGCTTGCAGGACTTTTCCTGCTTCATTCTAATTATGCAAAATCTGCGACAACGTTGCATAGTTTCGAAGAAAATCCAGAAAATTTGTTTGTATTGGTTTCTGGTGTCGAAGGTTTAATTCCTCTTGCAACCGAATACGGAACAAGTTTACAGGCAACTGCAGAAATTTTAGCTGAAAAAAGCGGCACAGCAACGGCTTCAAGTCTTCCCGGACAAGGCGGAAGAACTTTTGTTACGAATAATATTACTAATTTTTTTAACGCAGGCGAGAGATCGCTCGCAAGCACACCTGGTATTCAAGGAGGATCTTCTGATGCTCCTAGTAGTTTAACGACTAATCTTCCAAGTGTGAGTGGGGGAAGTAATGTCCCAGAAGGAAATACGGGTTCTTTAAATTCTGGAAGTACGGTTAAAGCTACTAAACCAGCAGATGATATTCCTTCTCCAGTAGCCTCAATTCCTAGCCTTGGAAATGTTGCTTTGCCTACTGGGGTATTAGATTCAGTACAAAAGTTAAAAACAATTATGGATGATGTTGTAGGTGATCTGGGTTTAAAATATAAGTCAACATCTGCTTCAAGTGATAATAGTGGAGCTGGTCAATATGTAAGATTAAAAAAAGAAGCAGCGGCTGGAGTTCCAACACCAGCACCTGTTACAGTGGCGGCTGCACCAGTGGTGCCTACTCCAACGAGTGCACCTGCACCCGCTAGACAAAGTACCACTGATCGCGGTGTTACAAGAGTGACCGAACCAGTTATTTCACCGCAAGAAGCAGCAATGTTTCCAGTGGCACCACCAGGTACACCGCAAAAACCACCGGGCATGCATGCTGGGGCGCCTGGTACTACGCCAGCTTCTGGCGCAAGTACTACAGCGACTGCACCTGGATCTGGTACAAGCGGAGGTGGTTCGGGGGCTAGTGCTACAGGCAGTCCCGCGGGTGGAACTGGTGGCGCGCCAGTGGCGGGAGCACCGACAGAAATTATTTTGAGTGATAGCAATGGTTCATCACAGGCAGCAGAACCACAAAGCAAGAAATGCTTTAAAGTTTTGAATTGCAACGCGTTGGCAAAAGCTTTTGATTCGCTCGTGACAAGTTGTAGTTCAGACTTCAATGACAGAAGCAAAATTAGCTGCGCTGTAAGGCCGGGTTCAGCGGGTGAAGTAAATATGTGCTACCGCGTAATAAAAGACGCTTGCAGTGATTTTTCTATCAGTGTTGGTAATGTGGTGAATGGTAAACTCGGTAGTGTTACAATCACTGCTACAACTCCCGAGTACCAAAATATTTTTATTGGTTCCATCGGTGATTATCAGTACGCGACTCAAGGCGGGGCTGGCCACGTAGATTCTGAAGAAC
>CAZIFW010000155.1:0-2500 GCA_964538275.1 uncultured Bacteriovoracaceae bacterium
TTTTATCACATCGGAATTGCAGTCGCGACCGACAGCGGACTCATCGTTCCCGTCATAAAACATGCTGATAAAAAATCACTTCTACAAATTGCACACGAAATTCAAACTCTTTCCGCTAAAACACGCGCAGGTAAAGCTACCAGTGAAGAACTTAAAGGTTCAACTTTCAGTATTACTTCTATGGGTAACGTAGGCGGACAATTTGCAACACCTATTATCAACTATCCAGAAGTTGCCATCATGGGTGTGTACAAAATCCAAGAGAAGCCTGTTGTTAAAAACGGACAAATCGTAGTGGGGCATACAATGACTCTATCTTTGAGCTGTGATCACCGTGTAGTAGACGGCGCTGTTGCTGGATACTTCTGTAACGCTGTGATTGATCGCCTAGCAAATCCCTCTAAACTCATGTTGGAGATGATATGAACTTTGACGTAGTTGTCATTGGCGGCGGACCGGGTGGTTACGTGGCTGCTATTCGCGCCGCTCAAGAAGGCTTCAAAGTTGCGGTTATTGAATCTCATAAATTGGGTGGCGAATGCTTAAACTATGGATGCATCC
This sequence comes from uncultured Bacteriovoracaceae bacterium, assembly GCA_964538275.1. Taxonomy (GTDB): domain Bacteria; phylum Bdellovibrionota; class UBA2428; order UBA2428; family UBA2428; genus CANIGN01. The sequence goes on from CAZIFW010000155.1 coordinate 562, forward strand.
CCTCTAAAGCACTCATCACAGCTGGTCACTTACTCGATAAGATCCATAATGCTAGCACTATGGGAATCACAGTGAGTGGCGTTAAGGTAGATCTTCCCAAATTGATTGATTGGAAAGCTGGAATTGTGAAAAGCCTCACGGGCGGCATTGGACAATTGCTAAAAGCGAACGGAGTTACCCACATCCCTGGACGTGCGGTTTTTTCTAAAGTTGATGGCGATAAAAAAGTGATCAGCGTCGAAGGTGAAAAGAAATCAGAAGTCACAGCAAGCAAAGTGATTATTGCCAGCGGATCTGAAACCGTAAACCTCCCCTTTTTGCCCGTTGATGGAGAAACTGTTCTTAGCTCTAAAGAAGCTCTTGAAGTTAAAAAAATTCCAGAAAGTATTATCGTTGTTGGGGGTGGATTTATTGGACTCGAGATTGGCACCTTTTACGCAAAACTTGGAACAAAAGTTACTGTTGTTGAAGCAACTGAAGGTTTACTTCCAGGAACTGACAAAGAGTGTGTAGAAGTTGTTTTCAAAAAGCTTAAGAAAAAAGGCATTGAACTTTTACTCAAGACAAAAGCCAAGGAATTTAAAAAGATTGGAACTGCAAATAAAAAACAGGGTGAACTCACCGTGGAACTTGCAGACGGCCAAACTAAAAAGCTTACAGCTGACTGGATTTTAGTGACCGTAGGTCGTAAGCCACGCTCTAAAGATATGGGCTTAGATAAAATTGGCGTGAAGGTAAACGATCGCGGATTTATTCAAGTGAACAATCACCTAGAAACTGCATGTGCAGGTGTTTATGCGATTGGAGATGTTATTGGTGGCGCTATGCTTGCACACAAAGCGAGCAAAGAAGGCCTCGTGGCTGTTGAGCACATGAAAAACCCATCAACAACTGTTGATGTAAAAGCGCTTCCCTGGGCAATCTTTGTAGATCCTGAAATTGCAGTGGTTGGCCATAGCGAAGAAAGCGCGCGCGCTGCGGGCTGGAATCCTATTGTTGGCAAATGTCCCTTTGTTGCGAATGGAAGAGCGCTAACCACAGGAGAAGCAGAAGGCTTTGCAAAACTCATAGTCGATAAAGATTCTGATCGCATCTTGGGCGCCACTATGGTGGGTCCTGATGTATCAAATTTAATAATGGAAGTAGCCGTTGCCATTGAAATGGGAGCGACCTCTCATGACTTAGCTTTGACCGTTCATGCCCACCCTACGTTACCTGAAACTTTAATGGAAGCTGCCGAAGCCGTGCATGGAAGAGCGATACACTTTTTTCAAAGAAAAACTCCTCCTGCAAAAACAGCCCAAGCAAGCACTTAAATCGTAAATTTATTATTTCATATTAAAAAAGGTAGCTTCCTTATTTGGAAGCTACCTTTTGAGTTTTTACGTCGTACTTTTAAACAAAGTTGTTTTTACTTAGCAATTGCTAGTGGAGGAAATTGACTCTGATTAGAAGTGTCATTGATATGCAAACGAAGCTCACGCAAAGTAGGAGCAATCACTTCGAGTGCTAGCGTTGTAGATGTCTCATAAAAATAAGCATAATTTCCGAGCTCAACATCTTTTAGAGTTTTATCTTTGGGAGGAGTTCCGCTTTCAAAATACTCAAAACTCATGTTCACAGACTTTGGCTTATACTCCTGACACACAGAAGGCACGCATCTTACACGCACCATATAGTAGGTACGAATAGTCTCTTCAGAGCCCACAACTGAACTTGCAAAATCACCTACCCATTTAAGGGCACGCTTGTAAGTTTCTTTTGGTTTTTTAGGCTCAACTCGTACAAGTTCCACCTGCCAGGCGTTATCTACCATATGGGTTTCCATGACTCGCAAATCATAAGCAGTACCAACAAATCGCTCAGCTAGGTACTCAACATGAGTCTCTTTGGGGGGCAAATCTGCAGCAAAAGACAAATTTTGCGCTACAAGTGTAAA
>CAZIFW010000156.1:0-2497 GCA_964538275.1 uncultured Bacteriovoracaceae bacterium
CAACTCGGAACAGATTCAAAAACTGCGTGATCTTGTAAAAAAAGATACACTTGGTCAGTTAATTTTTACCTCTCTCAACGGAAAAAAAGTAAACATTGGATACGTTGATAGCCAAAATCGCATCATGGATTTGTGCTCAGGCTCTTGGGAAAACATTTGTTACTTTAACGGCAAACGTTTTGTTCTTGGTAACGAAACTCGCGAAAGAAACTGGGAACTTATTGCCAGCACCAACGACTGGGAATGGCCGCGCACTTATATCGATTTTACCGAAGTTCTTTTTTCAACTGTATATACTCGTGGGAACGACGACTCACGCGACCAAGCCATTTACACATTAAAAATTCCACAAACAGGTAAAGTTATTCCCATCACTGAAGAATGGTACACTTTCTTTTTACTTAACGACAAAACCAAACACCTAGTAGATGTTGCTAAAGATGCCGAAGGCAAGCCTTTAAAAAGTCATCGTACTCGATCAGAGTGGAACTACATGACAGCGGTTCACCCCATTCATGTATTCAAAACACGTAATCGTCAAACAGGCGAAGAAGGTGTTCAACTTTTTATGGGTGCTGCAGTTTCATACAACAGCAGCTTAGAAATTGAAGATGAAGATTGTGAGATGGCAGAAACTCAAGGTTTCTTGTTTCAAAGTCCTGAAGTTCTTAAAAGTGCACAACCTGTTGTCGCTGGAAATTTCCTCACACAACTAGAACGCTCTGCACTTTTTGGCGAACTTGGTAACATATGGGACAGTAAAGCTGGAGAGCTCACAAAAACAGGCGAAGCTCAATACATTCCTCGCAAAGACCCTAATACCAATGAAAACAATCCTCTTAGCCAATTCAAATACCTACCTCCCTTAGATGCATTTCCTAACCTAACAATTTTTGGAATGACCAGCGTAGCTCCTCTTTCCCCAAACCTTAGAACTCAATCTTTTGCTATTTTAAAATCTGGCAATGGTCTGTATGAAGCTACTGAGTTTTTGGGAGAAGATATCAGTGCACGTCCCAAAGAGTTTGCTATCTTTGCCTCTCAATTCAATCACAATCAAATTAAGGAATACCTTAACATCGAAGTTGATGCGGCTGGAAAAATGAGTGTGCGACTTGAAGGATTTAATCCCAATGAAATGATCTCAACGAACACTCAACGTTTAAAATTAGAAAACGGTAGCCATGAAGTTAGCTTTGATCCCTCTGCAGTTTATCGCATTTGGGATTCAGCAAGCGACAAACTCGGCAGCACTCACACCATTTCACGTGAGGTCTCCTCAGAGCTTCAAAAACTTAAAGTTGCTCTCAATTCTATCCGTTACAAAAAGATGCGCCCTGAAGGACAAAACATTCGCAAAGACGTAAACACCCTCGTAACCGAGCTTGAAGCTGGCAGAGCTATCCTAGAGGAAGAAAGAGATTGGCTCTTAGGGAGACTCGATTTTCATTACCGCCTTGTAGGTAAAAACGTTTATCAATCGCTTGGAGTGAAGGGTCGCGCAGATTACCTTAAGGAATTGTATAATGACTCAAAAAACATCTTCACTTCAGAAATGCTAGAAGATTCATGGACACTTCCCACTACATATCTCACAAGCAATTACATCGGTGAAGACCAAGAACCTACCTATAAGCTTGTAAAAATTGGCCCTGAAGAACTTAAACTTCTCAAAGCTATTAGCAAAAAATCTATTGCGACAAAGTTCTCTGTAGAGTTTTTGTTAAACGACCATCAAAGCATAATCGATCGACTCCTTCAGGATCCCAAGTTCTTGAGCAAAACCGTGAGCGAAAATGCTCTTATTATCAGTCTTGGCAATCAACTCAGAGAGGCGAACACTTATGAAGGTTACTTTACACTTTTACAAAACCTGCAAGAGCAATTAAACCGCGTTAAAAAGGCTAGCGTTCCTCAATTGGCTTTTATCAAAAGTAGAATGAACGCAGAACTCAAACCTTATGCCGTATTGAGCGCAAGACAATTGCTCCTTGGGTTCAATAATACTCAGCTTTATAAAGACTATACGGAGTGCTTTATTGCAGCTGACCAAAGTATAGAAGCTCACAAAATTTGCAAAGCTCACTACGTCGAACTGAGAGATCATTTAACGACTCTTTTAACAGACGCGGGTGTTCCTCAAATTTGGGAAACCAACTAAACCCTTAGAGGATTAGTCCTCTTTGGGGGGTCTTCTGTCCTTTTTTTTACCTTCTGGGCAAAAAACTCATTTTGAGCGGGGCAATGACGCTCAATAAGCTTTATTGTCCGCTCGGCTTCGACTAATAAATAACGCTCATGCCAAGCAAGTCATTCGAGGTTGGAAAAAAACGCTTAAGCCTGCAAGAACTCAAAGCTTTTGTGTTTTCACGTTCACAGTTCAGCGACGTTACACTTTCTCAAGAAGCTGTAGATCGGATTCAAAGAAGCCATCACCAACTTCTCGCTATCCTAGAAGAAAAAAAAGCTCTTTATGGAGTGACCACAGGTCTTGGCG
>CAZIFW010000157.1:0-2404 GCA_964538275.1 uncultured Bacteriovoracaceae bacterium
AATTGTATTCTGATTTTACTACTATTTCCGAAACGCAGATAGCACAAATGATGCGACTAACAGTAGGAGCCGTAAAGTTGGAATTGGAACAACTGCACAACCTGCAGGTTTTGGTGTACGAACCGGTAAACGATAGTCCGAAGGTAACTTTTGTTACAGCCCGGCAAGATGCCGCTAAACTACCCATTGATAGTACAGAGTTTGAACGCAGGCGCAATTTGCATTTAGAAAAAATGCAGGCCATGATTAACTACACATCGCAAACTCATAGGTGCCGCATGCAGTTGGTTCAGGACTACTTCAATGAAATTACAGATACTACCTGCGGGCGATGTGATGTTTGCATCGACAAACATAAAAAAGAGAACACCGCGCTTATTAACGATTACGAGCAGCAAATCAACTACCTCCTTTCACAGAAACCGATGACGGTGGATGAATTGGAACTTGCAGTCGATCCGGCAGAGAAAGAAGTTTTTATTGAAGTAATCCGCGAAATGGTTGATTCCGAAGTAGTGTATTATGATGAGGTTTGGGTTTTGCATAATAGATAAGGGATTCTATTTGGTGAACCTATCCAAAAATCGCACTGGGCTTTAAAAAAGATTACTAATTTTAGGTGGCTATCAACTAAAGAATGGCTTATAGCCAGAATTGTAAACTACAGCTTCAGGTTATTTAATATGGCAAATTTTGACACAGTTAAATTGACCAAATACATTGAACAGCAGATTTCAATTTTTTCGAAGGAGCATCAGAATGAAACATTTTATGGGTTTGCTATTGACGCCAATTTACTTTGCCTTAACTCTGTAGAAAAGTTTGAAGAAACACTACAGAACTACCGACAGAAATGGGGAGGATATGCAACCAAGGACGAAATACAAGATTTAAAAAGTAATACGGGCGACTGGACTTATCAAGGTTTTGCAAAACTAAGTAACGATGAAGGGTTTGATATGAACTCTTACTTAGAACATTATCACGCAGACGATAAAGACCAGACTAATTCGGCTTATGCAATTGCTATGGACAGTATAATTAAGAATTTAAAACAATCAGACATATTCAGCTCAATCTCTACAACATCTGACTTTTATATTTGTCGAATAGAGCACAATTATTAATAAACGATGATGACGACCGCTTATAAACAAAAAAGCTACAGTCAATGGCGGAGATTCAGCATATGTTTGAAGTTTGGTCTCTCTAAAAACGTTGTCGGTTACCTCTCACACCATTGTACGGACAGGCCTCGTATGCAGCGGTTCATTAAGTTGTAAAGAAATTTGTTCGTAGAAGCTCCTGTTATCACGTTTGATAGCGATGGTCAATTACCACTTATTAAGAAACCAATATTGGTTGATAAAAAACCTTGTTTCGTTGCTAAAATCTATCACTCTATTGATTTCTGATTCCGCCATCCAACTAATTTCTGGTTTGGTGTTTCTAAAAGAAAAACAACTTATGAGAAAGCTACTTTCATTCATGTTTGCTCTATCAGCTATCGTTTGGTTGAGCTGTGATACACAACAAGCAGATTTGACAAACCAGTATATTCCTGTGACTTTAGTTGATCAAATTTGCGGATCAGCCATTTTCAAAATTCAGCATCCTGACTTCTTTCAGTATGGCGAAAACATCGAAACCCATGAAAATGTATTTTTTGGCAGAATTGAATGTCCTTCGAGTGATTCTGGCAACATTGAAGAGCTTACAATACCAACAAGCGTGATTCTTTATGCTGAACTAGATCCTGAAGATTTTAAATCCGGTTGTGCTATTTGTCTTGCTGTAATAAATTACCCTGGCAGCAAACATTATAATGTGAGAATCCATACCAGTACAACCGAAAATTAAGCATCGTTACTTTTTGCAAGAGTGAGGGTTGTATCCCCACAACTCACACTCTACCCCACCCTATTCCTTCTCCTCCGCACCCACCAAATAACCAAAGCCGTAATCCCCAACACAAACGGCCATATGCCTAACAACCAAAAAATAAAATCAACCAGATTATACCATCCCGACTTAAGTGAGTTGAGAAACTTGGAACCAAATCCATAACTCATGTCCGATTCCTGGTAATACGATACGTTCAGCGTACTAAACGAAACCTGGTTGCTTAAATATTTCAACCGTCCTTCCATGGATTCAATCTCGGCCCGCACATTGGCAATCTGGCTTTCGATGGAAACAATATCTGCCACGGTTTTTGCTTGCTTTAATAAATCCAGGTACCGGGTTTCCAGTTCTTTTTTGGTTTTAAGGCGCGCCTCTACATCAATAAACTCTTCGGTAACATCTTTGGTGTTGATGTTCTTATTATCTACTTTCTCAGCTAAACCTTCCAACTGAACAACCTGCACAAGATATTATTGAACGCAAACTTATCCGCAACGGC
>CAZIFW010000158.1:0-2382 GCA_964538275.1 uncultured Bacteriovoracaceae bacterium
AATGAAAGACGGAAAAAAATCTACAGCAGAAGCAATCTGCTACGGAGCTTTTGATGTTCTTCAAGCTAAGTTCAGTGATGAGCCCGTAAAGCTTTTCAAAAAAGCTTTGAACAACGTTAAGCCTAACGTTGAAGTTCGTTCACGTCGTGTGGGTGGAGCAACTTACCAAGTTCCTATGGAAGTTCGTCCCGAGCGTAAACAAACTCTCGCAAGCAGATGGATTATTACTTACGCAAAAGAGCGTAACGGTAAAAACATGGTTGAAAAACTTGCTGCTGAATTGATGGACGCTTGTGAAAACAAAGGCGGAGCTATCAAGAAACGTGAAGACGTTCACAAGATGGCGGATGCGAACAAAGCGTTCTCCCACTTCAAGTGGTAGTTCTGCTCGACCTTTTTAACTAATACTTGTTAGGGCCCGCTTCGGATACCGTATTGCGTATACCGAAGCGGGCCCTTTCGCGTCTTAGTGAAAAATTTCTTCGCAAAACCCTTCACGCGGTTACCGAGAGGCCTTTTTTATTCCATTAACTCGCTAAATCTAAAGCATAAAATGACGTGGGGTGTTGCAGAACAGAGGATCTTTCATTACGGTCTTGGCGTGGTGCATTTTCTCCAGAAATTGAATCGTTTTTTATCACTTAGTTTTATCGCATTTTTTGCAGCTAGCTCTGCCTACGCTCAGCCTTTTACAGTTGATCAGGTTCAAGAGCGCGGCATGGACCCCGAAAACTTCATTGGGGAACTTTATGCTACCTATTTGAATGACGGCCAAGATGCTGCAATTTCTTATATGGAACAAAAAGCCAATGGAGGATTAGATCTCACTGGTCTTCGCAATGCAATTTTTGAAGCGAATGGTGGCAATCCTGCAATCGCAAAAGTAGAAATTCATCCTGAGAATCATAAAATGATTCCCTTCTTCAACAGTCAGTTACGTCGTTCTGGAATTGATTTTGTTGAAATTGTCCCGGAGTTTAACGAAGAACTAACGCGCCCACTTAAACCGTTTAAAGAGGATCAAGAAGCTTATACGCGTTGGGAAAAAGCAAGAAAATTTTGGGTTCCTGCTATCAGTGTAGCCGCTACCATTATCCCAGTTACAATTTGGAAAGCGTCTTTTGGAAATTCAATTCATTACGCTGAAGTTGTTGCCGCTATTTTTCAAGCTCTGGTTATTCGTAAAATCGAAATTGCGACTTCAATTTATAGTTCTCCATTGGATAAATATTTATGGTCGCCTGAGCACTTTCAACGTCCGGGAGAAGATACTCCTGAGATGGGTATGGTTAAACGAAAGATAAATCAAATGCTCAGAGGCACTTCAGATGTACTCAATAAGTATCTCATCGATAAAAGTGGTTTTCTAAAAGCGGGATACATCTATAACTACATGTTCAACTACGTATATGCGTTTACTATTTATTCCATTGGAGGAATAGTTGCTTACACCAATAACTGGATTCACGCTTACAACATTGGACATGGCTTCGACGGCTTGAGTGCCTTTTATGAGTACAAAGCTTTGAGCACATTTTTACTTCATAACTTTCTTGGGACTTTAGGCTTCTATTTTGCGTTTGGTGTAAACCAAACTCTGATTGGCGTTCTAAAAGCTCGTGGTGTGTTAAGTGAATTTCAACGACTTAAAATTGAGCTCACAAGTTTATATTTTGCAAAACCCGGTCGTATCTTGGCCAGCACATCAGAAGGTTTTGTCGTGGGAGTTGTCATGACCTCAATTGTGGGTGCAGTGGTAACTATTCCCACCATTATTAAATTACTTCGAACAAATCCCAGAGCTCAAAAAATACAGGGTTTATTTGAGCGCAATGCTCAATACGCGGCCCTTGTTAGACAAGGTCGCATAGCCGAAGCAGAAGCTCTCATGACGGTAAAAGTGGAAGAAGAAAAGGTGGGACGCATTGCGCAAGCATCTGCTTCCATATCTACCAAGGTGGGTTCATGTTTGCATAAGCTCAATTGGCTATCGGGAATTGGCAGGCCTACTTATTAAATTTAATTTTCAGGACTCAGTAATAAAAAACTAGGTTCGTCTTCTGCAGGCAACTCATAGTCTGATAAACATTCATATCCAGGGTCTGTATCGTTTCCTGCTTCAAGGTTACACTCACTGCTAGAGCTACTTGAGCTGCTGTTTTCGTCGCTTGAAGATGAGCTCGAGGATGAACTACTACTTTCTTCACTCGAATTAGAAGAAGACGAGCTACTGGATTCATTTTCATCTTCATCCAAATCAATCGGTTCACTGCATTCAGCTTTTACAACCGGTTTAAAATGATAGCTGCGCGGGTTATTTTTAGGAATTCCTTGTATTGATTTGCTGCGGTCGTATTTGAACTTACAAACGCTCACTTTACC
>CAZIFW010000159.1:0-2217 GCA_964538275.1 uncultured Bacteriovoracaceae bacterium
AATCTTGGACGAGCGGGGCCGCCTTTGGGCCCACGAGTATCTCCTCGGTTATCTCCACGAGGGGCTTCTCTGTTTTGAGGGCGCTGTTGAATGGGAGCACGTTCGCCTCGATTGCGATCATCTCGACGCTCTCCACGAGGAGCACCTTCGTGTCTTTGACCACGCGGTGCTTGTGCCTGAGCAAAGTCAGGCCTTAACGCTCTCATCGTCAATGAAATTTGTTTTTTATTGGGGTCAACATCCAAAACCTTAACGGTCACATGATCTCCAGGGCTTACAACTTCGCGTGGATCTTTTACAAAACGATCCGCCAACTGACTGAGGTGAACCAAACCGTCTTGGTGAACACCAATGTCCACGAAAGCTCCAAAGTTAGTAACGTTGGTAACTATTCCTGGACAGACCATGTCTTTTTTCAAATCACTGACAGCGTGAATGTCGTCTCGGAACTGAAACGGAACAAACTCTTCACGTGGATCACGACCAGGTTTTTCAAGCTCACCAATGATATCGTTGAAAGTAAACTCACCTATCTTATCTTTAAGTTCTGCCGCATTTTCTTTAAGGTTCTTCACTCCTGCGCCACACAAATCCGCAACAGAAATCCCCTTGGAAGATGCAAACTCAACCAAAATTGGGTAACGCTCGGGGTGAACACCTGTTTTGTCTAAAGGATTATCAGACTCTGCAACACGTAAAAAACCCGCTGCTTGTTCAAAGGTCTTATCGCTAAAACGAGAAACTGCTTTTAAATCCTCTCGCGATTTAAAGATTCCCTTTGCTCGATGTTCAACAATTGCTTTTGCCAAGCTAGGACCAATTCCCGCAACATGGGAAAGCAAATGGTAACTTGCAGTATTTAAATTCACACCAACACTGTTCACACAAGAGTCCACAACTTCATCAAGTTTTCGTTTAAGTCGAACTTGGTTAACATCGTGTTGATACTGGCCTACGCCAATACTTTTGGGATCTACTTTAATCAACTCAGCCAAAGGATCTTGCAATCGACGTGCAATAGAGATTGCCCCCTTTACCGTAAGATCAAGATTTGGAAATTCTTCACGGGCAGCTTCGCTGGCACTGTACACACTGGCACCTGCCTCTGAAACCATTACAATCTGAATTTTTGAAAAACGTGCCTTTAGAGCCTTACGTAAAAACGTTTCTGTTTCACGTCCACCTGTTCCGTTACCTACAGCCACAGCTTTTACGTTATACTTTTCAACGAGTTCTTCTAAAACACGTGTTGCTTTTTGCTGCTCACCAGTTGAATTAAGATGCACAACTGTGTCTGCTAAAAATTTGCCTGTATCATCTACAATGGCAATTTTACATCCCGTGCGCAAACCTGGGTCCACGCCCATCACAGACTTTGAACCCAAAGGTGAAGCCAATAGAATTTTTCTCACGTTGTCAGAAAACACATGAATAGAAGCTTCATCCGCCACTCGCTTAAGCTCCTTGTGAACTTCATTTTCAATAGAAGGAATCACGTAGGCTTTAAGTGCTAAAGAAGCCGCTTCTTTTGTGAGTTCTGCTCCCGGTGCGTCTGGCTTGATCACGCATTTTCCATAAAAATGATTCAAAAGTAAGTTCTGAAAAGCTTCGTCTTCAGCTTCAACTTTTGCGCCCATATGAACAGAAATTTCATCTTCTCCCCACCCACGCTTAAGAGCCATATAACGGTGAGAACTGGTAGGACTCATCAAAGATTTAATACTCTCTGAGAAATCAAAATAAGGTTCAAACTTGCTGTGCTCAGCCGCTTTTTTAGCTTTTTTACTGCGTAGAAAAGCTTTGTCAAAATACATTTCTCGCACAAACTGGCGCAATTCTACATCTTCAGAAATTTTCTCTACAAGAATGTCGCGCGCGCCTTCAATAGCTTTTTCTACTGTATCAATTCCAAATTTTTCGTTCCGATACGTATACGCCCACACCAAAAGAGTTTGACCAGCTTCCCATGCAGTTTTGCCTTGAGCCGTATCCCACGCCCACAATGCCAGAGGCTCCAATCCAGAATCCTTGGCCGTAGTTGCCTTGCTTTTCTTTTTGGGCTTGTAAGGAAGATATATATCTTCCAAAAGTGCAGCATCTTGACACATATCTAGCTGACGCGTGAGTGTGTCATCTAACTTACCTAATTTTTGAATTTGCTCGCGAATAAAAGCTTTGCGTTTAACAAACTCTTCAAACTCCTCATGAGTTTCTAAA
>CAZIFW010000160.1:0-2212 GCA_964538275.1 uncultured Bacteriovoracaceae bacterium
AGAAAGCATGGGTCTTGATCTTGTATTGATGGCAGACAATGCCGATCCTCCTGTGTGCCGTATTACTGATGTAGGTAAGCTCAAGTATCAGGAAAAGAAAAAACAACAAGCTGCTAAAAAGAAGCAAGTTGTTATTGAGATCAAAGAAATTCAGTTCCGTCCGAAAACTGAAAATCACGATCTAGAGCACAAAAGCAAACGTGCCATTGAGTTCTTAGCAGAAGGCGACAAAGTAAAAGTTGTTGTTGTCTATCGTGGCCGCGAATTGGAACACCTTAAGGTGGGCTGGGAAACATTAAAGGCTTTCATTGTTAAAATGAATGATGGAGCAGTGATTGATTCTAAACCTAAAATGGAAGGCAAGCGCCTTGCTTGTATTATTGGTCCATTGCCTCATGGTAAGAAGTTCTCTCCTGGTCACTTGCTTGCAAGTTTAGAAATGCCTCATCAAGTGAGAAGTTCAATTGCTCGTCAAGATCAGTCACTTCCTGGCCAAGGTGGAGTGCCTCCTGCGGGTGCTGCTCCGGTAGTTCCAACGGGTGGAAGTCCTAGCAAAACTTAGTTTGTAATTATTTTAAATAAATAAAAAAGGGGCGCTAAGCTTGAATGCTTAGCGCCCCTTTTTGTATTTTTTGAGTTTGTTTCTCTAGAACAAGAAACCAGCAGCGAGTTCAATGTAATGAGTTTTGAATTCATCATTAAAAACCATTCCGCCTGATTCACCGCGATCTTTAATTCCCATAGCGTAACGAAGGTCTGCAGTGAGTGTGCCTAAGCCTTCAACTGCGTAGTCTCCACCGATATCAAACAAGAGAGATGTGCCGTTTTTAGAAATACCAGCATCTGAATAGGAAATTGATCCGCCATCGCCTTTCACATCACCCACAGCAAATTCTAATTGTGCACCTGCTCCAGCGCGCAATCCAATTTGTTCGTTGAGTTTCATTTTGTAGTAGGCCAAAAGAGGAATTTCTATTTGTTTTAATGTTGTGGCGTAATCTCCACCAAGACCTAAGAGGTTTTCAAATTCAAAACGTCTTTCTGCGTACTGAAGGCCAAGCTCAACAACCATAAAATCTAAATCTAGTTGTGAGTAAGCACCTGCGCCCCAGCCAAAACCAAAGCTTGAACTTCCTGCACTGCCAATCGAAGCTTTGTTCGAGTTGAGAGACAATTTAGGACCCACGCCGAGTTTTACTCCGCCTAAATCAAAAGCCGTGGCTGATTGAGCAGCTAAAACTGCAGCAAGCACAGAACATTTTAGAGAGAACGATTTCATTGTTTTATAAAAGTGCACCATTTTAATTTTCCTTTTCCTTATTTTCTTTCTTCTTTAATGCGAGAGAATGCGTCTATTGCTGATTCCACAGCTTCGTTTTGAAGTTTTTCTACGCTCCACAAAGCAGTTGCTCCAACAGAAGCGCCTTTTTTACCTTCTACGTTACCGTCAAACCAAACGGGTTTCTCAATACCTTTTTTGTAAACTGCGAAGCTCAACACAGAGAATGGTTTGCGGGGTCCAAACCCCATAATGGATGTTCCTGCTAATGAAACGTGAACTTTTGCAGCAATAATGGCATCTACATTTAAATCTCGAATAAGTTTTTCACGTCCTGCGAAATCCAAAATCCGCGGAGAGTCGTAGTCGAGTGTGTCTTTAGTTGTGAATTGTACACTGCCTGCTCCGGCGGGCATTTTGTTTTGCCAACCCTTCATAGTTTTTTCGTACGCGGCCTTAAATCCAGAATTCGAAGTCATCGTACCTTTATCTAAAACTTTCCATTTTAGGTTAATGGCAATGGCGCGCTGAAGCTCATTATATAGTCGTTCAACGTGACCGGACTTTTGTTGGGACATTCCCATGGCCCTGTCGCCTTCAACGTTTCCGCTGCCTAAGTTGAGAGCGAGTTCTTTGGGTCGCGGTTCAGTGACATCTAGGTTAATAAGAGCCACCGTTTTAATGCTGCTCAGTTCGCTAACATTTTTATCGCGGACTTTAAGGGATCCACAACTTGTTAAGAACGAAGCACCACAGAGAAGTGTGAGGGATAATAGTTTTTTATTCATCGAGCTTTTCCTTTGCTCGACCTTCTAAAAGATGGTTTTTACTTTGTAAAGTGTAATTTTACTTTGTAAAACATAAGAGTCTTTCTCACAAAAAGATGCAGGGGGGCTAATTCTTTGAAATTAAAGCGAATGTCCGAAGTAGGCG
>CAZIFW010000161.1:0-2196 GCA_964538275.1 uncultured Bacteriovoracaceae bacterium
GGAAGTTCCCACAAAATCGGCGAAGTACACGACGGCGAAGCCATTATGGACTGGATGGAGCAAGAGCGTGAACGTGGAATTACGATCACTGCTGCAGCTACAACTTGCTATTGGAAAGATTATCGCATCAACATTATTGATACTCCTGGGCACGTTGATTTTACGATTGAAGTAGAGCGATCCCTTCGAGTTCTTGACGGAGCGGTTGGTGTATTTTGCGCAGTGGGCGGAGTTCAACCTCAAAGTGAAACAGTATGGAGACAGGCCAATAAATATAAAGTTCCGCGCATAGCTTTTGTTAATAAAATGGATCGCACAGGAGCAAATTTTTCGCGAGTCCTAGAACAAATGCGCACTAAACTCGCCGCTAAACCGCTGCCTTTAGTTTTGCCTGTTGGAGAAGCCGAAGACTTTGAGGGTTTTTATGACTTACTTTCTTCAAAGAAAATCACATGGCCTAAATCTGACGTGGATGGAAAATCCTTTGTTACAGAAGAAATTCCTGCAGATGCTCAAGATGATTTTAACTCTGCACGTTCGCTTATGATCGAAACCCTTGCTGAATGCGACGATCTAATTATGGAAAAATATTTAGGCGAGGAAGTTATGAGTGAAGATGAGCTTCGAGCGGGCATCCGACGCGCAACTTTAGCTCTAAAAGCTACGCCTGTGTTGTGCGGCTCTGCATTTAAAAACAGAGGAGTTCAATTTTTATTGGATTCTGTGTGCGATTTTTTACCAAGCCCTACGGACATTTTACCAGCTGAAGGTTTTGACCCTAAGCACTTAGACAAAAAACTTTTGCGACAGCCCAATAAAGATGAGCCTTTTTCAGCCTTAGCTTTTAAAATTGCTCACGATCCTTTTGTGGGTACAATTACCTTCACGCGTATTTATTCGGGTTCGATTAAAACCAATCAAAGTTGTTTGAACGTGGTGAAAGATAAATCAGAGCGCATTCAACGGATTCTGATGATGCATGCAAATAAGCGCACCGAACTTCAAGAAGCGTGTGCGGGAGAAATTGTAGCAATTGTAGGTTTCAGACACACTCAAACGGGAGAATCATTAGCTGATTCTAAAGACCCCATACTATTTGAAAAAATGTCTTTCCCTGAGCCCGTCATTTCAATTGCGATTGAACCTAAGTCACAGGCTGACCAAGAAAAACTTTTTGAAAGCTTGAGGAAAATGAGTTGGGAAGATCCAACTTTCCGTGTGCGCACAAACGAAGAGACGGGCCAAGTTTTAATTTCTGGAATGGGCGAGCTTCATTTGGAAATTGTAGTGGATCGTTTATTACGCGAACACAAGGTGCCTGCAAACGTAGGTAAACCTCAGGTGAGTTATCGTGAAAGTATTCAAAGCGAAGCAAAAGCATCTAATACCTGCGAGCGCGATGTTGGCGGTAAAAAACAATTTGGACAGATTACATTGCGCGTTTATCCGCGCAAACGTGGTGAGGGTATTGAGGTTGTAGACTCCATTAAGAATGCGCAACTTCCTAAGATGATTAAAGAGCAGCTTGTTAAAAACGTGAATCTCCTTTTACAAAGCGGTCCTATCGCGGGATTCCCAGTGGTAGATGTTGGGGTTGAGCTTATAGGTGCTGAATACCGAGATAACGAATCTGTGGATTTAGCTTATATGACTGCACTTTCTATGGCCTTGCAGGATGCTTTCAAATCAGCCAGTGCAAAACTCTTAGAGCCCGTCATGAAATTAGAAGTTACTTGTCCCAGCGATTTTGTGGGCGATGTGGTCTCGGACTTGGGCACTCGTCGTGGTCGTATACAAGATATGGAATCCCAAGAAGGCGTTGGTTTGCAAGTAATTCGAGCTGAGGTTCCTTTATCGAGTGTTTTTGGTTATTCCACTGATCTTAGATCAAGAACTCAGGGTAGAGGTACTTTTACATTAGAGTTTGCTCAATATGATTCTATGCCTGCTAACGTTGAACGTACCGTTTTGGAGAAGTTTACGGGTGTTAGTTTCTAAGAAGCATAAATTTTATGCGCTGCTTGGAGCAACTTTTTTTACAATTGCTTTGGGTTTAATCATGATTCAAGAACGTTTAATTTTTTTCCCTGAAAAGTTAAACCCGGAGCACAGCTTCTCTTTCAAGAATTCTGAAGAGCAGAACTTTGATTTTGAAGGATTTAAAATCAACTCTTTGCTTTTTCCAGAAGAAACATC
>CAZIFW010000162.1:0-2177 GCA_964538275.1 uncultured Bacteriovoracaceae bacterium
AGAGGATGGCTTTTTTTTCAAGGGAAAGTCACAGGGGCGGACACTTGTTGAATCACCTTCAGCGATTAAGTCTGATAGTATAGATGTTGCAAAAGCTTTCTCAACCATGCCTAGCGCGTGATCCAGTTTATTATGAAGTGCGCAGAGGTTCGTACCATGTGCTTTTAGTCCTAATGGACAAGTGTGTATCCGCTTAATCGGATCTACGGCCGTTACTACTTCAAGTACGCTTATTTCTGATGGCGATCGAGACAAAGTAAAACCACCATTAACACCTCGTTGGCTGGTTACCAGACCTGCTCTTGTCAGGCTCTGCATTACTTTGGAGAGATAATCCGGAGGCACTTGAGTTATTTTGGCAATCTCAGAATGTTTCCAGCATCGCTGTGACTCAGTTCCGAGTACAACCATAGCTCGTAGCGCGTAGTCTGTTGTTTGCGAAATCATTCTTAGTTCTCTTGTAGCACACTTTCTTAGCGAAAGATTTTAATTTGGACGTTGACGTCCAGTATTGGCATTGATACTGGATAGATATGTCCAAATTAGATATCGCTTCCATTGATCAGCAATATCCAATGTCTATTGAGGGGATTCGTGTCTTGGTGGACTGCTTTTATGTAAAAATTCAAAAGCATACGGAACTGTCCCCAGTATTTGCGGCAGCGATCGGCAAAGAGCCTTCGGACTGGAAGCCACATCTTGAAAAAATGTACAATTTTTGGGGCATGATAATGCTTGGCGTGGGGGAATATAAGGGAAATCCATTAAAGGCTCACATCTCCCTTCCTCCTTTCCCTGAGAGTTATTTTGACAAGTGGCTGGAACTTTTTGCTGAAACTGCTGATGAAGTTCTGGTGCCCACAGCAGCAGAATTATTTAAAAATAAAAGCCAGAAAATGGCTCTCGTTTTAAAACGAGGCATATATACAAAGTGAATCAAAAAAAAGGAGAATTATTTTATGCAAAACATGTTTGAATCATTAGGCGGTGAAGCGGCAGTCGAGGCTGTAGTAGATACTTTTTATCGAAAAGTTCTGCTGGATGACAGGATCTCTCGTTTTTTCGAGAGTGTTGATATGGAACAACAACGAATCAAGCAAAAAGCATTCTTAACTATGGCTTTCGGTGGACCCCATAGTTACACAGGTAAAGACATGAGAGTAGGTCATGCTCATTTAGTGAAAATGGGACTTAATGATTCTCACGTCGATGCAGTAATAGAATTACTTGGTGCTTCGCTAAAAGAGCATGGAGTTTCTCAAGATTTGATAGGAAAAGTCGCGGCAATTGCTGAGAGCGTACGTGATGATGTTCTGGGACGTGAGGTTGCGCCCCGATCATGATTGAAATTGAATACGATGGCCGTAAGTTTTTGCTTTCATCGGGAGAAACTGTGTTGGAGGCCATTGAAAGAGGTGGAGAAAAGATTCCTTTTTCTTGTCGCTCAGGAGTCTGCCAAAGTTGCATCTTAAAGGCCGAGTGTGGAGTGGTACCTCGCCACTCACAGATTGGTCTTAAAGAAAGTCTTGTGAAAGAAAACTGTTTTTTGTCCTGCATTTGCCGACCTGAAGAAAACCTCAAAGTTGCCACTGTCGCAGATACGGTGACTTTTCGCGACAACGTAGAAATTCTTGATCTTGAAACGCTCAGTCCAGATGTAAGAGTGGTCACCTTCAAAAGACCTGCTACGCTACGCTTTGAGGCTGGGCAGTTCATGACGTTTGCGCGGACAGATGGACTTGCGCGCAGCTATTCGATTGCAAGCCTTCCTGATGAAGACAAAACTTTTTCAATTCATGTGCGCCGTGTTTCGCAAGGAAAAATGAGCGCATGGTTTCACGAAGAGGCAATTGTTGGTGATACTCTGCTTGCATCAGGTCCAACGGGAGATTGCTACTATACAGGTAGTGATCGAGATAATCCGGTGGTGCTCATAGGCACGGGGACAGGAGTTGCACCGCTTTGGGCACTGGCACGTCAAGCTCTTCGCTCGGGACATTCGGGAGAAGTTGTCATTTTTGATGGTGCTCTCAATGAAGAGAGATTATATCTGCGAAAAGAAATTCAAGCTCAAGCAAATTGCTCACCAAAACTCAGATACAACCCTTGCGTCCTTCAATCGGCTCCCAATCGCGATTTGCGCATTGGTGATCTTAGTCAAATTGTTCTTGATGAGC
>CAZIFW010000163.1:0-2059 GCA_964538275.1 uncultured Bacteriovoracaceae bacterium
TCCAATTTTTATTGAAAAACTTCTCTCAAATACTGCGCCTATCATTTTTGGAAGTGGAGAAGAAACGCGCGACTACATCCACGTTTCTGATGTGGTCTCTGCTTTTATGCATATTTTTAAACTCCAACAAAAACAAGCGGTGGATGATTCTTTTAACGTTGGCACCGGGGTAGAAACTCAAACACAACTTGTATTTGATCTCGTTCACAACGCCCTCAAAGATAAAACTCAGATACAAAACTCTTTGCATTCTCCACTCAGACCCGGAGAACTCGAAAGAAGCTGCCTCAACATAGATAAGCTCAAAAAGTTGGGCTGGACTCCGAAATGGTCGTTTCATGACGGTGTTTTAAATACTGTTACGCATTATTTGGCTTACGAGAAAAACATCTAATCCGCTGTATTTCATAGGGAAAGATCTTCCCAAACCCATAGCAGCGGCTTTCTCATAGCATCTCATATAAGGCTGGTGTACAATGAAAGAGCATCTAAGTGTCCTGGCCAATAATGTCCTGTCCTCTTAGAGCACTAAAAGCCTAGGAGGTTATTTTATGGCTAAGAAACTATTTGTTGGAAATCTTCCCTTCTCAATCACTGAAGCATCATTAACGGAAGCGTTTAATGCTTGCGGTTCAGTAGAATCTGCAAAGATTGTTACTGATCGCGATACCGGTAGAAGCAAAGGCTTCGGTTTTGTAGAAATGTCTACAGACGACGAAGCAACTCAAGCTATCAGTAAGCTTAACAACGCAGAACTTGAAGGTCGTGCGATCAGCGTAAGCGAAGCACGTCCCCAAGCTCCTCGCACAGGCGGCGGCGGTGGCCGTAGCGCTGGCGGCGGTGGTCGCGGTGGATACAGTGGCGGCGGCGGAAGTCGCGGTGGAAACCGTTACTAAGACTTCAAATCTTAAGTTAAAACAAAATGAAAAGGTGTCAGACAGTCAGTCTGGCACCTTTTTTTATTTTAAGAATTGAAATTAATTTCTATTTTTGTTCCAAGCGAATTTGATTCAACATTTACCTTCCAAGAGTATCTGTCGCAGAGAGTTTTAACCCAAGCTAAACCCAAACCTGTACCCGATGCGCTTGTATTAAAAGGTTCACCTAAACGTGAAAGTACTTTTTCTGGAATTCCAGTGCCTTTGTCTTCTACTCTCATAAGCGAATCCTGCACGCTTACATTTACTTCTAAATTTGAATACTTAAGAGCATTGAGCATTAAATTTTGCGCTATTTGCTCAACATGAGGTCGATGAGATTCAAATGAAAAACTTCCATTAAGGTTTAATCGAATACGATTTGGGTAAAGATGCTCTAAGCTGGAAGCAATTTCCTCTACGCTTTCAACTAAAACAACCCTTTGCTTTTCCAAACGCGTAGGTTCAGTTTGCTGAAAACGAGACCAATTTAGAAATGAGGTAATGGTTTCACTTAAGCGATCCGCTTCATGCAATAACTCATTTAACTGCCCTTTAATAGAATCCTCTTTAACTTCTAAGAGTAAAGATTCTGTTCCTGCTCGTATAACTGCAAGCGGTGTTTTCAATTCATGCGCCATTTGAGAAAGAGTGGCATCATTCATTTTTAAGCGCCCAACCAATCGAGAACGAAGCTCTACTAAAGAAGAAAGCAATTCCGTAAATGCATCTTTATCTTTTGAGGTTTGACTCCATTTGGAAAAAATTTCTTCTGAAGTTTTTCTTTCTTCAAGATCACGGGAGAAAGTTCTAAGATCGACTGCTAGTTCAGAAAGAGGGCGCAAAAGCGCTTTACTCAAAAAGTAACTTGCCACAGCAACTCCCGCTAAAAGAGCCAAAACTATTAGAAAAGCACGCGCGGCTAGTGAATCCCACTCAGCATTTTCTTGATCGATAAGCATGCCCACTTGAATCCATCGCTCACCCCCTTGAGTGCGTAAGTTTAAGAGGCGCACCCGATGATCGCCTGCAGCAGTGGTCATCCACTTGTCCTTGGGTTCTATTACTTTAGTGCCAAAAAGAATTTGAGCATTTGGGTTGCGAAAGCGTAAATTTAAAAAAGAATCATAGACCGACAAAAA
>CAZIFW010000164.1:0-2053 GCA_964538275.1 uncultured Bacteriovoracaceae bacterium
CTTGCCGGAATTTCCATGAGCGGACTTTCCAACCATGTGAGCTCTGCAGCTTGCGCATCTTACTAAGCCAGTGAGCAAGAACGGATAGCGGTTCTCGGATTCTGGTTTTCTTTTGCAGTCTTCTTTTTTCTTAAGTTCATTTTGCACGCTCTGAAAAAGTTCAATGTCTAATATAGCAGGCCAGCAAGCCTTCACTTCTTTAGCTAATCCATTAGCAGATTTATAGCGACGAATTCCAATGTAGGCTTTATTGCGAAGTATTCCATCGAGATTTACAACTGTAAAAACACCCGATCTTCCTGCGCTATTGCCGCCTTGGGTTTTTCTCTTGATTCGGTATCCTCTTGTATTGAGAAATTTTGCAGTTGCTGAGATCCCGCCAGTTTCAAGAAAAGTTTTATACGCAAGCCTCACCATTGCGGCACCTTCTTCATCAATTTCCAAGTGCCCAAGCTTTTCAGGAATGAGCTTGTAACCAAGTGGCACAGTGCCACCGTTGTAGAGCCCGCGCGATGCGCGGGACTCTAGGTTGGCAGCAACTCGTTCACTGATTTGGCGACGCTCAAATTGTGCAATATTGGCAACTGTATACAAAACCATTTCGCCAGCGGCGGTGGTGGTGTCGAAGTTTTCGCGTAGGCTTTGAAAGCCGCAGCCGTGAGAACGCATCATTTCCCAAATACCGGAGAAGTCTTTTATCGAACGAGACAGTCTTGAGAGTTCTGTGACCATAACAAGATCAATTTCACGCGAGCGGATTTTTGAGAGTAGCTGTTGAAGCTCAGGCCTGAGCATATCCTTACCAGAACGGGCACGGTCGATGAAAACTTCTGTGATTTCACCGAATGCACTCTCTTGGTTCTTAAGTCTTATGGTTTCACGCAGGCGCATTTCTTGGTTGCGGATACTGCCTTCAGGATTTTCTGCTTGTTCTTCTGTGGAAACTCTTATGTAGATCCCAATTCGACGTGAAGTGGGTTTTAGTTCCTTGTCGTGTGTTGATTTAAGTTTTCTTGTTAAGCTAGCCATCTGTTCCTGTCCTCCTAAGTTCGGGAGTACTTGGAGCTTCAGTGGTTTGAGAGGATTTGGCTTTTGCGAGCTGGCAAGAATAATCATACAGAGTGCGGGCAAGTTGTTCAAGTAAAAGCTGCTTTTCTTTACAAGGCGTATCAACAAAGTTGATTTGCACATTCTTTGCTTCCCAAGTTGTGCGGGACTTCTTTTGGCTTTTTTGTTTTTCGGTTTTGGATTCTTTGTTCTGTAGTTTTGGTTTTTGTTCTGGTTCCCCGTCCTCTTTCTTATTATTTAAAATATTATTTCCATTCATCTTCCTAACCCCACGGCGACTGTCTTGAATGTTTTCGTTTTGCTGACCACTCTCTCTCGTAGGGGGAGGGTGGTCAGCAAATGCGTAGCAAGAAAACTTCGAGACAGAAGTCGTGGGGATTTCCTTAGGTTCTGCTTGTTTAGGTGCACAAACTGATAAAATCTCAGTCATTCAAAGACTCCGAAGTGCTTTCGGACTCTAATTCGGAGTCTGGATCTTTTTCATACTCAAGCGTAGCTGATTTCAATCTGTAAAAGTAAGGCCATGCGTTCGCATCCGCAATGAATCCAATAACAGCAAAAAGGCAGAACTTTATGCTAAAAGTGTGAGAGAGAAATCCTCTAGTACTTTGCCAAAAAGTGGGAGTTTCTATCCAGTGGTAGTCAAAAATTGATAGCCCGTAGTTGTAGTAACCAGTAAGAGAGATGAGCAGATACATAATGGAGGTTGCAGTGAAGCTAAGCGGCAGGGAGATAATAGCATGCAAGATTTGCATGCTTTCATATTTTCTATAGACATTTTTCATTTACATTTTCCTTTGTTTTGTTTGTTTTTTGTTCCTCCAATTTGCTATGATCACATAGAAACTCATCAAGTAAGCTAAACTCAAAGCGGCCTGAGCTTTCACTTACAGATGAGAATTCCCTTAATATGCGACCAAGTTTAGTTTCAATAGCAGTAGTGCCAAGCACATAAATAATTTTATCAAAGTCAGAAGTTAGATAA
>CAZIFW010000165.1:0-2015 GCA_964538275.1 uncultured Bacteriovoracaceae bacterium
CCACTTCTTAATAGTGAACGCATTAGGGCACGCCAGGAACTTTTAAAATATATTCCAGTCAAAAACTTCTTAGAACTTACCAAAGAACTTTACGATTTAGAGCGCTTGGTGGGCAGAATTTTAATTCGTGCTTCTAAGCCTTATGAATTGCTTCGCGTGCGTGACTCTTTGCAAGTGCTTCGCAAAATTGACGAGTTTTTTAAAGGCGAGTGGAGCAAGCATTTTGTAGCACTCAAAGTTTTTGAAAAACTCCCAGACTGGAATTCGCTCAGTCCCGCATTGCTTGCACTCGAAGCTCTTTTTAGCAAAACGCTCTCACAAGAAGCTACGGTACAATCTACTGCGCGCGATCTTATTCAAAGCGGAGTTGATCCCACGTATGATTCTTTAAAAAACCTCTACGGAAATCTTGAAGGCTGGTTAGAGAGCTTTGAAGAAAAACTCAAAACTGAAACTGGAATCAACAATTTAAAACTTCGTTTTAATCGCGTGGCGGGTTTTTACATTGAAGTTAGCAAGGCCCAAAGTGCCAAAGTTCCTAGTTCTTTTGAGCGCCGACAAACACTTGTGAATGCCGAGCGCTACACCGTTCCAGAACTCAAAGAGCGCGAAGAAGAAATCTTAGGTGCTGAAGATAAATTAGAGCGAAGGTCTGCTGAAATATTGGAATCGCTCTCGGAAGAACTTCGTGAGTCTGCTGCAACGTTGCTTTCGGCATCAAAAGTGATTTCATTTTTAGATGCGCTTTGTGGCGCTGATCGTGCCATTCAAAAACTCAGTGCTTATGGCACATGGTCGCAGCCCAAAGTCGAAGACGGCCCGTTCTCATTTGAAATTCGCGAAGGGCGACACCCCATAATAGAAGCCACTCAAAGAAGTTTTGTTTCGAACTCACTCACTCTTGGGAGAGGCAAAAAACGTATTCTTTTGTTAACGGGTCCTAACATGGCCGGTAAATCTACTTTGATGCGCCAAACGGGATTGATTCTCATACTCGCTCAGGTGGGTTTAAGGGTTCCGGCAGACAGCTGTGAATTTAGTCCGGCAAGGGGCTTTTACTCTCGCATGGGTGCCAGCGATAAAATTCTCATGGGCGACTCTACTTTCATGGTGGAAATGAAGGAAATGGCCCATTTGTTAAGAGAGGCCAATGAAAACTCATTTGTGCTGATGGATGAGGTGGGGCGAGGAACTTCCACAAAAGACGGCCTAGCGTTGGCTAAGGCCTTTTTGGAGTACTTTGCGGAGACTATGCCTGCACTCACTCTCTTTGCCACTCACTACCATGAGCTAGCGCCCTTCAGTGAAGATTACGAGAATGTCTTGAATGCCTCTATGTCTATCAAAGAATGGAAGAGTGAGCTTATCTTTTTGAGAAAACTTATCCCAGAAGCTGCTTCAAGTTCTTATGGGTTACACGTAGCTAAGCTTGCGGGTATACACCCTAAAATTCTCAACCGTGCTCGCAGTTTTCATAGTCAAAACGCTCCAGATAGAGAAGCCGCTCCTCTTTTGGAGATGCCACTATTTTCAAAGCCTTTTCCTCTGTCTCAAACGATAAGGCAAACAACAAAAGAGAGTGAAGATCAGCTTTTAGAAATCGACACGAATTCAAAAGTAAATCCCCCAGAAGACTTCTGGTCAGATAGAATAAGAAGTATCAACCTCGATGAGTTATCACCTAAAGAAGCGTGGAACTTACTCGAAAATTGGAAGGCGGAGTCTGATGCGATGCGCGAAGGTCGGGAATGTGAAAAACGTCCTAAGGGTTCCACTAACTTGGCAGCTTTCAAAGAAGAAGTGTAGGGTGAAGTAAGTATGTCCGTATTTGATAATTTAAAGTCGCTCCTGAGTAATGACGTTGCGATCGATTTAGGAACTGCAAACACGCTCGTTTATGTAAAAAACCAAGGGATCGTCGTGAACGAACCCAGCGTGGTGGCAATTTTAAAAGATAACCGTGGCCAGAAGAAAGTCATCGAAGTGGGTCATGCCGCTAAAGAGATGCTTGGAAA
>CAZIFW010000166.1:0-2005 GCA_964538275.1 uncultured Bacteriovoracaceae bacterium
TCCAGCTTTTATAAACCCAAGTACTCGCATTCGAACGATCTTCAGGCTTACGACTAAACTCTTCTTCTTTAAGCATCAGATCATGGAGATTGATCGGAAGTACTTTGATCGAGCTTAGGTCGTCTTTAAGTTCTTTGGGAGGAAGTTCTATTGCTCCAAGCAAACGCAATCTCAAAAGAAGAGGACGAAAGTAACCCTTCTTAAAATTAAACTCCATTTTGATACTGCTTACGTCACCATTAAACGCTGCTTCTTCTGGTAAGAAAAAAAGAGCGCCGACAAAAAACAACAGCCCCGCAATTAATACAGCAGCGCCTTTAAATTTTTTCTTTTTCTCTGGAGCTTCTAGATCAGAAAAACCCAAGACCTCTTTGGCCTCTTCTTTAATTTTTGCAACAAAGGGTTTTCGACTCGTGCTTTGTTCTTCAATAGGACTGTTTTTAACCGCACTGTTTTCTTTTTTCTTGTTTTCTATCTCACGTAATAAACTCTTTTGCTCATCTTCAGATAGAACTTTTGTTTTATCTGGACGAGCTAAAGTAGCACTCGTCATATGTGATTTTTGCTGAGTGGCAATTTTTTCTGTTCGGTCTATTTTAGGATCGTCTTCTTTATCAAAAGATCCGGTCCAAACGCCTTTTGATTCATGTCCAGTTTGAGTAGCCGCTTTAATTCCAAAGAGGACTTCTTGAATGAGATCAAAAAATTCTGTGTCTGAAGCTATCGCCTTCCATTTGCCTTCGCTCTCTAGAAAAATCTCTTCTTCTCCATCGATTTTACGATTTCGAATAAACTCAATAATTTCTTTTCTCTTGAAAGGTCCTTTAATAAGACCCGACCGATCTCGAATACGAATACGTTCTGTGGCTCGAGTTTTCATGTGAAATTCTGCTTCCCCTATAGGATAACAGCAAAATCACTTAATTGTGTTAAGAGCCTAGAATCAAAAGAGATTAGTGCGTTACAGCTTTTCGTTTTTCTGAAAAAAAGAACTTGCCCGCTATTCGTATGTAATAAGCCACGCCCATGAGTGTTGCACTCAGCGCAATCACCACAAGTGTCTTGTGGCCCATTTGCCAAAGATCGGAATAGGCCCAATATTTTGCAATAAAGCCTGGGAAAGGTGGAATTCCCGCCATAGAGATCAAAGCTGTGGCAATAATGATCGTTTCAATGGGCATTTTTTGATTATCTTGTGCAGAAAAAGTTTCGATATCTAAATCATCATTCACATCGATCCCGCGTTTTTTCATAATGGAAGCAAAGCTACTGAACACAAAAAACAACGTGATTCCATAAACCGCTAAAAAGAAAAACCCTGAAGATATTCCAGTTTGGCCAGAAACCATGAGAGGAACTAAAATTCCCGCGTTCACAGTGCCTGAATACGCCATCATGCGCCTAAAGGAGCGCTGAGAAAAAGCTAGGAAACTTCCAACTAAAGCACTTGCCGCAGCCACACCTACTGCTGCAACCATTGTGTCGCTTCTTGAAGAAAAGGCGCATTCACTAAAGGCAATTGCAGCTGCTGAAAATACACTCAACTTTGTTGCAGCCGCTAAAAAAGCCGCCACACCCGTAGGTGCTCCTTGATAAACATCCGGGGCCCAGAAGTGAAAAGGTACAGCTGTGAGTTTAAATAAAACTCCAACTAAAATTAAAAGGACTCCAAAACTTGCGAGGGGAGTGTCGCGCAGATTAGATGCAATTCCAACGTAATCCACCGAACCGCTTGCCAAATAAACCAAAGCGACTCCCATCAAAAGCAGAGAAGAAGCAAAGGCTCCAGAAAGCAAATACTTTAAAGAAGACTCTAAGCTTCTTTCGCGTTGGCTATCATACGCCACCAAAACATAAGCAGGAATTGAGAATGTTTCCAGGAAAACAAAGAACGATATCCAATCGCGACTTAACGGCAATAAACAAAGACCTAAAGCGCTTATAAAAGTAAGAGAGAGCCATTCAGGTTTTTTTGCATAGCGATCTGCCATATCAAAAACTGAAA
>CAZIFW010000167.1:0-2001 GCA_964538275.1 uncultured Bacteriovoracaceae bacterium
CTTGGTCAAGAGAGTAGTGCAAAAAGTATTGCTCAAAAAATAGCACTCGAGACTATGGGTAAAAAAGAAGAAGCAAACGAGGCCATGTTTATGGTGCTTTACACTTTTTTAAGTCAAAAGAAGATCAAGCCTCTTGCAAAAGATCTTCTCGCAAAAGCGCTTGAGTTTTATCCTAAGAGTGCACAGTTTAGATACAATCATGCACTGGCTTTAGATGAAGAAGGTAAGGTGCAGGAAGCTCTTGCACTTGGACAAGCTTTGCTTTTAGAAGATGCAAATAATCCTGCATTACAAAATCTTGTAGGTTATTTACTCGCAACTCAGGGGTTAGATTTGAAACGTGCTGAAAAGTTAGTAGATGCTGCCCTTAAGGCCCGTCCTGAAGATGCTTTCATAATGGATTCAAAAGCGTGGATACTTTTTAAGCAAAATAAGCTTCCAGAGGCGCTGGCGTTACTAGAACAAGTTCAGCGTTTAAAACCCGAGGAACCCATTGTTTTGATCCACTTGGGAGATGTTCTTGCAAAACTTGGTCGAATTCAGGAAGCTAAAGCTCTATATGAAAAAGCTCTTGCTCTGGGTATCGACGCCACTCACGAACGCCTTCGCGTACAAGAAACAGTTACGCGCATGCAGTCGCAACCTGATAGAAAAATTACAACCGCACAGTAGTTGTATCATTGCAGTTATATTTTTAAGTTCTTGCACATCCGTTTCAGAAGCTCCGCCGCGCATTCCTACAGAGATTTTAAATTGCCAACAACTAAAGGAAAAATTGAAGGTGCGTAGTCAGCTTATTCAAAGAGTTGAGGGTAAAGCTACAATGAGCGACGCTTCGGGTCGTTGGCAGGTTTTGCTCTCTATGCGAGCGGATAAACATTTCTGGATAGAAATACGAGCGCCTTTTGGTGGAACCTTTGCGGTCCTTAGAGCCGATGAGGATTGGGTGGAGTTTTACATTCCTCGACGTAAGGAGATGTATCGAATTCCGGCGTCAGAGTTTTGGCGAACCTCTCCACGCCAGCTAAAGTTTCTTGAGTTGTTACCTGTAAAATTCAAACCTGAGCAGATGATAGATCTCGTATTTGGGCGAATTGATCCAGATTTAGTGACACAGTGTCAATGGAACTCAAGTCGTAATGCTTATGGGCTCATAACAAAGGTAGATCGTAGAAACACAGTTGTTTACGTAGATCCAATCGCTTTTTTCCCTATACAGTCTGGCTTAGAAAAAGACGTTTTCACAGTGAAACATGTCGAAGGAAAGATCTACCCCTCAGAAACTTTGGAGTTTGGAGCAATGTTTGAATTTTATCAAAACCAGCGCAAACAAATGACATTTGAGTGGATTGAGTTAAGTTGGCGTGCAGAATTAGGTGCGAAAGCCCCTTTTTTCCCAGAATCTTTAAGCGTCAAGAGAATCAATTATTGAAAAATCTCGCTTACAGGCGAGAATGTAGTTATGGTTAAAAAGCTTCTCGGATATGCACTCCTTATTGCTCTGACTTCATGTACCTGCCAACAGCAGCTCAAAGAAGATGGTAAAAGCTTTAAAGTAAACTTAAGTCCGTCCGAGGGTTTGAAAGATCCTCTTTTGAATTTAGATCAAGAAAGACTCAAAATTCTTTCGCTTGTTTTTGAACCCTTACTTGCTTACTCAACGGGAACTACGACGAGCGGTGATTTGGTCCCCGTTCTGTTAACGGAATTACCCACATTATCGGCAGATCAGCTCACTTATAATTTTAAACTTAAAGCAGTTCCCTTTCACTCGAGCTCTAAGCTTACTGCGCCTCGTAGTGTGAGCTCCAAGGATGCGGTGATGAGTTTACTTCGCGGAGTTACAGATGATGATATTTCCAATTACGGAAATTTATTGATTGGATTGATAGATGGATTGTCTGCTTGGGTGAAATCAACAGAAGCAGGAGAATGGTATGGGCGCAAACTTCCTGCAGGCATTCAAATTAAAAGTGAAACAGAATTTAGTATTCGCTTGAT
>CAZIFW010000168.1:0-1981 GCA_964538275.1 uncultured Bacteriovoracaceae bacterium
TCTACAATAAGTTTTTTGAGCTTCTCGTTATTTTGGCTATCGCTTACGGGGCCTGTTGTGTCCATGTCCGATGTAAAAAGTGTAAGCTGTCCCACTTTTTCTTCGAGTGTCATCTCAGACAAAAGTTGTTTGATTTGATTATCAACTTGAGGAGAAAGCTTTTTATTTTTGGCACTCGACGCTCCAACTTGCACTGACTCTCGACTAGAAGTTACAGATTTTGAACATGCTTGAAAA
This sequence comes from uncultured Bacteriovoracaceae bacterium, assembly GCA_964538275.1. Classification (GTDB taxonomy): domain Bacteria; phylum Bdellovibrionota; class UBA2428; order UBA2428; family UBA2428; genus CANIGN01. The sequence goes on from CAZIFW010000168.1 coordinate 238, forward strand.
AGCAGTAAAGTTACCCAAAAAAACAAACGAATGTATGATTTATGATTTGCACCCATCACGCTGTGAAACTTACACAGCTCACTGCGTGTACACAAGTCAAAATACTCTCTCAGTTATGCTCAAAACTGCATAAAAAGGATTTGCAGTAGTTAAGGGTACTTACATAGATAAACCCAATTTTTATCAGCACATTACTAACAAAGTATTTACTCTATAAAGACTCTATTTCATGGATAATATAGGAATGGGTCTTAAAGGCTGTGCTAACTCACATTCCTCTTTTCGAGGCTTCACACTATTAGAAGTTCTAGTCGCACTTTTTTTTGTAGGAGCAGCCGTTGTATTAGTAGCAGGACTAGGCCAACAAGTTATAAGTTTATCTAAAAGAAGCTCGCAGACTGGAGCCATTCTAGAACTTAGAAACATGACAACATCCATAAGTCGCAATGCCGATAATTGGTTAAATGCCATGCGCAGTTCGCAACATACACAAGGTATTTTTGCTGGGTGTATTCCCGATCCAAAATCTAACGTTACAACTTTCACGTGTCCCGCAACAGAAGCTTCTCACTTTGATGATAAAGATTTAAAAGAAATTTCAGAAAATGGTACTTTTCACATAGTGAGTGCTCCGCTCGTAAACAATAGCGGTGATTTAATTGCTGGCTCCGAAGCAGTGCCAGTTTACTACACCAGTGAAGGTCGAATATGCGATAAGCCCAACAAAGCATCTTGCGAACTTAAGTCGACGGGTTACTTCATGCGAAGTAATTCAAGGACCGATCAAGATCCAGGAAACATAAAATTTGTCATCAAAGTTGAGCGCAATGTTGCAAACGCTGCAAGCGCCACGACCCCCATGAAACCTCAATACATAACTATGGACATTGGAGCTTCTTGGAAAGATGTTTCTGCTAATTTTAGTGGGTCTTGTCCTGCAAATACCATAAAAATTGGATATCTCAGCAATGGAAAACCTAGCTGTGTTAATCCATCTAAACCCTGTGCAGATTCCAGCCAAGTGCCCATTGGAATAAATCCAGATGGAAGCACACTTTGTAAATCACTTCCCGATTGCACCTCCAGCGGTGGACACGTCGTCCTGAATCAGTCTGGCAGTGATTTAATTTGTTCCAATGCCTCGCCTTGCGGAGCAAATAAACTTTTCTTGGGATACTTTGCAGGTAGCGGAGAACCCATGTGCTCTAGCAGCTCAATGAAATGTGCAAGTGGACAGGTTCAAACGGGTATTTCAATTGCATCGGGCGAAATGAAAGCTGAGTGCGAAACTCTTCCTTCATGCGCAGATGCGAATATGAGACTTTCATTTAATGGCGCAAAGTTTGTGTGTGAATCTGCCGTTGTGGTGATGACATGTGCAAATGACGAGGTCATGACAGGAATCAAAGCAGATGGATCTCCTAACTGCACGCAAAGAGCTCCAGCAAGTACTGTACAAAAATGTCCCGATGGCCAAGTTGTAGATGGACTCGACGCCAAAGGAGAAATCACTTGTAGAGCGGCTGCTGCTTCAAGTGGACCTCAAAGTTGTGCAAATGCTCGCTACGATTCGGGTTGGGTAAGCATTTCCGAGGGTAGCCAAAAAACATTTCAACATAATTTAGGCTCTGAAGACACACTTGTAGATATCGAATCAAGAGATGATACGAGTAACCACACATGGAATGGAGCTACTTTTGAAGCGGGCAAAGGAACTAACTTTCCTCAAAGCAATTCTTGGATA
>CAZIFW010000169.1:0-1930 GCA_964538275.1 uncultured Bacteriovoracaceae bacterium
CTAACGGACTGCTCACGAGTAGCTAACGCTTTAGGAGACGCATTGCTAACGGTTTGCTCACGTTCTGCTAACGGTTTTAACTCCGATGAACTAGCACTTGCCACACGGTTATCTAAAGACTTGTTGCCATTTTGACTCAACTTTGGCTCATGAAGTACTGTCTCTCTGTTATCCGGTTGTTTCTCAATTGTTGAATTTCCAGCTAATGATTTAGTTGCATTGTCAAAAAAAGACTGAGGAGCAAATGCTATAGGCTGAGAGGAGTTTTCCTCATCTTCCATAAGACGTAAAAAATCGGCAGAAGAAATTTTCTTTTTCGACACTAGATCATCCTAGAAATGTTTTTAGTTAAGTTCTTATAACCCTCAGCTGCTCTGGATTCTGCAAATTCATAAATAATCTGCTTTTTAACCTGTGCTTTTTTAATTGTTGAATCAATACCGATAGGTTCAAATACTTGGCATTTACTACTAAACTTAGTCTTAATTGCCTCATAAGCCTGTTGGGATACCGTTGTTCTTTTGTCGAACATAGTAGGTACAATTCCAAGAATTGTCGGACTTTTTTCATAAAAATCTTCGATGATCTTTTTTTGTTCAAATAGATAATTAATATTTGAAATAGCGAATGCATCCATAGTAGCTGGAATTAGCCAGTAATCTGCAAATGTCATGAAATTCAAAAGCACGAGGTTCATAGCAGGACTACTGTCTATAATACAGTAATCATACTGAATATTTTGTTTTTTAAAGCGACCCTTAAGTGTTTCTTCTCTGCGGTGAAATGCCGCCATTCGTATATCTGCCTCTGAAAGTTTGCGAGAGGAAATCATAACGTCGATATGACTATCTCCTACTGGGATTTTTTGAATAGCATCTTCAAAAGGAGTGTCTTCAACTAAGAATGAAGAAAAATCTTTATCGCTATTTTGAAGCTTTAAACCGAAGTAAGTCTTAATGCTTCCTTGTGGATCTCCATCGATTAGCAAAATCTTAGTTTCGGGTTTCAGCAACTTTAAGCCCGTAGCTACGGCTACAGCTGTCGAAGATTTTGCAACGCCGCCCTTAATATTAGTAACAAGAAGTGTTTTCACGAGAATCTCCTTTGGTCTAAATAAATTAGATATGAGCAATGGAGATGGATCAATAAAATTTTTAATAAGCTATGCGTTATTTTTTATCGCTAAATTCCTATAAAGTGTTCCTTTTGAAATCCCAAGTGTTTTACAAATCTCAGAGACGGGAATATGAGAGCGGTGTAAGGCTCGAGCCTGTTCTATTTTGTTTGTGTCCATCAATCTTGGCCGTCCACCTTTTCTACCTCTTTCAGCAGCAGCCTTGAGACCAGCAATAGTTCTTTCTTTTATAAGTTCTCGCTCAAATTCTGCTAACGAGCCAAATATATGTAAGAAGAGTTTTCCGCTGGCGGTAGTGGTGTCAATATTTTCCTGAAGTGATTTAAAACCAACACTTCGGTCGTTAAGTATCTGCACAAGCTCTATTAAATGCTTAAGACTGCGACCAAGGCGATCAAGCTTCCAAACAACAACAGTATCTCCAGGGCGAATGTATTTTAAAAGTTTATTCAAACCTTCGCGCTCAGATTTTGAACCGCTGATGGTATCCTCAAAGACCTCGTTACAGCCACTTTTTAAAAGAGCATCTTTTTGTAAGTCCAAGTTCTGATCCACAGTTGAAATTCTTGCATATCCTATAAGCATAATAAAACCTTCCAATGTATATAATAAAAGAGTTCCAAAAACGGTTATAGATGTCCATTTTAAAAATAACAGCAAACGGTAGTTTTAAGACGGGTTTTGAGACCAAAAGTTACTCGTAACATAAAACTTTTATGTTACGAGTAACTAAGAAGTAAAAAGTTTTATAAACGTGCGTTTTTGAGGAGGCTAAGGAAGATAAAAGCCTAGTTG
>CAZIFW010000170.1:0-1910 GCA_964538275.1 uncultured Bacteriovoracaceae bacterium
GCTTACAACTTTGGCCCGATCAGCAACTTATAGAAAGCTTAAAGAAAAGTTTAGACGCTGGTTATCTTTTAGCCTTTCACGCCATTGGAGATGCAGCTCTTGATCAGCTTTTAAAAATTTCTTCATATTTAGAAAATGACTTTAAAAAAAATCTGAACGATTCTTTTTTCCATCGCATTGAGCACTTGCAAGTTTGTAGAGATGATCAGATTGAAAAATTAAAAAAGCAAAACATGTGGTCGCTAGGCTTACAACCTTCTCACCGTACGGCAGATATCGCTTTTTCTGCTGAGCGCTTAGGAAACTCACGCCTCGAAAAAAACGCTTATCGACTGAAAAGTTTTTTAGATGCAGGCCTAAAAATTTCTCTTGGCTCGGATGCCCCAATTGTTTCTTATGACCCTATAAAAACTTTTGAAGCCATTGAAAACGATCCGCGTGTGCAAGAAAAAATTCCGCACTCTGAGATTTATAAAATATTTTGTGTTGAAGGTCGCCAAAATGCCGGCATAGCTGCCAATAAACTGCTTAAAAATTTCCCTGTTCACATATCAAATCTCACTCTGTAAACGTCGATACTATAGCTATGAAGACTTTCATTGCTTTTTTCGTTGCCACGTCTTTAACCACTTTTGCTTTTGCAGAAGAAGACCTTTTTGCAACACTCGACAGTACCCTACCTATCGCTGAATTAGATATGGCAGCTACTGCTAGCGAAGAGACTACAAGTGATGAACTTGTCTCCTCTGACCCTTATTATTTAATCCGTGATTTTTACAGACGCAGACGTCCTGTAAACGAAATCAAAATCCCCGAAGCCAAAGATGGCGAACGACTCATGTGGAAATTGGGCAATACAATGCGTGACTTAAAAATCCCGGCTGGAAATTATTCTTTAATTCGTGTTTCAGGTCGCTCCAATGGTTTTCATATTCGTTACCTTGGAAAGCTTCAATCTGACGGGACTCATGCAACGATCAGTGAAGCAGAAAATGAAATTTTGCCAGGAGATTTAGTTGTTAAGGAAAATTTCCAAGCAATAAAACTTCCCCCCGTCTCAAATGGTGGTGGAGTCACACCCCCAAATCACACTCGATCCTTAGGAAAAGTAGCTGCACTTCTTGAGCCCGGCCAAGAAGAAAAACTTCTCTTCTCAGGCGATCGCCAGCTACTAGGCGCTCGCTTTTCAGAGTATCGCGGGGGTAACACAGTTTCTATTGGCTCTACTTTTGTCATTCGTCGCAAAGGCGAAGAAATTGCCAAAGCTATGGTAGTAGATGCCGACCTCGACCTTGCTACTATGTACGTTTATAAAGCAAATCGTGAAGTAAGAGCTGATGACGACGTATTTACGCAGTAAGCTTTACGTATGGTGCTGAAGCCTACAATTTTAAGACAGAGACTCGGCGTACTTTTTATTTCGCTCGCAGTTTCTCTGATCATCATGACTCTCAAATGGTGGGCTTATGTGATCAGTGGATCTGTTGCATTAAAAACAGATGCACTCGAAAGTTTTATCAATATTGTGGCCGTTATCATGGCCATCACAGCTATATACCAAGCAGAACGTCCCGCGGACGACAATCACCCCTATGGCCACGGGAAAATTGAATTTTTTTCTTCAGCAATAGAAGGTGGCATGCTCCTTTTTGGAGGCTGTTACTTAATTTATGAAAGTATCCAAAATTTACTAAACCATACACAGGTTCAGGAATTAGGTTTAGCACTCGTCATCTCAGCAGCTTCAGGAATCATGAATGGAATACTGGGAGCTTGGCAACTAAGAGCCGGCAAGAGACTACAGAGCGAAGCCATTATTGCAGACGCAAGACATATTCTTTCAGATTTCTACACAAGTGTTGGAATAGTTGTTGGGTTAATCATTGCGAAACTTACAGGATACATGTTCT
>CAZIFW010000171.1:0-1906 GCA_964538275.1 uncultured Bacteriovoracaceae bacterium
TTGCGCCAAGAAAGAGCGGCTTTGTTGGGTTTTCAAAGTCATGCAGCATTTGTTTTAAAAGAGCGAATGGCTAAAACACCAGAAGGTGTCATGAGTTTTATTAAGCGCATTATTGAAGTTGCTAAACCTAAGGCAGAAAAAGAACTCGAACAGATCAAAGAATTTGCCAAAGAAGAGGGGTACCCAACTCCTGTGAAAGCATGGGATTTGGCGTTTTTAAGTGAGAAGCTTAAAAAGAAATTTCTTAACTTTGATGAAGAAGAATTGCGTCCTTATTTCAAACTCGAAAATGTGATTCAGGGGCTTTTTACACATGCTACAAAATTGTTTGGTATCACTTTTCAAGAGCGAAAAGATGTTCCAGCTTTTCACCCTGAAAATAAAATTTATGAATTAAAAGATGCAGATGGGTCTTATTTAGGTTTGTTGTATTTAGATCTCTTTCCTCGTGCAGAAAAACGCGCGGGTGCTTGGATGGGAACTTTCCGTGGCCAAGGCAGTGTGCATGGAAAAAAACTTCGCCCGCATGTAATGAATGTGTGCAACTTTACAAAACCCACAAGCACAAAACCTTCGCTTATAAGTTTTGGCGAAGTAGAAACTATGTTTCACGAGTTTGGTCATGCTTTGCATGAGTTACTTTCTGATTGTGAAGTGCGCGGCCTTGCGGGAACCAATGTTCTTTGGGATTTTGTAGAGCTTCCTTCTCAAATTCAAGAAAACTGGGTGAACCACGCTGAAGGTCTTAAGCTTGTTGCTTCTCATTACGAAACAGGTGCTCCCATGCCTCAGGATTTAGTGGATAAAATTGGCGAGTCTAAAAAGTTTCTTGCAGCTCTTGGATCTTTGAGACAAGCGCAGCTCGCACTATTGGATATGACATGGCATCACGGCACTAAGATTCAGGGACCTGTAGATATTGAAGCATTTGAAAAACAAACTTTGGGACCGATTGCTATCATGGATAGAGAGCCTGGAACGGCTGTCTCTACAAGCTTTTCTCACATCTTTGCGGGCGGTTACTCTTCTGGTTACTACTCTTATAAATGGGCTGAGGTATTAGATGCCGATGCTTTTGAGTACTTCTTAGAAAAAGGCATTTATAATCAAGAAGTCGCGAAAAAGTTTAGAGCAGATATTTTGAGCAAGGGGAACTCTGAGGACCCTGAGCTCCTCTATGAAAAATTCAGAGGCCGAAAACCAGATCCGAATGCCCTTTTTAGACGCGACGGTTTGTTGTAAAAGGAATCCGTGGATTCTTTAGTTGCCGCTGAGGTTAAGCGTCGTCGCACATTTGCTATTATTTCTCACCCAGATGCGGGTAAGACAACTCTCACAGAGAAGTTGCTACTTTATTGCGGGCAAATTCGTGTTGCAGGTGAAGTTAAAGCTAAAGCGAATCGAAGAAAAACTGTCAGTGACTGGATGCAGTTAGAGCAAGAGCGTGGAATTTCTGTAAGTTCCAGCGTACTTCAGTTTGAATATGAAGGATTAAAACTTAATCTTTTGGATACTCCAGGTCACAAAGATTTCAGTGAAGACACTTATCGTACACTCATGGCTGTAGACACTGCGCTTATGATTATGGACGCAGCTAAAGGAGTTGAAGAACAAACTAAAAAACTCTTTGAAGTGTGTAAGCTTCGAGGTTTGCCTATTCTTACATTTGTAAACAAGATGGACCGCGAAGCGCTAGATCCCTTTGATTTGGTCAAACAAATCGAAGAGGTTTTGGGAATTGAAGCTCTGCCACTTACATGGCCAGTGGGGATGGGAGATCGATTTAGGGGTGTTTATGATCGCGTAAATCGCGAATTTCACTTTTTTTATCCTCCCGATAAAGTGGGTCAGCAAGCAAACATAGAAAAAATCAAAGCTGAGCCAAATGATCCTAAGCTCAAAGAAT
>CAZIFW010000172.1:0-1880 GCA_964538275.1 uncultured Bacteriovoracaceae bacterium
CAAATTCATATATATCTATGTCTTTTATACTTGGATGTGTCTTGGCAAGAGAGAGAGCTAAGGCACCGCTTGCACCTCCAATATCTAAAACAGTATTGACGTTTGAAAAATCTATAGCTTTTGCGAAAAGTTCACCTTCGGCTATATTCGCCTGATGCATGCCTTCCATTAAATCTCGGAAAAGGTTAATGTTTACATTTACTAAATCAAATGGATTTCGAACATTAGCACCAAATGCAGATTGCCATTGTGTTTCACCTGTTCTCAAAGCTTCGATAAGATATTTTTCATTAAAAATTCTTGATGCAATTCGATCGTAATTTTTAATCCAAAGCCCCATATAAAGGTGGGAATCTGGATTTAAATAAGGAGAAAACTCAGGCGTAAAAAAAACACCATCCTTTTCTTCTTTTAATATTCCCAATTGAACAGCATGATCTAGAACTACTCTGCCATTTTCTTTTGTTTCAAAAATAGCTCTTACATCAATTCTTGATTTTGTAACGAGGGCAGTATTAATTTCATTTCTAAGTATCCAAAACAATACTTCTGCTCCTTTAGAACTAAAACTAGGTGGATTTAATGCGACAGAATACTTGCGATCAACATCTACATTAACAAGTCCCAAACTAGTCGCTGCATTAAAAAATCTAGCTGTAGCATCATCATCAAAATCTAGTTGTGAGGATATTTCAGCGCTGCTTTGAGCATTCATATTGGCTAGAACTCCTTTGCCCCTAAGCACTGCTAAACAGTTGTTAACAGCTACCGGCATAAATGAAGTAGACAGCTGCAGAATAAGCTTCGCACCAAGAATAGGATTATTCATATAAAACTCCACCTTAGCTTTAGATAAGACTTCAAAATCAAGTTCTGTAAAACAAACCTTACTTACCATAACTAAGAATTAAAAAATTAACACCCTAGACCCAATGCGTCAAGAAATAGTCCTCGTAAAAGTATTAAATCTTATTAGTTTATAAGGACTCAGCTATCGCAGTGCGGGTGTAGTGTTGCTGTTAACGGGTGGCTTCTTTTCGTTGAGATCGCCCTCTGACTGCATTCCATTAGGCAAAATGTGTTGTCGCCCATCGGGGTTTGTTGCATCTACAATAAGCCTGCCAACAGGAAACTCATGTACGTCTCTATAGTTTGGGCCAAGTGGAAAGTTAAGAACACAAGCCAATTGAGATCGAAGCTTCTCAAGCATTTTTTTATATTTCGGATCGCCAGTTTCTATAAATTTATCTCTCAGAAGCTGAGCTGCTTTTGCAATATTTTCGCTTCTTCGATCTAATGTATCTTTAACTAAATCGGGAAATATTCGAAGTATGTATATTTTGCAGCTTTATCTAATGCCCATTTCAGCATGCGTACGCTGTACAGTGTCTCCATCTGGAGTGAAAGTGTTCGGTCCGTAACCAAAAGATTGCAAACAATCCAGTTGGGATAATAAATGTGAGTAAGCTTTCGTCTCATCTATCGCAGATCTTTTAGCTTCTTTAGCCTGGTTAACCTTTTGTTCAAGCAGTTTCATTGCAACACTGCTTCTCACTTCACTGACTATAAAAGCTTCCCTTTTAAGTACATGTGCGCGAGAGGCTATGTAGCCTGAAATCGCATAATTAATTTGTTTTCCTACTTGTTCTAGCGAAGTGATCAATCTTTCGTATTGGGCCTCGTTTAAGCTTCCCCGCTTAAGTTTATTTCGAAAATTCACACCTAATACTTGACGCATGTAATCCCATCTTCCCCAAATCAAACTCAGCTTTTGATCCGAGACATCATTAGGATTATTCAAAATGCTTCCGATATAATTACTTGAAGCAGGATTAAAAAGTTCATAGAATTTATTGAATTGTTGGGTCCAATTTGAATCC
>CAZIFW010000173.1:0-1827 GCA_964538275.1 uncultured Bacteriovoracaceae bacterium
CCAATAGTGTTGAGCTGATTTACAGACTGAATGGCTCCGTTGTTAAATTCAAGTGGCATGACTCCGCTATTGTTATGATAAAAACTTACCGCATCTTCGAGTTTAGCTATTCCATGAACGTTTGGAACAATGTCCATATGCGCTTGTAAAAGAACGCTTGGAAGTTTTTCACCACCAGGTACATTAGACGGAACATACACAACTAAGTTTCCTGCAGGGTCTTCTTTGTATTTAAGTCCAAGTCTTTTAGCATCTTGAATAAGTTTTCCGCGAAGTTCTGCTTCGTGACCCGAGGGGCGAGAGACTTTAGAGATTTCAACAAAGTGAGAAAGCACACTTGATGCACTGGGGTGAATTGCGTCAGCGCCTTCCAATGCAGCCGTGCTGAGGTGTTGTATGTCGTTTTGCAGGCTTTTGTAGCAATTAGGGTTTGCGTAAGAAAATGTGAGATTGAGACCAAAAATAACGAGGACGAGTAGCGGAGATAGGTTATAGCGTGCGAGGGGTAAGTCCAAAGCCAAAGCAGGGTATTATAGCTAACACAACGCGTCAAACACAAAGTGCCCCCCTGGATGCATTTCGTCAGGATTCTTCTTTTTTAGAGATTTAACGCGTAAGTGGTGCTAATTCTTCTGTCTGTGTGGCTCCTATTTGGTTCTGTGACTTTGTCCTACCTCTTAGTGGCACCTAGCCTTAAGGAGGTTATTTATGGGAAAAAAATTATTTGTTGGTAACTTAGCATTCTCTGCTACTGAGCAATCGCTCAAAGATACATTTTCACAATGTGGAACTGTTGAATCAGCTAAAATCATTACGGATCGTGATACTGGTCGTAGCAAAGGTTTCGGATTCGTTGAAATGTCTTCTGACTCTGAAGCATCTGACGCTATCTCTAAGCTTAACGGAGCTGAAGTAGATGGTCGCGCTATGTCTGTAAGCGAAGCAAAGCCTCAAGCTCCTCGTGAAGGTGGCGGCGGTGGTCGCGGCGGTTACGGCGGCGGCGGTGGCGGTCGTGGTGGTTACGGCGGCGGCGGCGGTGGCCGTGGTCGTTACTAAGAATTAGAAAAATTAATTCAAAAATAAAAAAGGCTCCTAGCACGCAAATGCTAGGAGCCTTTTTTTATGTCTTTTTTTACAGAACTATTAGTTCATTGATTCAACTACTTGCATGAGTTGGTCAACTCGGCCGGGGAATACTTTATCAGGGCTAATCGCAAGGAACGGAGTTCCGCCAATGCGCATTTTAGCTGCGAGTTGTTGAACGCTTCCAAGTTCTTGAGTCACGGCTTCACCTTGCATATCAGCTTCCCACTTTTTCATGTCGAGCTTAAGTTTTTTGGCAATCGCTTTTAATGAATCCATGTTCTTGTCACGAGTTTTATAAATTTCGTTATAAAATTCAAAAAACTTTTTCTGTTGGTGTGCAGCAAGTGCGGCTTGAGCTGCAAGTCTAGAAGTAGGGCCAAGTACTGTGTGGTTTTTGTAGAATACTTGAACTTTATCCGTTTTCTTTAAGACTTCTTTAATGGTTTCACTTTGTTTTGAACAGTGACCACAGTTGAAATCAAAAAAGTATGCAATCTTAATCGGACCGCTCCCCATTGAAGGACTGTTGCTGTTAAAAAGCTCTGCTGAATTCTCTTTAACCATCTCAGGTTTAGGGCTGTTTTTTTTCTTGCTCTTGCTTTTGGTGATCCATAAGCGCTTTGATGATTTTGTCAGGGTTTTTACTTACCCAATCCTCAATCTGTTTATCAGATGCATTACATGAAGCTAAAAGTGCAATAGCGGTTAATGAAAAACCAAGTTTAAAGTTCATAAATTCTC
>CAZIFW010000174.1:0-1823 GCA_964538275.1 uncultured Bacteriovoracaceae bacterium
ATTTTCAAGTTTTTTAGAGGCAAAACCAAAATGTTGTCCTTGGTTTTCTAAAATTATACGTGTCGAAGTTTTGAGTTTGGCGAGAATGTCATCTCCTAAGGTACCAAACTCCATGGTGAAGGCGGCCACTTTGGATTGGGGAGCGGTTTTTGAATATACGTAATCGATAAAATCTCCGGAGGTGACATAAAATCCTTCGCTATGAGGAGAGACAAATGTCACTGAATTCGTTTGTTCAACACGAGTACGCAATTCTTTTACATGAGCAGAATCTAATTTTGTTTCTAGGCTAGAAATCATTTGCAACTGATTGGCCTTTCCTAAACCGGTATGAATATCGTACAGAAGTACTTCCTTGTATTTGGTTAAATTTTGTTCCAAGATTTTTCTTACCCAATCCACTTGAGGCTCGTAGGATTTTCCACCAAAATAAATTCCTTGCGGGTCATGATACTGCCCGCCTGCAAAGGCTTGAGTAAGCTCCGCCTCTGCTTCCTTGCCCTTGAGAGCTATGCGTGCAAAATGAAAAACAATGCTTAAAGCGTCTTTCCAAGAACTTAAAACTTTTTCTTTTTTAGAAAGCAAGCCCTTGAATTTTTCATAAGCAGCGTTTGATTCCTTATTAAAAAGATCACGACTGACTAAAAAATTGCGATTCAAATCCACATTATTTTGAGTCACTCGACGACCAGAAGAATACCCATAAGGATTCAATGCGTGAATCAAAAGTATTCCCAAGTTTTGGCGATCCAAATGTGGAAAAGTTTTGCGTAAAAACTCTATTTGAAGGGCCGAACCCAAAGGAGCCTCTGCCCCATGAATACCAGAAACAAGAATGATTAATTTATCCTTGCTTCCAAGTGCGGGTACATAGAGCGAATCCGCATATAAGGGCAACGATTTATCTGCGTTTAACAAGAGCTCCTGGTGCTCAAAACGTAGCTTGGTCTTTCGAAGTTCCCAGACCTCTTGCAAAAATGATTTACGAGCAGCCTCGTAACTCTTGGAAAAATGTTCCAAGCTGTTCGAAGAGTCATATGCCATTAGAGCATTCATCGGTAATAGCACTAATGTAATGAACCTTAATTTAACCAACATAAGTCTTCTCAATATCTTAACAATCTTGCTTGGATTCACCGAGCAATAATGAATAACTGACAAAAAACTATCATTCCTTACCCTTTGGCTACTGTAGAATAGCATTAGACAGATAAATTCTTTTTTTATGCTGTTAGGGGGCGTAGTTAGGTGAAATTCAATAATCGCCAAGCATTCACAATGGTGGAAATGCTTGTTGCGCTTGGACTCATTGGTATCCTCACGGCTATCGCTACAACCCAGTACATCGATTACCGAAATGATGTAAAGGTTTCGTTAACTCAAAAGAAAATCACCGAAATTCGCGACGCATTGGTTGGAAACAACGAGTTTATTAGCAACGGAAGCTATGTAAAAAAAGGCTACATCCTAGATATGGGAAGGGTTCCTGCCAATCTTGAAGAACTTATGGTTCAGGGTTCGCAGCCAGCCTATAATTCTTTTGAAAAACGAGGATGGAACGGCCCCTATATCACTGACATCGAGGATTGGAATAAGGATCTTTGGGAGGCATTTTTATCTTATTCGGCCGCAGAACGTTGGATCAAAAGTTGTGGTCCCGACCGCGTGTGTGGCGGTGCCAATTCCGCTGACGATATAACGGTATCGTTTGAAACTCGAGATCTTGCAGGCTCAAGCAGCTCTTCCTCTTCTGTGACACCTATTAATGGTGGCTGGTCTGTTTGGGGAGCTTGGGTAAATTCTGGATCATGCATGCTTCAATC
>CAZIFW010000175.1:0-1794 GCA_964538275.1 uncultured Bacteriovoracaceae bacterium
AGTCGGGGCGAGTAAAGCAAACACAAAAGATAAACGATTACATTCAAAATACCTTGGATAAAAATGCACGAGTTGTATTGGCGGGTGATTTTAACGATTGGCGAGAAAATGTTACTCAAAAGCTTTGGACTGTAAGTCAGCTGCAAGAAGTCTTTATCTCGCATTTTAATAAACATGCACGCACTTTTCCAAGCTTCGCACCCGTACTTAAATTGGATCGTATATACTTTCGCAATCTAACAAGTACAAAAGCTCTTTGTTTAGCGGGTGAACCGTGGAAACGTTTATCAGACCACAGTCCGTTGTATGCGGAATTTAATCTTTCCTAGGAATTATACGCTTGGCAACGGGCTGGTAACTTCGCTCTAAATTTATGTCTAGGTTTATCCCCGTTTTGATTATATCGCGCATATTACTTATTCCGATGATTTCTTGTACAAGATCAATAGGCAGTGGAATGTTGTAGATTATAATATCGCGCGTGCTACCCACTATGCTGCCACCCAGAGGGAGTAAGTAACTTCCGATTGCATCTGCAAATTGAAAGCCATCCCGATCTGAGAGTTTTTTGTGAGCCATGACTGAACAACTAAAAAGTCGTATCTCGGCACCCGCAGCAGCAATTTGAAGTTGGCTATGATTAAGACTCGCGAAACTCAAAGCATCTACTATTTCTACGCCCTCATCTCGCTGAGGAGATAAAATTTGAAATTCAGCCGCCGAACCGTGCGTACCCAACTCTATACGATCGAATTGATTTGCTTGTGGCAATTGCTGTAAACGTTGTATTAGTTCGCTAAAGTTTTCTACGTGCAAATAAGTTACTCGTCCGTTGAATTGAAGATCTCCATAGAGGTTTTGCATTTCATAATAAAAAAATGAACGATATTTATCGTCTCTATGAAACATATCTACGACGAGAACTTTTTGGGGATTGAGTCGAAGAAGTTCCTCGCTTTCTTTTAGAAAGTCTTCCACGGGATTTTCTAACAATGTTGCAACATAGGCTCCTGCGAGGATTCTTATCGCGAGGTAAACGCTAAAGTTGTAAGCGTTATTGGCAATGGATTGACCAAGTGAGGGAAGCGCACGCGTGACTAAAGCACCCAGTTCGGAGCGATCCTCTTCGCGTGCTTTTCGCATAGCGAGTATCAATCGATCTAGAGTTTCTCTGGAAATAATCATGGGCGCAAGCATTGTGTCGATTACGGGTGCGACCCTGTTTCTGATTCGATTGCGAGTGGATTGCGCCTTTTGCCCCAGAGCGACTAAACAACTTTTTACTGAGTGCGCTTCGGCATTAAAGGTCATGAACAACGTCACGCTAGCCAAAACGAAGGTACGTATGTTTTTCACGCTAGAAATACACTCTAAAAAGGTATAGCGCAACGCATCATTCGCTTCAATACTTTACTTGATTTAACTTTTAACTAGCTAAAATTAAAGGCTCTTTGAACCGTACCAGCCACTGATCATAAATGACTGAAAGAAGCGCACGGGCACTTGAATACCACTTTGTTTGAGTAGCATTTCTGTATCAGCAGGCGAAATAACTGAGAGCATTTCTCTCAATTGAGTTGAAAGAGTAGCAATCGATTCTGGTGTAGCGCCCATCAAGGATTGCACAGCTTCCCAATTTTTTAACATGTGTGGAAATTCTTTTGAGTTCAAATCAAAACTGATTTCAGTATTTACAAGTATGCCGTCTTTTCGCAAACGATCGCACATGGCTTTATAAAAACCCACTCTTCTTCGCGTTTCACAAAGTGTGCAACGAGCACACTCAGTGTCACA
>CAZIFW010000176.1:0-1738 GCA_964538275.1 uncultured Bacteriovoracaceae bacterium
ACAGAAAGTGTAATTTTGCCTTGGATACTAAGAGATGCAAAAAACAGTGTTTCTTCACTCGTCATTGATGGCAAAGGTGATCCTGAGCTTTCAAAAAAGATAGCCCTTACACACAAACGCGCGAAAGTCTTTGATCTTGGAAATCCTAAAAACTCCTGCACGATGAATCCACTTGCATTTGGAAGTAGTGGGCAAATCACAGATAGAATATTTACAAGCTTTGACTTTGATGATTCCTACTACAAGGGTGTGCAATACGACGTGGCCTATACACTGGTATCTGCGCTAATAGTAGTCGAAGGCAGTGTATCCTTTACAAGAATCCATGCCTGTCTTGTGAACGATTTAGAAATTGCAAAATTAATAAAAGCTTGCACGGATATTCGTTTAAGAGGCCGTCTGCAAAAACTTCTCTCAACTCCCAAACATATAAGAGAGCAAAACTACATGGGACTTATCACTCAACTAGCCCCCTTTGCAGAAGGCGAAGTAGCAGAGCTTGTAAATGGCCCAAAAGCTGGACGAGACATCCTAAGTCTTAGCGAAGTTGTTCTTTCAAACACTTCAACACAGGTTACGGTAATTCTTCTACCCACACTCAAATACCAAGTCTTAGGTAAACAACTAGGGCGGATGCTACTGCAAGAATTAGCTGGACTTATTGGTGAAAGATCAAGTCTTGGGGGTAGCAAGGCCAGATTCTTTTCTGTTTACTTGGATGAGTTCTCAGCATTTGCTTACGAGGGTTTTGAGCAAATTCTAAACAAGGCCAGATCAAGCCGCGTGGCAATGCACCTATCGCATCAAAGCATGGCTGATTTATCGCTGGTCTCTGAAGATTTCGCTCGGGTAATTAACACCAACACAAATGTAAAATGCCTACTGGGACTTAATGATCCAGACACTGCGGACTTTTACGCAAGACACATCGGCACCAAGGGATCAGAGCGTAAAACTGAGCGAGTTGAAGATGCTGGCTGGCTTGCGGGAAGTCGTCGCACGGGTCAAGCTTCAGTGCGAGAGGTGGAAGAATACAAGGTTCATCCAAACAAGCTAAAGAACTTCACCAATGGTCAAGGCGTGCTTCATCTTCCAACAAGTGATGGCAACTTCACCTCGGTCATTCAATTTGAAAGATATCAAAGAGAGCAAAAGAATGTCTAAGTTTGTGCGTTTGATGGCGCGCGACCATGAACTTCTTAAAGATATTAACTGTTTTAATGTTATGTCACTTGAGCAAATAGGGAGAAGGCATTTTGCAAAATTAGCCCCCTCCATTTGTTCAGAAAGACTCAGCAAACTACATACAGCAGGCTTTATTTCTAAGCAGCGTGTGGGCACATTGATACATCACAAGGTGCCCAAAAATGTGGGCACCGTGGTGACTCTTACACAAAAGGGATTAAGAGTTGTGCAAACCGGTACTAACTTTGCAGGTAATTCTAGGCTAAAAATACTCAACACTGCTGAACTTCCGCATGATCTTCTACTTGTAGAGATTGCTGATAAATTAAAAGAAAAACATCCAAAAATGATTGTACTTACAGGCGAACGTGCGGGTATAGCCTGCAAAACCCACCACATTGTGCCTGATCTTATTGCCAAGATTGATGGGAAAAGTTGGGCCATTGAGCTTGAACTAACTGCAAAATCTAGCACTCGCTACAGAAAACTCATGCTTGATTATCTAACTTCTGACTTTGATAAAATTATTTATGTGCTTGGCACTACTGCTATT
>CAZIFW010000177.1:0-1729 GCA_964538275.1 uncultured Bacteriovoracaceae bacterium
GCGTAAAAGAAAGCTTTAGAAATTCTGTAGACGACTTAGAGGCCGAGAAAAAATTTGCTTTATGGTTCGAAAAACAAAAGAACCAGCTCGAAGTAAGCATCAATACAATATAGTCTAATTCCATGTTAGCGAAGCTCTTTAGAGAATATGACATTCGTGGAATTGCAGATACAGAACTCACCAGCCCTTTTGCGTGGGCATTAGGTCGCAGCCTTGCTGACCTTCTTAAATCTGAACAAGAAACAAATTGCTATATTTGCGAAGACGTTCGACTCTCTAGTCCTCGTTTAGCAAAAAGTCTTGCGAGCGGACTCGAAGCAGGCGGCATTAACATACGACGCCTCACGCCCGGCCCCACTCCTATTCTTTATTTTGCAGCTCATGAGCGCGAAAAAGATTTTAAAACTCAAAGTGGCGTGATGATTACTGGAAGTCATAATCCTGCTGAATTTAACGGATTTAAAATGGTGATTAAGGGAAAAGCTATTTACGGAGACAGTATTCAACAGCTTTTGCCTCAAGTTCAAAAATATTTAGCTACGGTACCTGAAAATATTTCTAGCGCTGCCCCGATTGTTGATCGAGAAGAAGATTACATTACTTTTTTAAAGGGCAATTTAAAAATTCAAAACCCTTCAAACATAAAAGTAGTATTAGACGCTGGTAATGGCGCAGCGGGCCCGCTTGCTGTTAAATCTTACGAAAGACTAGGCCTTAATGTGGTTCCTATCTTTTGCAATTTCGACGGAAGTTTTCCCAACCACCATCCCGATCCCACCGTTCCCAAGAACCTTGTAGATTTGCAGAAAAAAGTAATCGCTGAAAAAGCTCAACTTGGTATTGCCTTTGATGGTGATGGAGATCGCATTGGCGTTGTTAGTTCTACGGGACAAATTCTATTTGGCGATCAAATCTTGCTATACTTAGCCGCAGATCTTTTAAAAGAGATTCCAAATGCCAAAATTATTTCAGAAGTAAAAAGCAGCCAAGTACTCTATGACGAACTTTCTCGTATGGGAGCAACTCCTATTTGTTGGAAGACAGGCCACAGCCTTATAAAAGCAAAGCTCAAAGAAACAGGGGCTGAACTCGCTGGAGAAATGTCCGGTCATATTTTCTTTAAGAATCGCTTTTTTGGGTATGATGATGCCCTTTATGCCGGACTACGTTTTATTGAAGCACTCAGTAAAGACTCGCGCGACATTGATGCCTTTTTAGCGAAACTTCCCGTGGTATTTAATACTCCAGAAATTCGCAGTGATTGCCCTGACGACGAAAAATTTGTTGTTGTCGAAAAATTTGTAAAACTCGCCAAAGAAGAATTTGGCAGCGAAAATGTGCTTGATATTGATGGCGCGCGTGTAAAGTTTCCAAACTTAGGTTGGGGCCTTCTAAGAGCCTCAAATACTCAGCCCGTTATAGTCATGCGATTTGAAGGTGGCACTCAGGCGGCTCTTAATGAAGTAAAAGCTCGCTTTTCGAAGGTGCTTTCAAAAATTTCGAATAGCGTTAAGGTTCCTGATTAAATTTTTTTAATCTTCTATTGCGTTAAGTGACTTCTCTCTTAAACTGCCCTTAGGAGATTATTATGAATAAAAAATTAAACAGTTTTTTTGTTTTTTCACTTTTGTTTGTTGCTATGAGCGCATGCTCACACAAAAGCAGCCTGGCTATGTCACGCAACAACATATCTGTAAGCACTAAGTCTTTTGACGGAAAAAATGTAGGC
>CAZIFW010000178.1:0-1687 GCA_964538275.1 uncultured Bacteriovoracaceae bacterium
ACCAATCGCGCTCAGCTAAATAGGCGTGTTTTTGAAGGTTCAACAAAGGAAGAAGCCCTGTCATAGGCGCACCACTGTTGTTAAGCTCTACCATTTTTCCGAATGGAAGCTTAAACCAAGCCGATACAAGTTCGCGCTTATCGCCCTTGCTCGCCATAATTGAAAACTGTTCTTTTCCAAAATTTACAGGGACTATACCCCACCATTCACGTTGTTTAGGAAAGTAGAAATTTGAGGGGACATCTGCACTAAAAAGACCACCTACAGTCATCTTTTCGCTAGGTCCCATGAATTGATCAATGTTGAATTGAAAGAGATCGTCCGCAGACAAAGTGGGAATAACCAGAGCCCCATCCACCATGTCATCGCTTTTAATGCCCGTAAAACCGCTTACGGTACCACTAACTTTTACAAGATCTTGTGATTGCGCAGGTGCTAAAAGCAACATCCCTGCTGTAATTGTCCAAGGAAATAATTTTTTCACTATTTTCCCCCCCTTGATAAAAAAGGCTAACACGTTTTTGCGGACTTGCTCGTCCGCTCAGGTAGCGGTATTATGCTTCGTGTCTCAAGACATCCCGTGGCTGGGTAGCTCAGTTGGTGAGAGCGGTGCATTCATAACGCACAGGTCGGCGGTTCGAACCCGCCCTCAGCTACCAATAAACTCTTTTTCATGACGAAGTCATGGAAGAGAGTTTTTTTGTTTCTGGGTGCGGATACATGAATTGCCGATACCTAGGCTCGAAGCGTGAGCTTCGAGTTGACCTTATAAATCTTTAAACACCTTCGAACCCGCCGCGCAGAGCGAAGCTCAAGCCAAACTTAAGCTACAAAAATATTGTCTTTTAAAAACTCAATCGTAATTTATTTACACAATAATGTTTTACTTCCGCCCGGAAGGAGAACGGCTGGGCCAGTTAATAGTCCATCATATTTTTTAGGGCCCACAGGATTTACAGATAAGCGCCAAAGTCCGTCTGTACTTTTGAAAGTAGAGACAGCAGCTGGATCGCTATAAGTTACTTGGCCTGAGAACACGCTTTTTCCGTCAAGCACAACTGAGAGCTTTCCTTTGCCATCTGTTTTAGCCACAACACCAGATGAATAACATTTAAACTTGGGCATCAACGGAAGTTTTTTTGCAGTCAGAGCTAGACTAAATAGAATCATGAAAGTGAGAATAAACAGATTGCGCTTTGTATTCATATGGCGACACTATTGACCCAGACTCGTTGCGTCAATGCAATTTAAGAACACGAAATCTACAGGAACATCGATATACATAACCCCATTAATCCCGGGCTTAGACATCATCGCGAACCCGCCGCGCAAAGCGAACACATTCGCCTCGCAATCGTCAGCCATTATGATTTGCCCTTTCCAATTTCCTCACTAAAATTTTGCTCGAGGAATAGGAGAACACTATGAAATCAAAAAAACTACTTGTCTTGGGTGCACTTGCTGTAACCACGAGCGCATTCGCAAATGAAAGCCGCGTACTTAATTGTACATTTACAGAGCCCTTTTATGACATCACCTTAGATCTCGACACGGGAAAACTTAGCCAGATCGATATCGACTGGGAAAACACTGAAGACGGCATTGAATACATCACAACTGTGCTGGACGAAAACAGTTCGATCGTCACCACACCCATTACAAACGGAATTGCGATCAAAGCAAGAAG
>CAZIFW010000179.1:0-1660 GCA_964538275.1 uncultured Bacteriovoracaceae bacterium
GAGCATTTGGGTTGCGAAAGCGTAAATTTAAAAAAGAATCATAGACCGACAAAAAAGCTACAGTTTCTCTTGTTCCTAATGCTTTAGAAACTTGGCTTTGTACTGCTTCAAAACGTGATTCAAAAACTCCACTGGCCAGCAGACTTGTAGCCAAAACTTCTACTTGTTGGTCTATTAAGCGCGAACGTTCCCTTTTAAAAAAAATCACAAGCTCGCTTGTTGTAATAACGGTAAAAACACCAATTCCTATAAAAAGAATAAGGAAAATTTTCTTTCGCAAGCAAGGTTTAGACTAGCAGCGCCTATAAAAGGTGCCAACACTTGAGATCAGAACGCTTGATAAACAGTATGATGCAACAAAGGGTGCCAAGCTTAGAGCTTGGCACCCTTTATGAGGATACTTACTTCGTATTAAATCAAAAAAAATTAACAGTTGGCTGATCGTGGTGAACGCGTTTTTGCTAAAATGCCACTGCCCATTAATTTTGCCCTCAGACGCAAAACTGCTTGGGTATGAAGCTGAGAAACACGGCTTTCAGTAACCTCGAGAACCTGACCAATTTCTTTTAAGTTGAGTTCTTCAAAATAATAGAGTGAAAGTACAAGCCTCTGTTTATCAGGCAACTCGTCAATAAATTTAGATAATTGATCTTTAATTTCTTGATGACTCAAACGATCGAGCGGATTGCTCTCTGGACCTGACTCAAGAACTGCGAGCAAGCTTTTGCGCTCGCCGTTTGCAAAACTACCTGTATCGTCTAATGAAATAAGCGAAATAGACTTACATTGATTTAGAAGTGCTCTAAATTCTGGCAATTCCATTTTAATCTCTTGTGCAATTTCTTCTTCAGAAGCTTGGCGACCTTTGCGTTGCTCGATTTTGTGGATCGCACGCTCAAGAAATTTAGCTTTTTCACGCATTGAACGCGGAATCCAATCCTGTGCACGTAGCTCATCTAAAATAGCGCCTCGAATCCTGAATTCAGCATATGTTTTAAATTTGTTGTCACGTGCTGGATCGTATTTATCAATTGCATCCATCAATCCAATCACACCTGCGCTTAACAAATCGTCGAGTTCAACGTTTGCGGGCAATCTAACTGCAATTTTTTGGGCAATAAACTTAACTAGAGGTGCATATTCTTCGATGATCTTTTTCTTATGCTGAACAGACACCTTCTTTTTAGAATTTGCCTTGTACTTTTTAATGAGCGTATCGTTCATTGATCGCAGTCTCCCCCACAACCATTATTTCACAGAGAGAAAACCTTTTCTGAATAAATCTTTGACCTCAGTGTTTAAAGTCTGGTCGAAATGCCCCTTGGACTGTCAAAAAACATGTACTCATTGGAGCATTCAAGCCTTTATTAACTGAAAATTCACATTGTCCGACAAGAAAGAACCGATAGCACAGTCCCGCTATAGAAATGCCTCTAAAACAGCTCTAATCGAGCTACAAAAGGGTCAAAAGTCGATCAACAAAGGCTTCCTTACGAGCGGGTTCAATGTCCTGCGGCACGCGCTGCCCCACAGTAAAATAAGATAAGGGCATAGGTTGGCATACATAAGCATTAAAAAACTCGCCCAAAGAATATGACTCATCTAACTTTGTAGCCAAGAGATAACTTGGTCTAAACATAGAGAAACGAGAGAGAATATC
>CAZIFW010000180.1:0-1628 GCA_964538275.1 uncultured Bacteriovoracaceae bacterium
TGATCAAGAATTTGCCTATGTAAGTGATTATATTGATTCAGCGCCTAGAAATAATCCCAAAAGTAGAACAGCTCGTGGAGATGGCAGCGATAATGGCCGTCCCGTATTAGGTGTTTATGTTATAATGAGGAAGTCATAATGAAAATTATTTTAGTCTTTATCTTTTTATTTTCTCTTAACTTAGCAGTGGCATCTAAGCCCGACACTACTTCAAATGCTTCTGCTAAAGCATCAGAGCCAGAGTTTAATGAAAAAGAGTTTCAAAAACTTATGAGATCTTGGAATGAAAAAATAAAATCTCTTGAAGAAGGAAAAGTTCCCTCTGGTATTTTTCAGATTGCTGAAAAAATTATAGTTATGAATCCAGATCAGTTTTTAAATTTAGCAGAAGACCTTTCTCGTTTTACTGCTAAAGGGTCTAAGCTTTTGGTGCCGCTTAAAAAGCAGTGGTTGCCACTTTCGCTGAATCCTGTTTTTTTAGGATCTGCGAATGAAACTCTTTTTGAAACTGCAGAGCGCTTGGCAAACGACGGCAACGGGTAAGCGTTTTTATCCAAGTCCAATATAAATATGAATTGAGTCTAAGCTTACTTCTTTATGTTTTTTGGCCGCTATTTTAAGTGCTTTATCTGTCACTTCTTTGAATTGTTTTCCAAACATTGTAAACATTTTTTGAGCATCTTGAGGACTTAGTTTTCGTTCTTTGGAGAGCTCAATTTTGCGACTAAAAATAAGTTCTTGACCTTTTTCATCAACAAAAACACTCTCTTTTTGTTTAAAAAAAGCTTCAAGTGCAAAGCTTCTTGCGGGCACATCTTTAGTAAAACTGACTCCAGCTAAGCCACTTTCTTGGCCAAAAAAATAATCCAATGTGCTTTGGTAAAGGGGGTGCTCAAGAGTAAGAAACTCTATATCTTCTCTTAAGAGAGCAATATTGCGATCAAAAGTAATCGCTTTTTCTTCAAAGGCTCCTAAGTGTGGAAAGTTTTCTACAAACATAAGAGACTCTGAGCCAAGCTTGATTGTACGCTCTAAACCAAAGTCGTCGTGACTGACTCCAAAGTGCTCCATAAGGCCTTCAAAAACAACGTCACTCAGCTCGCTTTTTTCAAAACGTTTAATGGTGTGAAGTATTTCTTGGGCCCTTTGGGCATTAAAGGAACGGTCATCTACACTCTTTTGGACTTTTTTAAGATAAGTTTTTTCTTCTTCTTCGTAGATATCTACGGCCTTATCTCGAAATTTCTTCCAAGAAGCACTTAAATCTTTAGGGAGTAATTCTTGAATCCGATCAAAAACTTTAAACGCAAAGGGGCAGGGTTTAGTAAAAATTCCAAAAACCTCTTCATAAAGTCTCAATAAGAAATGAAGATCAGAATTTTTTTCATAAGGAACATGAATTTTTACGTCTTCGCTTTGACCAATACGATCTAAGCGACCAATTCGCTGCTCTAATAAGTCTGGGTTATCGGGTAAATCTACCAGAATCATGTCATGGCAGAATTGAAAGTTTCTACCTTCACTACCCATTTCGCTACATACGAGTATTCGTGCGCCTTCTTCAGAGGCAAACCAAGCTGCTTGTTTGTCTCTATGAAGAAGATCCATACTTTCTACAAAGAGAGCGG
>CAZIFW010000181.1:0-1617 GCA_964538275.1 uncultured Bacteriovoracaceae bacterium
ATCTTTATAAAACAAATCTGCGATGTGAATGGCTGATCTAACATTTTTAGAATCCATTCGCCTCGCCTCATTATACATAGCAAGTGCTTCATTTAAATTATCTCGTGTTTCGTAAACTTCACCCAGCAATACCTTAAGCGATGCACTTTGCGGATGATCTTTTACATATTTTTCTGCAATTTTTACGGCTTCTTGGCTACGATCTGCATCCACTAAAGCACGCACGTGCTCTTCGCGAGAAATAGAAGTGTACGGAAATTGACTTACAAATTGACCAAACTCACGCAAAGCATCTTCTACTCCAAGCTGCGCCAAAACTCGACATCGGTAGTTCATTGTTTGGCTTCTTAGTTTTAACGGCCCAGTGCTGTTCATCATAGCTAGCTGAGAATGCCTCACACAGTCTGTATATTTTTCTGTTTCGAACGAAGCTCTCGCAATAAAGAAATGAGAGAGCGCATCTTGCGCATTTGTTTCCTGAAACTTTTTTAATGTTTCAACTCCACCTTCATAATCTCTACCCAGTATATATAAAATCCCCTCGGCTCTTAAATAGTCATTTCCACTTCCAGATCCAAAAGAGTCCGTGAGTATTTCTTGGGCACGTTCAAATCTAAAGCGCTCACCCTCAAGCCAGACTCGAAGCGTTTTGACATCAAAATCAAAGGGAAAAGTTTTTTCCATCATTCGGAGTCTGCGCTCTGCCAAGCTCCAGTTTTTATCTAGAAGAGGGGAAACTAAGACTGATATAAGATTATCTTTTGCATCTAGAGACGCTTCAGAAAGAATCTCAAAGGAGGCCAACTCAACAGGATTCATTTCATTTTGTTCAAACGCTTTTCGATAGTTTTCTAAAAGTGCGGTGAAACGAAAAATTGGGTCATCAATATCTACTGAAGCACTATTATTGTCGTATTCTCCCACTTCAATTAAATCCGCACTAACGCTCAAGCGCTCAGCATCTTTAGAGCCACTTTTAGTTAAAAACTGCGAGTAAGTTCTCCAGTACATAGCCTGTAAACTTCTCGGCCATAGTGAAAGTTGGCAAAGACCTGTAAAAAAATATCTATTGGGAACGGCAGGACCGCCTTGGTATTTTTCAGAATAATACTTTGAAATTAAATACCACGTTAAAAGAGAATGAGAGTCCTGAGCTAAAGAATCTTCTGCGCTTTTTATAAACCCGGAAGAGAATTCATTTTTAGATACTTTTTGCCTAAGCTCTTCTTCAAACTGATACTTTAAAGAAAGTTCACTCAGTTCATTAAAAGAAAGGGGCGCGCTAGACGCCTCTTCGGCTCCACCAAGAGTTGCCCAATACGAAAGCTCTCTTTTATAAATTTCTGCAGCCAAAGAAGGCTCTTTTAATTTTTTTAATTCTTCAAATGATTTTCCTACTTCGCCCTCAATCAAAAAGTCGAGCGATGCAAACATGATCCTCAGTTCTTCACTGATTAGTTTTTTTGATTCAAGTTGCGCGTAAATTGCATTTGAGAGCCCGAGCATCTCTTTACCCTTGCGAATATCACCTGCAGAGATGACATCTCCTAAAATACGATACATCCAGCTTTTATAAACCCAAGTACTCGCATTCGAACGATCTTCAGGCTTACGACT
>CAZIFW010000182.1:0-1572 GCA_964538275.1 uncultured Bacteriovoracaceae bacterium
AAGCACAAAAAGGTAACGCAAACATAAAAGCTACACACGATGGAGCTGTCTATTTATTTAGTAGTGAATCCAACAAACAACTCTTTGAAGGCAATCCTCAAAAATATGCACCCCAGTTTGGCGGATGGTGTGCTTATGCAGTTGCTGATTCTAAATCTAAAGTAGAAATCGATCCCGAAAGTTTTCTAATTCAAGATGGAAGACTATTACTTTTTTACAATGGCCTCTTCGCAGACACTCGTTCGAAGTGGCAAAACACAAAAAATAAAAGCCCCTCTGCTTTTCTTAGTACTGCAGATAAAAACTGGTTAGAAACCAAAAACAAGGAGCCATAAATGAAATCTAAAATAATACTTAGCCTTAGAATTCTGGCTTCTGTCATTTTACTTCAAACACTTTTTTTTAAATTCACAGGAGCAGAAGAATCAAAATTTATATTCTCTACCCTAGGAATGGAACCATGGGGACGCTGGCTATCTGGTATTGCCGAACTTATCGCAGCCCTTCTTTTGCTCTACTCACCCACTCAAGCTTTAGGAGCCTTACTAAGCCTTGGCATTATTTCCGGCGCTATCTTAAGTCACCTATTCGTTTTAGGAATTGTAGTGCAAAACGACGGAGGACTTCTATTTGCTTTGGCTTGTATTGTATTTATTTCTTCAGCAATTATTTTAAAGCTGCAATTTTCCCAACTTAAAAAAATTATCAAGCAATAACGTATTGAAAAGAGAAAATGATGCAAAATAACAAGGCACAAGGCCCCTTAAGAGAAGTTCTCTTTCACTGCGATGCTTTTGAAGTGGTCAGTATTCGATGGACAAACGCTAATCATACCGAGCTTCACAATCATGGTTGGAGCAACTGTGCTGTCCTCATTCAAGAAGGACTTTTCGAAAATCGCTTAGATTTAGGATTAAAAACTGAAGTTCAACAATTAGAAGTTGGCCAAATTGCAAGTACACCCATTGGCGCTAGACATCACCTTGTATGCCTCTCTGAAACTGGAAAAACTCTTCACGTTTACACTCCAAAAATCAAAGAGCATTCTGAATCAGGAACGTTTAAAGTTGAAAAATCACTTTTACAGGACAAGATATCCCTTCAAGACCCTGTTCAAATAAACGAACTTAAAAAAATTCTAGATTTCATTAAAGAAAAGTCTATTAGCACTCACTCTCCTTATTTTATGAATCAACTTTTTTCGGGAATCTCTCCGGTAACATTGTTAGCCGAAGAAGTCGTGGCTCAAAGCAAAACCACTCTTGCAACCCACGAAGCTAGCCCCATTTTTTCTGCAATTGAATCTGAAATTATTCAAAAGCTTGCTGACCTTATTGGATGGAAACAATCTGAAGGAATAAGTGTACCTGGAGGAAGCGCAGCAAACTTCATGGCACTTCACTGTGCTCGCCATAGAGCTTTTCCAGATGCAAAAAAGAAAGGCATGGATGGCAGTAAAATTAGAGTTTTTGTCTCAAGCGAAGCTCATTACTCATTTAAAAAAGCTGCTCTTGCTTTAGGATTGGGAAGCGAAAACATTCAAGCCATCAAAGTTGATAAAGACGGAAAAAT
>CAZIFW010000183.1:0-1567 GCA_964538275.1 uncultured Bacteriovoracaceae bacterium
ATAGAAAGATCTGAAATGTCTTTTTCTAAATCTCGAACTTCAGCATATTCATGAGGTAAATGAATCTCAAGAGGGTGCGCAGTTGATTTTATTTTTATTTCAACTTGAATCTTAGATTCAAAATCGGAAATATCATAATGTACAACATGCGCTGTATTTGCTAATACCCCAAAAGGAAACAGAAGAAAAAAATAAAGAAATTTACTTAATAATTCCTGCAATTTCTACTTCTCTAGTCCGTTGAAAATCAGCTGTAGTAACCGTTTCTTTTATTCCCGCAGCAATAGCTCGGAGTAACTGGGAAGGGATAGTTTTAGGTTTATTTTTAGACATACAAAACTCCTTTTTTTAGTTATAATCAAATATCCGAGAGCTTTTTAACATTTAGATTTTTTTTTGTCAATTTTTTTACAAACAGATATGCTTAAGTATCAAAAAAAGAGTCAGCGGTTAGTTTAGCTCAGTTACAAATGATAAGTAGATCAGTCAGCTTTTTAAATGTAACGCACTGGTAATTAAAACACAAAATCATTGAGCCGTTCGGCCTCATCAGCTTGATTGATCAGTAAGCCATAGGGTAAATGATGTTCTTTCACAAAGGCGGTTAAATTTTGAAGTTGTTTTGCTGTAGTTTTAGAACCATATTTAACTTCTATGGGCAACACACCAAAAGGACCTTCTAAAATTAAGTCGATTTCAGCTCCACCACGAGTACGATAATAATGTGGTTGCCAATTTGTTACCAATGTAGCAGAAAGACCTTTTATATAATTCTGGACTGACTGATCCGGTTAAAATAAATCTGTCGTTGAGTTCTCTTTTAGCATCCACGACACCACGCAAAATGTTAAACAAAGCGGGGTAAGCTTGAGCTGATCTTACCCCAAAAAAACGGACACCTTACTAAGCAACTTGTTTTTGTTCAAATTCAACAGGACTCAGATAGCCTAGCTTTGAATGCAAACGCTGGCGATTATAATACACATCAATGTAATCGAAAATATGTTGCATCGCCTGATGGCGCGTTTCAAAACGCTCACCATTGACCGCTTCTACTTTGAGGCTACCATTCCAACTTTCCATGGCAGCATTATCATAACAATCTCCCTTTTTGCTCATGCTACAAATAAGATTATTTTTACTTAGTAATGCTTGATATTCCCGTGAGCAGTATTGAACCCCTCTATCTGAATGAACGATAACTTGCTCTGGTTTTTTTCGACGCCATATGGCCATTTGCAATGCGTCGCTGACTAAAGAGGCTGTCATACGTTCTCCCATTGCCCAACCCACCACCATGCGAGAATAAAGATCTAGAACAACCGCTAGGTATAACCAACCTTCGTTTGTCCAAATATACGTTAAATCGGATACCCATTTTTGATTGGGATGGTTTGCCTCAAAATCCTGTTCTAGAAGATTAGAGGCAACAGGCAGGTTGTGTTTGCTATTGGTGGTCGCTTTAAATTTACGAGCGCCTTTAGCCCGCCAACCGTTGTGGCGCATAATTTTTGCTACACGATTTTTACCCACCTTTTGACCCTTTTTCTGTAAATCCTTTGTAATA
>CAZIFW010000184.1:0-1548 GCA_964538275.1 uncultured Bacteriovoracaceae bacterium
GCGGGTGTTCCCAATCATGTTAATGGTCGCTACTTCTACATGACGAGCCCCGACTATCTTGCAAAATACGCTAAACGCTTTGTTGAAGCAGGGGCCTTGGGTGTGGGTGGTTGTTGTGGAATGGGACCTCAGCACATAAGAGCTATTAAAAACTCAGTGCAAATGCTCAACTCTCAGCGTGTTGAAGTGATGCAACAAAACACGGCCCCTTTGTCTCAAAAAGAACGAAGCCCCTCCCGTCCCTGGGAAGATCGTAAAGAATCTAGAATGGGTGAAAAGCTTCGCAGCGGAAAAAAAGTATATTCCATAGAAGTTGTACCACCCAAAGGCCCCGACCTAGTAAAATTTCTTACGAATCTTAGTCTTATTGAAAATGCGGGCGTAGATTTTATCAACGTACCTGATGGTCCACGAGCCAGCACACGCATTGGATCGCTTCACTTAGCAGCTTATGTAAATCGTGATCCCACTCGAAAAATAAAAATTTTGCCTCATTTCACAACACGGGATCGTAACTTAATTGCGCTGCAATCTGATCTTTTGGGAGCCTATATCAATGAAGTTCGCGATGTGCTTATTGTAACTGGAGATCCTCCCAAACTTGGAAATAATCGCGAAGCAACTGCGATTTACGATATTGATTCTATTGGATTGACCTACATGATTGACTGCCTCAACCGAGGCGTAAGCCCCAGTGGAGACAATCTTGGCCAAAGTACAAATTTTGGAATTGGAGTGGCTACTAACCCAACTGCCATTAACATGGATCTCGAAGTACAACGCTGGAAATACAAGTGTGAATCGGGAGCAGATTTTGCCATCACTCAACCTATCTTTGATGCAGACTCTTTTTTTCGTTGGAAAGATAAAACTGAAAAAACATCAAAACCTCATATCGTAGGGATTTGGCCTTTAGTGAGTTTAAGAAATGCAGAATTTCTTGCCAACGAAGTTCCTGGCATTCACGTACCCCAATATATTTTAGATGAAATGGCCAAAGCTAACGACAATCCTGAAGAAGCCATTAAACGCGGTTTAGAAATTGCTCATAAAACCATGCAAAAACTTTATGGGAGTTGCGAGGGTTTCTGTATAAGTGCCCCCCTCAACAAAGTTGAAGTTGCTTTAGAATTATTAAAGCTAGGTCTTTAAAATGAAAATCAAAGTCGAAGCAAGAGCCGAAACACACGAATTGATTGTGAACTCAGGTCATCGACTTTTAAGCACTTTGCAAAACGCAGACATCCCCGTAAACGCTGCGTGTGGTGGCGCAGGTTCGTGTACTAAATGCCGTGTAAAAATTAAAGAAGGTTTTGTTGGTATCACAAATGCGGATCGCAAAGCTTTTAGCGAAACAGAACTTAATGCCGGCTGGAGGCTTTCTTGCCAAGCCACACCTCGTACCAACATTTCTTGCCTCGTGCCAGATGTTGAAAACTTGCGGGCAAAACCCCGCATTGTTGTTCATAAAAACATTATAGAAACAGAAAAACTTTTCTTTTCCTGCGATTTAGGATCAACAGGTGTTGTTGTAGCCATCAATAATCA
>CAZIFW010000185.1:0-1538 GCA_964538275.1 uncultured Bacteriovoracaceae bacterium
AAAAAACCGAAACCCCTACACATAAAAGAGAAAGTAAAATTCCCCATGCAAAGGAGGGAATCCAAGACACTCCGCCGAGATCCACATCGAAATGATTGCGTGCAAAATATACCAAAACAGACTCTATGGAGAGTCCTAGGAAAATACCTAAAAAAGATCCCAAGAGAGCTACCTGTAACGAAGTTAAAACTGCAATTTGAACAATTGATTTAGCTTTGGCACCTATGCACCTTAAAGTTAAATAAGAGGGTAGCTTTCTCAAAAACTGCGAGCGAAAAACCATAAAGAGACCCATCGCCCCCAAAAACAAACTTGAAATTCCAACAAATGATAAGAATCCGCGCATACGATCTAAAACGCGTTCTACTTGCCGACTGGCTCCCTCAGGAGTCATAATACGCCAATGTAAATCTGGGGCTTTTGCACGAAACTTTTTTTCAAAGGCTTCCGTTGTAAGTGGTGTTTTAATCAAAAGCTGATGATAAACACGAGAGCCTGCTTTTATAAGTTTTGTGGATTCAATCCACTTCGAAGAAAAAATAACACGAGGACCTAAAGAGAAAGCTCCCATCACTGCTTGAGGCTCTTCTACTATAAAAGCCAAGACCTTTAATGTTGCCTCTCCCAGTTGAATAGTGTCGCCAACTTTTAAACCCCGCACCTTAAAGCTTTTATCCAATAAAATGCTAGGTTCTGAGTCTAAAGAATTTAGAGCAATCTTAGGCTCTAAAATAAAATCTCCGTAAAACGGATATGCGCTTCCCTCTACAGCTCGTGCTGAGACAGTAGATATCTGAACTTGTGAATTCACCGTGTAAGACAAGGAAGAAACAAAATCTTTCAAAAGTACTGTGTTACCTTGAGTTTTTTCTTCAGTTACGGCTTCCCAAACCTTTTCATCAAAGGGACGCCAAGATCGTATTTGAAAATCTGCCGCGAGAACCTTTTTAGAATCGCGACTTACAGTGCCTTCAACTCGTCTAGAGAAAGTTTCTAAAGCTACAAGAGCTGCTATTCCACAAGAAAGACTAAGAGCTAACAAAATCAAAGAGCGATCTAACTTACCTTCTTTAGGATATAAAAATTTTGCTAAGCGACTTAACATCTATAACTCCGATACAAGTGCGCCATCTTTTAATTGAAGCTTAAATTGACCAAAAGAAGACACATGTGGGTCATGAGTAACTACTACTAATGTAGATTTGTGCTCATCGTGAAGTTCTTTCATTATCCCTAGAACAGCTTGTCCATTTTTTGAATCCAAATTTCCTGTTGGCTCATCGGCAAACAAAATTCTAGGACGTGTTACAAATGCTCTTGCCACGGCCACGCGCTGTTGCTCTCCCCCAGATAACTGACTGGGAAGATTGTTCATTCTATGCGATAAACCCACGCGTTCAAGCATTGCACGTGCACGTTCTTCGGATTGAGCTTCTTCTAAAACTTCTAAGGGTATGCGTACATTTTCTAATGCAGTTAAGTGAGGAAGAAGTCTAAAGTTTTGAAAAATAAAGCCCATATTTTTTGAACGAAAATCA
>CAZIFW010000186.1:0-1527 GCA_964538275.1 uncultured Bacteriovoracaceae bacterium
AACTTCGCGCATTGTGCCTACAAATCTAAAAAAGCGCGGCTTCTTTTCTGCTAAAAAATTCTCAAAATTTAGTTCTTCTTGAATATATCCCTTTTTGTATTTTGATTGCAGCACAGCAAAGGGGTTGAGTGACGCTACTATACCCATATGGCCACGCTCACCAAACTCATCGAGTGTAGTGCCATATATCATCACATCTCCTATTTGCAGTTCATCAGCTTTCACAGAAGCAAAACTTTTTTTGAAGTTTTCCCACATGCAAACATTTATTCCTTCAGGACGTTCTTTGTTATTGGCATAAGCTAAAAAGTGCCGGGTTTTTACGAATGGATAATCAGCACCCATCATTTGATAAAGACGATGAACAAAACCCGAGCAATCAGCTCCTAGTAGAAATGAAATCTTTTTATGTCCTTCATGAAAAGGATCCGCAAAAAGGATGTAACCATTGTAAGAAAAGTTCGCAGGACTTTCTTCTTTAGAATAACGTTGCCACGCTTTGAGCTGACCCACGCTATAGTAATCCTTTTCTAAAGATATCTGAGGAGTATAAAAAATCTTCTCCGGACTCACCGCAAAAGAGTTGAACCTCTCAGTAAAAGATTCTGCCTGAGAAAAATTGAGAAATAGAAAAAAGAAAAAGGCTCTGATTAAATTATGATTCATAGAAGTTTATTGATTTCCTGAAGCGTAACTCAACGATGCAAAAGTTAAAAAAGAATATTGCCGTGAAATCGGCAAAAAAGACAAAAAAAATGGCCCCAGCCAGAGATTTTACTCTCTAACTGAGGCCTACAAAAAATGGGGCATCGTGCTACTCTCCCACACGGTCTCCCGTACAGTACCATCACCGATGCAGGGCTTAACTTCGGAGTTCGGAATGGGATCCGGTGTTTCCCCTGCTCCATGGACACCCCAAACTATAAACCACAATATTCTTTTTACAGAATAGAGTGACTGTTTTCATGTCACATGAATCATGAAGCTTACGCTTCGTGAAACAAAATTAATTGAGAAGGCTAATACATAAAGCGCCCAACAGAGTTGGTCAACTTCAATGTACAGCTTAACGGCTATTTGATGACTAGTTTTGTTCTAGTTTATTTATTCCGCCACCACTCTACAAAACTCCTTAGAGCTTTGCAGAATGATGACATAAATTGTTTGCCACTAATTCGTGATGCTGCAACTCATGCACACATACACAATCTGTGTCCTTTTCTTTGTTACCAAAGAAAAGCACTTAGCAAGCCAATCGGGCAATTAGTATTGGTTAGCTGAATCCATTACTGGACTTACACACCCAACCTATCAACGTTGTAGTCTACAACGGCCCTTACAAGGGTTAACCCCTTGGGAAATCTTATCTTGAGGTCAGTTTCCCACTTAGATGCTTTCAGCGGTTATCTGCTCCGAACGTGGCCATCCAGCCATGCCACTGGCGTGACAACTGGTATACCAGAGGTTCGTCCATCCCGGTCCTCTCGTACTAGGGACAGATCCTCTCAAATTTCCTACGACCACGGA